>NZ_JBHSOF010000037.1:0-91972 GCF_042656005.1 Kitasatospora misakiensis | reverse complement strand
TCTTCCCCCAAGGGACTTTCACCCTCAAGCAATCGCCCATGCTGGGCGCACAACGCGAAGGGCCCCGGTCGACTCGACCGGGGCCCTTCCGCACGTCACCGTCACTTCACCGTCACTTCACGAACGGGTCCACCGCGATCACCACGAACAGCAGCGTCAGATAGGTGATCGACCAGTGGAACAGCCGCATCTCCTTCAGCTTGGCGCCGACCACCCCGGCCTTGGCCCGCGCGTACAGCGCGTGGGCCTCCTTCAGCCAGGCCGCGCCGAGCACGACCGCCGCCGCCGGGTACAGCCAGCTGGTGTCGGCCAGCGGCCAGAGCAGCAGCGAGACCGCCACCATCACCCAGGAGTACGCGACGATCTGCTTGGCCACCGCCAGGTTGCCCTTGATCACCGGCAGCATCGGCACCCCGGCCCGGGCGTAGTCCTCGCGGACCTTCATCGACAGCGGCCAGTAGTGCGGCGGCGTCCAGAAGAAGATCACCAGGAACAGCACCAGCGCCGACCAGGACACCGTGTTGGTGACGGCCGCCCAGCCGACGAAGACCGGCATGCAGCCCGCGATGCCGCCCCAGACGATGTTCTGCGCGGTACGCCGCTTGAGCCCGAGGGTGTAGACGAACACGTAGAACAGCAGCGCGCCGAGCGCCAGCGCCGAGGACAGCCAGTTGACCAGGACGCCCAGCCAGACCGTCGACAGGACGCCGAGCGCGACGCCGAACACCAGCGCCTCGCGCGGCGACACCATGCCGGTGACGATCGGCCGGCGCTCGGTGCGGGACATCACCGCGTCGATGTCGCGGTCGATGTACATGTTGAGGGCGTTGGCGCCGCCCGCCGAGAGGTACCCGCCGAGGACCACCTTCAGCACCAGCAGAAGGTTCGGCACACCGCGCTCCGCCAGGAACATCACCGGCACGGTGGTGATCAGCAGCAGCTCGATGATCCGCGGTTTGGTCAGTGCGACGAAGGCGCCGACACGGGCCCCGAACGGCCGGTGCTGCGCAGGCGTCGCCCCGGTGACCCCGGCGGGACGGGATTCGACGGCGGTCACTAACACCCCAACTGAAGATGAATCCTCACAGGCGGCCACCGGAACGCTGTTCCCGAATCGTCCGCTCTGCGCGTACCACGCCACCTTAGACGCTCCATATCTCCCCACCGGCCCCGGGGTGCCCCGGCGAGGCGGAACGCACACCCCCGGGTGAACCCCACCGCCCCGACCAGGAACGTTGCCCGCGAACGACCGTCCGGGGCCCGCCCGGAGCGGTAGTCCCCCGTCCCGCGCCCCGGGGAGGCGAACCGGACGGATCCGGGCGAGGGTGGACAAAGGAACCCGACCCGCCGTCGCGCGGTCGCCCACGAAATGTCCGGGGAATGACCGTCAACATGCCTGAGTTGTCCCACCACGGAGGGTGAGCCCCGGGCCGGACGGTAGGCTCGCCCACAGAAGCGGGATCTACCCTCCGTGACCGGCACCACCCAGCGTCCGGCCCCACCGACGTGGCCGACCCGGTCCCTCACGGGGTCACTCTTCACAATGGAAGGAGCCCTGAGACAGGGTGAGCACGACGCCGAATGCATTCGAGTGGTCGGACCTCGACGAGCGGACCGTGGACACGGCCCGCGTACTGGCCATGGACGCGGTCCAGAAGGTCGGCAACGGACACCCGGGGACGGCGATGTCGCTGGCCCCCGCGGCCTACCTGATCTTCCAGCGCTTCCTGCGCCACGACCCGAGCGACCCCGCCTGGGTCGGCCGTGACCGGTTCGTCCTCTCCCCCGGGCACACCAGCCTGACGCTCTACACGCAGCTCTACCTCTCCGGCTACGGCCTGGAGCTCGACGACCTCAAGGCCTTCCGGGTCGCCGGCAGCCGTACCCCCGGCCACCCCGAGCACGGCCACACCGCCGGTGTCGAGACCACCACCGGTCCGCTCGGCCAGGGCATCGCCAACGCCGTGGGCATGGCGATGGCCGCCCGGTTCGAGCGCGGCCTGTTCGACCCGGACGCCGCGGCCGGCGAGTCGCCGTTCGACCACACCGTCTGGGCCATCGTCTCCGACGGCGACCTGGAGGAGGGCATCTCCGCCGAGGCCTCCTCGCTCGCCGGCCACCAGAAGCTCGGCAACCTGGTCGCGCTCTACGACGACAACCACATCTCGATCGAGGGCGACACCGAGACCGCCTTCTCCGAGGACGTCCTCAAGCGCTACGAGGCCTACGGCTGGCACGTCCAGCGCGTCACGCCGAAGGCCAACGGCGACATCGACGTCACCGCGCTCGCCGAGGCCCTGGCCGCGGCGAAGGCCGAGACCTCCCGCCCGTCGATGATCGCTATGCGCACGATCATCGCCTGGCCGGCCCCGGACGCCCAGAACACCGCCAAGGCCCACGGCTCGGCGCTCGGCGCCGCCGAGATCGCCGCCACCAAGAAGGTCCTCGGCTTCGACCCGGAGAAGACCTTCGAGGTCAGCGACCAGGTCATCGAGCACGCCCGCCTGGTCGTCAAGCGCGGCAAGGCCGACCGTGCCGAGTGGGAGCAGTCCTACGAGGCCTGGCGCACCGCCGACCCGCACCGCGCCGCCGAGTTCGACCGCATCTCGGCCGGCGAGCTGCCCGAGGGCTGGAAGAAGGCCGTCCCGGTCTTCGAGGCCGGCAAGGACGTCGCCACCCGCAAGGCCAGCGGCGAGGCCCTCAAGGCCCTCGGCGCGGTGATCCCGGAGCTGTGGGGCGGCTCGGCCGACCTCGCCGAGTCCAACCTCACCACCATCGACGAGGAGAGCTCCTTCCTCCCCGAGGGCAACCCGCTGAAGTCGGCCAGCCCGTACGGCCGGACCATCCACTTCGGCATCCGCGAGCACGCCATGGGCTCCGCCATGAACGGCATCGCGCTGCACGGCCGGACCCGCGTCTTCGGCGGCACCTTCCTGGTCTTCGCCGACTACATGCGCCCGGCCGTCCGCCTGGCCGCCCTGATGAAGCTGCCGGTCACCTACGTGTGGACGCACGACTCCATCGGCCTCGGCGAGGACGGCCCGACCCACCAGCCGGTCGAGCACCTGGCCTCGCTGCGCGCCATCCCGGGCCTGGCCATGGTCCGCCCGGCCGACGCCAACGAGACCGCCGTCGCCTGGCGCACCGTGCTGGAGCGCCAGACCACCCACCCGGGCCCGGTCGGCCTGGCGCTCACCCGCCAGAACGTCCCCACCTTCGACCGCACGGTGTACGGCTCCGCCGAGGGCACCGCGAAGGGCGGCTACATCCTGGCCGAGGCCTCCACCGGCACCCCGCAGGTGATCCTGCTCGGCACCGGCTCCGAGGTCCAGCTGGCCGTCAAGGCCCGCGAGGTCCTGGAGGCCGAGGGCATCGCCACCCGCGTCGTCTCGGTCCCGTCCTTCGAGTGGTTCCAGGAGCAGGACCAGGCCTACCGCGACAGCGTGCTGCCGCCGTCGGTCAAGGCCCGCGTCTCGGTCGAGGCCGGCATCGCCCAGGGCTGGCGCGAGCTGGTCGGCGACCACGGCCGGATCGTCTCGCTGGAGCACTTCGGCGCCTCCGCCGACTACCAGGTGCTCTTCGAGGAGTTCGGCATCACCGCCGAGCGCGTCGTCGCCGAGGCCCACAACGCCCTGCGTTCGCTCGAGGCCGTCAACCGCTGACACCCCCCGGGCCGGGGCGCCGACCGCACACCGGCGCCCCGGCCCGGCCCCACACCCCACACCCCGCAGCAGAAGTAGTAAGGACTGAAGCACCATGACCGACGCACTGAAGCGCCTCAGCGACGAAGGCGTGGCGATCTGGCTGGACGACCTCAGCCGCAAGCGGCTGAACAGCGGCAACCTCGCCGAGCTGGTGCAGCACAAGCACGTGGTCGGCGTGACCACGAACCCCACCATCTTCCAGAAGGCCATCGGCGGCGGCGACAGCTCGTACGACGGCCAGCTCCGCGACCTCGCCGTCCGCAAGGTCACCACGGACGAGGCCGTCCGCATGATCACCACCTCGGACGTGCGGGACGCCGCCGACGTGCTGCGCCCGGTCTACGACGCGTCCAACGGCCGCGACGGCCGGGTCTCCATCGAGGTCGACCCGCGTCTGGCCCACGAGACCGCCGCGACCGTGGCCGAGGCCAAGCAGCTGTGGTGGCTGGTCGACCGCCCGAACGTGTTCATCAAGATCCCCGCCACCAAGGCCGGCCTGCCCGCGATCGCCGAGGTGATCGGCAAGGGGATCAGCGTCAACGTCACGCTGATCTTCTCGCTGGAGCGCTACAAGGCCGTCATGGACGCCTACCTGACCGGTCTGGAGGCCGCCAAGGCCAAGGGCCTGGACCTCTCGCAGATCGAGTCGGTCGCCTCCTTCTTCGTGTCCCGCGTGGACACCGAGATCGACAAGCGCCTGGAGAAGATCGGCGGCGAGGCCAAGGACCTCCGGTCCAAGGCCGCCCTCGCCAACGCCCGCCTGGCCTACCAGGCGTACGAGGAGGTCTTCGGCAGCGTCGACGGCAAGACCGCGGGCGGCGCCCGCTGGCGCGCCCTGGAGGCCGCCGGCGCCAAGCCGCAGCGCCCGCTCTGGGCCTCCACCGGCGTCAAGGACCCGGCCCTGCCGGACACCCTGTACGTCACCGAGCTGGTCGCCCCCGGCACCGTGAACACGATGCCCGAGGCCACCCTGGACGCCACCGACGACCACGGCGTGGTCACCGGCGGCACCATCGTCCCCAACTACGCCGACGCCAAGGCCGTGATGGACGCCATCGCCGCCGCGGGCGTGGACTACGACGACGTGGTCCAGGTGCTGGAGGACGAGGGCGTCGAGAAGTTCGAGCAGTCCTGGAACGAGCTGCTCGACACCGTCACCGCCTCGCTGGCCTCCTTCGCCGACGAGAAGTGACCCCTGCGACCGGCGCACGAAAGCGGAGCCCATCACGTGAGCACTGATTTCCCCGAGTTGACCCCGGTGTCGGACATGGACGACCTCCCGCCGGCACCCGTCAACCCGCTTCGTGACCCGTCCGACCGGCGGCTCCCGCGCATCGCGGGGCCGTCCGGCCTGGTCATCTTCGGGGTCACCGGCGACCTGTCCCGCAAGAAGCTCATGCCGGCCATCTACGACCTGGCCAACCGCGGCCTGCTGCCGCCGGGCTTCTCGCTCATCGGCTTCGCCCGCCGCGAGTGGAAGGACGAGGACTTCGCGCAGGAGGTCCACGACGCGGTCAAGGAGCACGCCCGCACCCCCTTCCGCGAGGAGGTCTGGCAGCAGCTCGCCAAGGGCATGCGCTTCGTCCACGGCACCTTCGACGACGACGAGGCCTTCGACAAGCTCCGCGAGACCATCGTGGAGCTCGACAAGGCGCAGGGCACCGGCGGCAACTTCGCCTTCTACCTGTCCGTCCCGCCGAAGTTCTTCCCGACCGTCGTCCAGCAGCTCAAGAAGCACGGCCTGGCCGACCCGCCGAAGGGCTCCTGGCGCCGCGCCGTCATCGAGAAGCCGTTCGGCCACGACCTGGAGTCCGCCCAGGAGCTGAACCGGATCGTCCACGAGGTCTTCCCCCGGGACGAGGTCTTCCGGATCGACCACTACCTGGGCAAGGAGACCGTCCAGAACATCCTGGCGCTCCGCTTCGCCAACCAGATGTTCGAGCCGATCTGGAACCGGTCCTACGTCGACCACGTCCAGATCACCATGGCCGAGGACATCGGGATCGGCGGCCGGGCCGGCTACTACGACGGCATCGGCTCGGCGCGCGACGTCATCCAGAACCACCTGCTCCAGCTGATGGCGCTCACCGCCATCGAGGAGCCGGCGTCCTTCCACCCGAAGGCGCTGGTGGCCGAGAAGCTCAAGGTGCTGAGCGCCGTCAAGCTCCCGGCCGACCTGGGCACCCACACCGTGCGCGCCCAGTACACGGCCGGCTGGCAGGGCGGCGAGGAGGTCGGCGGCTACCTCGACGAGGACGGCATCAACCCGGACTCCAAGACCGACACCTACGCGGCGATCAAGCTGGAGATCAACAACCGCCGCTGGGCGGGCGTGCCGTTCTACCTGCGCACCGGCAAGCGGCTGGGCCGCCGGGTCACCGAGATCGCGGTGGTCTTCCAGCGCGCCCCGTACCTGCCGTTCGACTCCTACGCGACCGAGGAGCTGGGGCAGAACGCCCTGGTGATCCGGGTGCAGCCGGACGAGGGCGTCACCGTGCGGTTCGGCTCCAAGGTGCCGGGCACCTCCTTCGAGGTGCGGGACGTCACGATGGACTTCGCCTACGGCGAGTCCTTCACCGAGTCCTCCCCGGAGGCGTACGAGCGGCTCATCCTCGACGTGCTGCTCGGCGACGCCAACCTCTTCCCGCGTCACCAGGAGGTCGAGCTCTCCTGGCAGATCCTCGACCCGATCGAGCGGTACTGGGACACCCACGGCAAGCCCGCGGAGTACGCGGCCGGCACCTGGGGCCCGGCCGAGGCGGACGAGATGCTCGCACAAGACGGCAGGAGCTGGCGCCGGCCATGAAGATCGACCTCACGGACACCACGTCCAGCAAGATCAACGCAGCGCTCATGGAGGCACGCCGGGCCAGTGGCTCGACGGCCGCCGGCATGGTGCTCACCCTGGTGATCGTGACCGACGAGGGCAGCGCGTACGACGCCCTCAAGGCCGCCAACGACGCCTCCCGCGAGCACCCCTCGCGCACCCTGGCGGTCATCAAGCGCGCCGGGCGCTCGCCCCGGGCCCGCGCCGAGACCCGCCTGGACGCCGAGATCCTGGTCGGCTCCGACGCCGGCTCCGGAGAAACGGTCATCCTGCGGATGCACGGCGAACTCGCCGCGCACGCCCAGTCGGTCGTCCTGCCGCTGCTGCTGCCGGACGCCCCGGTGGTGGTCTGGTGGCCGGACAACGCGCCGTCGCACCCGGCGCAGGACCCGCTGGGCTCGCTCGCCCAGCGCCGGATCACCGACGCGGTCACCGCCGAGTCGCCGGTCGGGCAGCTCGCCCAGCGGGCCCAGAGCTACACCCCGGGCGACACCGACCTGGCCTGGACGCGGATCACCGGCTGGCGCTCGATGCTGGCCGCCGCGCTGGACCAGCGGCCGTCGGTGATCACCTCCGCGGCGGTCTCGGGCGAGTCGTACAACCCCAGCGTCGAGCTGCTCGGCCTGTGGCTGCACACCCGCCTGCACGTGCCCGTCGAGCGGGTCGTCACCAACGGCCCGGGCATCACCGCGGTGCACCTGCGCACCGCGGACGGGGACATCACCCTGGACCGCCCGGACGGCCTGATGGGCACCCTCTCGATGCCCGGCTCGCCGGACCGCCAGGTGGCGCTCAAGCGGCGCGAGACCGCCGAGCTGATCGCCGAGGAGCTGCGCCGGCTCGACCCGGACGACATCTACGCGGCGGCCGTGCGCACCCCGGTGGAGCGGCTCAAGGAGCCGGCCACCGCCGAGGTGGCGGCGGCGGAAGCCGTGGCTGTGGCCGTGGCCGAGGAGGCGGAGGCCACCCCGGCGGCGGCCGGCAGCGGTCGGAAGACCGCCGCCAAGCGCGTCAAGAAGGCCGACGCGTGACCGCGGCCACCCCGCAACTGGTCGTCCACCGGGACAAGGAGCTGATGGCCCAGGCGGCCGCGGCCCGGCTGATCACCCGGATCGTGGACGCCCAGGCCGCCCGCGGCACCGCCTCGGTGGTGCTCACCGGCGGACGCAACGGCAACGCCCTGCTGGCCGCGATCGCCGCCTCCCCGGCGCGCGACGCGGTCGACTGGGCGCGGCTGGACCTCTGGTGGGGTGACGAGCGGTTCCTGCCCTCCGAGGACCCGGAGCGCAACGTCGTCCAGGCCCGCGCCGAGCTGCTGGACGCCGTCCCGCTCGACCCGGCGCGGGTGCACGCGATGCCCGCCTCGGACGGCGTCGACGGCTCGGACGTGGACGCCGCGGCGGCCCGCTACGCGGCGGAGCTGGCCGAGGCGGCCGGGGCCCCGCGGTCCTCCGGCGCGTCCCGGATCGGGGTGCCGGCCTTCGACGTGCTGCTGCTCGGCGTCGGCCCGGACACCCATGTCGCCTCGCTCTTCCCGGAGCACCCGGGCGTGCGGGAGACCGAGCTGACGGTGATCGGTGTGCGCGGCGCGCCGAAGCCGCCGCCGACCCGGATCTCGCTCACCCTCCCGGCGATCCGGGCGGCCCGCGAGGTCTGGCTGCTGGCGGCCGGCGAGGACAAGGCGGACGCGGTCGCGCTGGCCCTGTCCGGCCCCGGGGAGCTCCAGGCGCCGGCCTCCGGCGCGCACGGCACCGGCCGCACCCTGTGGCTGCTGGACCGCTCCGCCGCGGACCGGCTGCCGCCCCAGCTCTACCCCCCGGCCTCGGCCTGAGTCCCGGGGACACCGCGGCAACACGAAGGGGCGCCACCGTTCTCGAACGGTGGCGCCCCTTCTGCTCGCTGCACTCAGATCTCGCCGCGGAGCTTGGCCAGCGCCTCGGCGAGGATCGCCTCGCCGTCGGCGTCGGTGCGCCGCTCGCGGACGTAGGCGAGGTGGGTCTTGTACGGCTCGTTGCGCGACGGCGCGGGCGGGTTGTGCTCGTCCTGCCCGGCCGGGAAGCCGCAGCGCGGGCAGTCCCAGGTGTCCGGGATGACCGCCTCGGCCGCGAAGCTCGGCCGGGTCTCGTGCTTGTTGGCACACCAGAAGGAGATCCGGTTGCGGGGGGCGGATTCGCCGCGCTCCGCCTCACCCATCGGGCCGGCTCCGACCCTGCTGCCACGGATGGCGTTGCCACTTGCCACGGTCTGACTCCCTGCGTGCTGGTGCGCCGACGCGCCGCGATGCGCGTCGGTGGCGAAAGTCGTCCTAGTGTAAGCAGGAGTTAAGGTTGCGCCACCACCGGCTCCGCCCCGGACCCATCCAGGATAGGCCGCGGGGCGACGGGGCGTCAGAGGTATGTCAGCTCTTGTACTTCAGGACCATGCTGAGCACGATCACGCAGGCGAACCAGCCCAGGCCGACCACGATCGTGATGCGGTCCAGGTTGCGCTCGGCGACCGCCGAGCCGCCGCCGGTGGACATCGCTCCGCCACCGAACATGTCCGACAGGCCGCCGCCCTTCCCCTTGTGCAGGAGCACCAGGAGGATCATCAGCAGGCTGAAGACGATCAGGCCAATCGAGAACCCGAGAACCACGGCGGGACCAACTCTCTCGTAATCTTCGGCGAAGGGGCCGGACCACGCCAGGTGGTCCGGCCCCAAAGCCTACGTTGCTGCGGCGGCGTTAGCCTACTGCCTGCTCACGGTACCGCACGATCTTGACGAACTCCTCGGCGTCCAGCGAGGCACCGCCGATCAGGCCGCCGTCGACGTCCGGCTTGGCCATCAGGCCGGCCGCGCTCGACGACTTCACCGAACCGCCGTACAGCACGCGGACCTTGCCGGCCAGCGTCGCGTCGTAGAGCTCGGCGATCCGCGCGCGGATCGCGGCGCAGACCTCCTGGGCGTCCTCGGGGGTCGCGACCTCGCCGGTGCCGATCGCCCAGACCGGCTCGTAGGCGACCACGACGGACTCGGCCTGGGCGGCCGGGACGTCCTTCAGGGCGCCGTCGAGCTGGGCCAGCGTGTACTCGACGTGGGTGCCGGCCTTGCGGACGTCCAGCGGCTCGCCGATGCACAGGATCGGGGTGATCCCGCTGCGGTAGGCGGCCTTGACCTTGGCGTTGACGATCTCCTCGTCCTCGCCGTGGTACTGGCGGCGCTCCGAGTGGCCGATCACCGCGTAGGCGCACTTCAGCTTGGCCAGCATCGGGCCGGAGACCTCGCCGGTGTAGGCACCGGAGTCGTACTGCGAGATGTCCTGCGAGCCGTACTTGATCTTCAGCTTGTCGCCGTCGACCAGGGTCTGCACCGAGCGGAGGTCGGTGAACGGCACGAGGACGGCCACCTCGACCGACTCGTAGTCCTTGTCGGCCAGCGCGAAGGCCAGCTTCTGGGTGTGCTGGATGGCCTCGAGGTGGTTGAGGTTCATCTTCCAGTTGCCCGCCATCAGCGGGAGACGCTCAGTCATGCGTGTTTCAGCCTTCCAGTGCGGCGAGACCGGGGAGGGTCTTGCCCTCCAGGTACTCGAGGCTCGCGCCACCGCCGGTCGAGATGTGCCCGAACTCCGTCTCGTCGAAGCCCAGGATGCGGACGGCCGCGGCGGAGTCGCCGCCGCCGACCACGGAGAACGCGTCGCTGTCCAGCAGGGCCTGCGCGACGGCCTTGGTGCCGCCGGCGTAGTCCGGGTGCTCGAAGACGCCCATCGGGCCGTTCCAGAACACGGTCTTCGCGTCGGCCAGCTTCGCCGCGAACAGCTCGCGGGTCTCCGGGCCGATGTCCAGGCCCTCCTGGTCGGCCGGGATCGCGTCCGCGGCGACGACGGTGAAGGTGGCCGGGGCCTTGGTCTTGAGGTCCGGGAACTCCGTGGAGACCAGGACGTCGGTCGGGAGGACGAACTCGACGCCGCGCTCCTTCGCCTCCGCCAGGTAGCCGAGGACGGTCGGGATCTGGTCCGCCTGCAGCAGCGAGATGCCGACCTCGTGGCCCTGGGCCTTGAGGAAGGTGTACGCCATGCCGCCGCCGATCAGGATCCGGTCGGCCTTCTCCAGCAGGTTCGCGATCACGCCGACCTTGTCGGACACCTTGGCGCCGCCGAGCACCACCACGTACGGACGCTCGACGTCCTCGGTGAGGCGCTGGAGGACGTCCACCTCGGCGGCGATCAGGTCGCCGACCGCGTTCGGCAGCAGGGCCGGCAGGTCGAACACCGAGGCGTGCTTGCGGTGCACCGCACCGAAGCCGTCGCCCACGTACTGGTCGGCCAGCGCGGCGAGCTGCTCGGCGAAGGCCCGGCGCTCGGCGTCGTCCTTGCTGGTCTCACCGGCGTTGAAGCGCAGGTTCTCAAGCAGCGTGACCTCGCCGTCGGCCAGGGCGGCGACGGTGGCCTTCGCGCTCTCGCCCACGGTGTCGGTCGCGAAGGCGACCGGCCGGCCGAGGAGCTCGCCGAGGCGGGCGGCCACCGGCGCGAGGGAGAACTGCGGGTCCGGCTCGCCCTTGGGACGGCCGAGGTGGGAGGCGACGACGACCCTCGCGCCGCGCTCGACGAGCTTCGCGATGGTCGGGGCGACGGCACGGATCCGGCCGTCGTCGGTGATCGTGCCGTCGGAAAGCGGAACGTTCAGGTCCGCGCGCACGAACACGCGCCTACCGGCGACGTCCAGATCTTCGATGGTCTTCACGGTCTTCGGTCTCCTGGCGAGATGGTGGAGCAGGGGACGACACAACGCTGTGCCGTCCATGGGGAGTTGAGGGTGCGCAGACGGAGGGCCCGGTCGGCTTCGCACATGCCTCCCGGGCCCTCCCCCCTACTTCACGTCAGCTCCCGCTGCGTCAGAGCCCGGCACCGACGAGGGTGGTCAGGTTGACGAGGCGGTTCGAGTAGCCCCACTCGTTGTCGTACCAGCCGAAGACCTTGACCTGGTTGCCCTGGACCATGGTCATCAGCGAGTCGAAGATCGTGGAGAACGGCGAGTTCACGATGTCGGAGGAGACGATCGGGTCCTCGGTGTACTGCAGGATGCCCTTGAGGGTGGTCTCGGAGGCCTTCTTGAAGGCCTCGTTGACCTCGGCGACGGTGACGTCGCGCTCCAGGGTGACCACCAGGTCGGTGATCGAGCCGGTCGGGACCGGGACGCGCAGCGAGGTGCCGTCCAGCTTGCCCTTGAGCTCCGGAAGGACCAACGCGGTGGCCTTGGCGGCACCCGTCGAGGTCGGGATGATGTTGAGGGCCGCGGCGCGGGCGCGACGCAGGTCCTTGTGCGGGAAGTCCAGGGTGACCTGGTCGTTGGTGTACGCGTGCACCGTGGTCATCAGACCCTTGACGATGCCGAAGTTCTCGTTCAGCACCTTGGCCAGCGGCGCCACACAGTTGGTGGTGCAGGAGGCGTTGGAGATCACGGTGTGCTCGGCGGCGTCGTACTTCTCGTCGTTGACGCCCATGACGATGGTGATGTCCTCGTCGGTGGCGGGCGCCGAGATGATGACCTTCTTCGCACCGGCGGTGACGTGCTTCTTCGCCGCCTCGGCCTTGGTGAAGATGCCGGTCGACTCGATGACGATGTCGACACCCAGCTCGCCCCAGGGGAGGTTGGCCGGGTCACGCTCGGCGATGACCTTGAAGGTCTTGCCGTCGACGGTGATGCTGTCCGCCGTGTGGGACACCTCGCCCGGGAAGGTGCCCAGGATCGAGTCGTACTTGAGCAGGTGCGCCAGGGTCTTGGTGTCGGTCAGGTCATTGACACCGACGATCTCGATGTCCGCCGCCTGGGACTGAACCGCACGGAAGAAGTTGCGGCCGATGCGGCCGAATCCGTTGATGCCTACCCGGATCGTCACGAACCGATCTCCTCGTTAGGTACGCCGGACGCTATGCCGACGGGGTGGAATTTTGGGATGTCCCCGACCGCCTATGACCCTACCCCTCCGAGGCCGGGTAGAGCACATCAGGCGACCGCGCAACCCCTGGCGTGGCGCGTGTTCCCACCGTTTTCGGGTCGTCCGGCCTTACCGGTCCGGGCAGTTGGTCCCGACCTCCGCGAAGGCCGGAACAGCCCCCCGTCCCACCCTCCGGACACGGCCGCGCCGGTGCCCGCGGGAGCGGACACCGGCGCGTGGATCATCACCGGGCGTGATCGTCAAGACCCCGCCGGCCGGAGCGGGCGGTGGGCCTCAGTTGAGCGCCGTCTCGTCAGTTGAGCGCCATCTCGTCGGTGAGGTTGGCCTCGGTGCTCGGCAGACCGAGCTCGGAGGCCCGCTTGTCGGCCATCGCCAGCAGCCGGCGGATCCGGCCGGCCACCGCGTCCTTGGTCAGCGGCGGGTCGGCGAGCGCGCCCAGCTCCTCCAGCGAGGCCTGCTTGTGCTGCATCCGCAGCTGGCCGGCCGCGGCCAGGTGCTCGGGCACCTCGTCCCCGAGGATCTCCAGCGCGCGGGCCACCCGGGCGCCGGCCGCCACCGCGGCCCGGGCCGAGCGGCGCAGGTTGGCGTCGTCGAAGTTGGCCAGCCGGTTGGCGGTGGCCCGCACCTCGCGGCGCATCCGGCGCTCCTCCCAGGCCAGCACCGACTCGTGCGCGCCAAGCCGGGTGAGCAGCGCGCCGATCGCGTCGCCGTCGCGGATCACCACCCGGTCCACCCCGCGCACCTCGCGGGCCTTGGCCGGGATGCCGAGCCGGCGGGCGGCGCCGACCAGGGCGAGGGCGGCCTCCGAACCGGGGCAGGTGATCTCCAGCGAGGAGGAGCGGCCGGGCTCGGTGAGCGAGCCGTGGGCGAGGAAGGCACCGCGCCAGGCCGCCTCGGCGTCGCAGGTGGCGCCCGAGACGACGGCCGGCGGCAGGCCGCGGATGGGGCGGCCTCGGCCGTCCACGAGACCGGTCTGGCGGGCGAGCAGCTCGCCGTCCTTGACCACCCGGACCACGTAGCGGCTGCCGCGCCGCAGGCCGCCGGGGGCCATCACGACCAGGTCCGAGGAGTGTCCGAAGATCTCCAGCAGGTCCTTGCGCAGGCGCCGCGCGGCGGCTCCGGTGTCGAGCTCCGCCTCGATCACGATGCGGCCGCTCACGATGTGCAGCCCGCCCGCGAAACGCAGGATCGCCGACACCTCCGCCTTGCGGCAGCAGGCCCGGGTGACCGGGAGCCGGCTGATTTCGTCCTTCACCGCTGGAGTCATCGCCATGGCCCGATCCTTCCATGTGTCCGGAAAATCCGGTCGTACGCGGCGGCCAAGAGCTCCGGGTCGTGTCGCGGCGTGCCGTCGGTACGGGCGACCCGGCCGAGCACCAGGGCCGCTCCCATCCGCTCGGCGGCCTTCTCCAGGCCGGCCAGGTCGGCCAGTCCGAACGCACCGCCGGTGACGGCGCGCTCGTCCACCAGGATCGCATCCACCGCAAGGGCGGGGGCGTGGTCGGCGATGACCTCCAGGTGGCGCTGCGGGGTGAAGCCCTCGGTCTCGCCGGGCTGCGGGGCCAGGTTCAGGGTGAGCAGCCGGCGGGCGCGGGTCTCCACCAGGGCCTTCGCCAGCTCGGGCACCAGCAGGTGCGGCAGCACGCTGGTGAACCAGGATCCGGGGCCCAGCACGACCCAGTCGGCCTCCCGGACGGCGACGACCGCCTCCGGCACGGCGGGCGGCTCGTCCGGGACGAGCCGGACGGACTGCACGGTGCCGGGGGTGACCGCCACGCTGGCCTGGCCGCGGACGGCGGCCAGCTCGGCCGGGAAGGCGGGGTCGTGCCCCCGGACTATCGCCTCGATGTCCAGCGGCACCGCCGACATCGGCAGCACCCGGCCCTGGACGTTGAGCAGCCGGCCAACCCAGTCCAGGGCGGCCACCGGGTCCCCGAGCTTCTCCCACAGCGCGACGATCAGCAGGTTGCCGACCGCGTGCCCGCCCAGCTCGCCGGTGCCGGTGAAGCGCTGCTGGATCACCTCGGACCAGGTGCGGCCCCAGTCGTCGTCGCCGCAGAGCGCGGCCAGTGCCTTGCGGAGGTCGCCGGGCGGCAGCACGCCGAGCTCCTCGCGGAGCCGGCCGCTGGAGCCGCCGTCGTCGGCGACGGTCACCACTGCGGTGAGGTCGGTGGTGAGCCGGCGCAGCGCGGAGAGCGAGGCGGACAGGCCCTGGCCGCCGCCGAGCGCGGTGATCCGCGGGGCCTGGTTGGTCCTGGGCGCCTGATGGGGACGGGCCGGGCCGGTGCGGGCCGCCCCGGTGCGGGACCGGCCGGTCGCGCTGGACCTGGCCGGGGCCCCACCCCGGTCGGCGGTCTTGTTCTGCAGCTGCCGGCCGGGCACGTATCCCGTCACACCTACCTCGCGTTCCTCTTACCGGCCGCCGACCTCCGCCGGCGGCCCGGCAGGGAGGCGGCGGCTACTCCCGTCCCATGTCACGGTGGACGAGCACCGTCTCCACGCCGTCCGCGATGAGACGCTTCGTCAGGCGCTCGGACATCGCGACGCTGCGGTGCTTGCCACCGGTGCAGCCTACGGCAAGGGTCATGTAACGCTTCCCCTCGCGGCGATAGCCCTCGGTGACAATGCGCAGCAACTCGGCGTAGCCGTTGAGGAACTCGTTGGACCCGGGCTGCTGGAACACGTAGTCGGCGACGTCCGCGTCGGTGCCGGTCCGGGCCCGCAGCTCCGGCACCCAGTGCGGGTTGGGCAGGAAGCGGCAGTCCACCACGAGGTCGGCGTCGACCGGCAGGCCGTACTTGAAGCCGAAGGACATCACGGTGGCGCGCAGCTCGGGCTCGTCGTGGTCGGCGAACTGGGCGTCGAGCTTGGCCCGCAGCTGGTGGACGTTGAGGTTGGAGGTGTCGATCACCAGGTCGGCCTCGCCGCGCAGCTCGCGCAGCAGGTCGCGCTCCAGGGCGATGCCGTCGACGATCCGGCCGTCGCCCTGCAGCGGGTGCGGGCGGCGCACGCTCTCGAAGCGGCGGACCAGCGCGTCGTCGGAGGACTCCAGGAAGACGACGCGCAGTCGCACGCCGCGCTTCTCCAGCTCGTCCAGCGAGGTCAGCAGGTCGTCGAAGAACTGCCGGCCGCGGACGTCCACGACGGCGCCGATCCTGGCGACGTTGCCCTGGGAGCGGGCGCCGAGGTCGACCATGGTCGGGATGAGGGCCGGCGGCAGGTTGTCCACCACGAACCAGCCCAGGTCCTCCAGGCACTTGGCCGCGGTGGAGCGGCCCGCCCCGGACATGCCGGAGATGATCACCAGCTCAGGGGTGTTCTCGCCGCCGGCCTCGGGCCGGACGGTCCCCCCGTAATCGGACACGGTCACTTCGGTTCCCCGCTCTCGGTGGTTCTGCTTGGGAGAACGCGCGTCGCGCGGGCATGCTTCCCGCCCTCACTCGGACGAGTGGGCGCGGGGCACGCCGGATGACGGGCGGCGTCGGCCGTCATGGCGTCTCCTGGATGGGTGCGGTCTCGGGCGCCGCGGGCGCCGACTCGTCGGCGCCGTCCTCGATGATCTCGCCCGTGGCGGTGTTCACGGCGGGTGCGGCAGGTGTACGGGACGACAACACCGCCGCAACAGTCTCCGCCGTCCGGCGGCCGATGCCGGGGACGGCGCAGAGTTCGTCGACGGTGGCGGCCCGGAGCTTCTTCAGCGAGCCGAAGTGCTTGAGCAGCGCCTGACGGCGAGTCTCGCCGAGGCCGGGGACGGAGTCCAGTTCTCCGGCGGTGAGTCGCTTGGAACGCTTGGCCCGCTGGTAGCCGATGGCGAAGCGGTGGGCCTCGTCGCGGACCCGCTGGAGCAGGTAGAGGCCCTCGCTGCTGCGCGGGAGCACGACCGGGTCGTCCTCGCCGGGCAGCCAGACCTCCTCCAGCCGCTTGGCCAGGCCGCACAGGGCGACGTCGTCGATGCCGAGTTCGTCCAGGGCCCGCTGGGCGGCGGCGACCTGGGGTTGGCCGCCGTCGACGACCAGCAGTTGCGGCGGGTAGGCGAAGCGCTTGGGCCGGCCGTCCTCGCTGCGGGTGCCGTCCGCGGGGGCCGCGCCGTCCACCGCGGCGTCCGCCGCGGCGTCGGCGTCCTCCGGGCCCTCCTCGGGGACGGCCCACTCGCCGGTCCGCTCGCGCTCCTGGAGGTAGCGGCGGAAGCGGCGGCTGATCACCTCGTGCATCGAGCGGACGTCGTCCTGGCCCTCGAAGCCCTTGATCTGGAAGCGGCGGTACTCGCTCTTGCGGGCCAGGCCGTCCTCGAAGACGACCATCGAGGCGACCACGTCCTCGCCCTGGAGGTGGGAGATGTCGAAGCACTCGATGCGCAGCGGGACGCTGTCCAGCTCCAGCGCCTCGGCGATCTCCTGGAGGGCGCGGCTGCGGGTGGTGAGGTCGGAGGCGCGCTTGGTCTTGTGCAGCGCGAGCGCCTGCTGGGCGTTGCGCTGCACGGTGGCCATGAGGTCCTTCTTGTCGCCGCGCTGCGGGATCCGCAGGTCGACCTGGGCGCCGCGCAGGCCGCTCAGCCACTGCCGCACCGGCTCGACCGGGTCGGGCAGCGCGGGGACGAGCACCTCGCGCGGGACGCCCTCGCCGCCGCCGTAGAGCTGCTGGAGGGCGTGCTCGACCAGGCCGGCGGTGTCGACGTCCTCGACCTTGTCGGTGACCCAGCCGCGCTGGCCGCGGACCCGGCCGCCGCGGACGTGGAAGATCTGGACGGCGGCCTCCAGTTCGTCCTCGGCGAGGGCCAGCAGGTCGGCGTCGGTGGCGTCGGCGAGGACGATGGCGTTCTTCTCCATCGCGCGCTTGAGGGCGCCGATGTCGTCGCGCAGCCGGGCCGCCTTCTCGTACTCCAGGTCGGCGGCGGCCTCCTGCATCTCGGTCTCCAGCCGGCGCAGGTAGTTGCCGGTGCGGCCGGCCATGAAGTCGCAGAAGTCCTCGGCGAGGGCGCGGTGCTCCTCGGCCGAGACCCGGCCGACGCAGGGCGCGGCGCACTTGCCGATGTAGCCGAGCAGGCAGGGGCGGCCGACCTGGGCGGCGCGCTTGAAGACGCCGTTGGAGCAGGTGCGGACGGGGAAGACGCGCAGCAGCAGGTCGACGGTCTCGCGGATCGCCCAGGCGTGGCCGTAGGGGCCGAAGTAGCGCACGCCCTTCTTGTGCGCGCCGCGCATCACCTGGACCCGCGGGTACTCCTCGTCGAGGGTGACCGCGAGCTCCGGATAGCTCTTGTCGTCCCGGTACTTGACGTTGAACCGGGGGTCGAACTCCTTGATCCAGGAGTACTCCAGCTGGAGCGCCTCGACCTCGGTGGCCACGACGGTCCACTCCACCGAGGCGGCGGTGGTGACCATGGTCGCGGTGCGCGGGTGCAGCCCGGCGAGGTCCTGGAAGTAGGAGGACAGCCGGGGCCGCAGGCTCTTGGCCTTGCCGACGTAGATGACCCGCCCGTGGGCGTCGCGGAACTTGTAGACACCGGGCGAGGTCGGGATCGCGCCCGGCGCCGGGCGGTAGGTGGACGGGTCAGCCATGGGTCCACCGTACCGACTCGGGCCGGGGGCGCGTGCGGGAGATCAACTGCTTCAGCGGGGAGTCACCTTGAGGTTGCCGCCCTCGACCACCACGTCGTACGCGGGCAGCGGGGTCGGGGCCGGGCCGTCCACCACGGCGCCGTCGGCGATGCCGAACATGCTGCTGTGGCAGGGGCATTGGATCTTCTGGTTCTTGACCTGGTCGACGATGCAGCCGGCGTGGGTGCACTTGGCGCTGAACGCCTTGTACTGGCCCTCGGTGGGCTGGGTGACGACGATCCGCTTCTCGCGGAAGACGGTGCCGCCGCCGACCGGGACGGCGGCGGCCGGGCCGACGTCGACCGGGGTCTTGGCGGCGGTGTCGGAGCCGGAGCCGGAGCCGGTGGAGGAGGCGGAGGAGGAGCAGCCGGAGACGGCGACGGTGCCGCCGGCGGCGAGGACGGCCGCGGCCCCGCAGAGCAGGGTGCGGCGGGAGGGGGCGGGGCTCTCGGGGGCCTCGGACATGGGGGTGCTCCTGGTTCGGCGGCGGCTTCGCGTGGCTCGGCGTCGTCGCGTGGTGTCGCGTGGTGTCGCGTGGTTCGGCTTCGCGGCTGCGGGCCGCCCGGAATTCTATGCGGCGTGCTCCCGGCCGCCCCCGGGGGTGCCGGGGGCGGGCGGGAACGGGCGGGCCGGGGCGCCGTCCGGTCGGACCGGACCTACCCGCGGGCCGCCGCGGCGCGCTTGCGCGGAGCCTTGGCCTTGGCCGGGGCGGCCGGGGCGGTGGCCGGGGCGTCGGCGAACCCGCCCGGCAGGATGTCGCGCAGGAACTTGCCGGTGTGGCTCTCCGAGACGGCCGCGATCTCCTCGGGGGTGCCCTCGGCGACCACGGTGCCGCCGCCGGAGCCGCCCTCGGGGCCCATGTCGACGATCCAGTCGGCGGTCTTGATGACATCGAGGTTGTGCTCGATGACGATGACCGTGTTCCCCTTGTCCACCAGGCCGGAGAGCACCTTGATCAGCTTGCTGATGTCCTCGAAGTGCAGACCGGTGGTGGGCTCGTCGAGCACGTAGACCGTCCGGCCGGTGGAGCGCTTCTGCAGCTCGGAGGCGAGCTTCACGCGCTGGGCCTCGCCGCCGGAGAGGGTCGGCGCGGACTGGCCGAGCCGGACGTAGCCGAGGCCGACGTCGTTGAGCGTCCTCAGGTGACGGGCGATCGCCGGGACGGCCTCGAAGAAGCCGAGCGCCTCCTCGATCGGCATGTCCAGCACCTCGGCGATGGACTTGCCCTTGTAGTGGACCTCCAGCGTCTCCCGGTTGTACCGGGCGCCGTGGCAGACCTCGCACGGCACGTAGACGTCCGGCAGGAAGTTCATCTCGATCTTGATGGTGCCGTCGCCGGAGCAGTTCTCGCAGCGGCCGCCCTTGACGTTGAACGAGAAGCGGCCGGGCAGGTAGCCGCGGACCTTGGCCTCCTGGGTCTCCGCGAAGAGCCGCCGGACGTGGTCGAAGACGCCGGTGTAGGTGGCCGGGTTGGAGCGCGGGGTGCGGCCGATCGGCGACTGGTCGACGTGCACCACCTTGTCCACCAGGTCGGTGCCGGTGATCCGGGTGTGCCGGCCGGGCACCGTGCGGGCGCCGTTCAGCTCCCGGGCGAGGTGGGTGTAGAGGATGTCGTTGACCAGGGTGGACTTGCCCGAGCCGGAGACCCCGGTGATCGCGGTGAAGGTGCCGAGCGGGAAGCCGACCGTGACGTCCTTGAGGTTGTGCTCGCGGGCGCCGTGCACGGTGAGCTGGCGCTTCTTGTCCCGGTCGCGGCGGGCGGCCGGGATCGGGATGCTCCGCTTGCCGGAGAGGTACTGGCCGGTGAGCGACTCCTTGTTGCCGAGCAGCTGCTTCAGCGATCCGGAGTGCACCACCCGGCCGCCGTGCTCGCCGGCGCCGGGGCCGATGTCGACCACCCAGTCGGCCATCTTGATGGTGTCCTCGTCGTGCTCGACGACGATCAGCGTGTTGCCGATGTCGCGCAGCCGGACGAGGGTCTCGATCAGCCGGTGGTTGTCCCGCTGGTGCAGGCCGATGGACGGCTCGTCCAGTACGTAGAGCACGCCGACCAGGCCGGAGCCGATCTGGGTGGCGAGCCGGATGCGCTGGGCCTCGCCGCCGGAGAGCGTGCCGGCCGCGCGGTCGAGCGAGAGGTAGTCCAGGCCGACGTCGACCAGGAACCGTAGCCGCTCGTTGACCTCCTTGAGGACGCGCTCGGCGATCTGCTTGTCCCGGGCGTTGAGCTTCATCGCGCCGAGGAAGTCCGAGCAGTCGCTGATCGACATCGAGGAGACGTCCGCGATCGACCGGCCCTCGACGGTGACCGCCAGCACCACCGGCTTGAGCCGGGTGCCCTGGCAGGTGGGGCAGGGCACCTCGCGCATGTAGCCCTCGAAGCGCTCGCGGCTGGAGTCGCTCTCGGCCTCCTGGTGGCGGCGCTGGATGAACGGCACCGCGCCCTCGAAGCCGGTGGTGTAGGAGCGGTCGCGCCCGTACCGGTTGCGGTAGCGGACCTCGACCTGGTGCTTGTGGCCGTACAGCAGCGCCTTCTTGGCGCGGGCCGGCAGCCCGGCCCAGGGGATGTCGGTACGGAAGCCCAGCTCACCGGCGAGGGCGTCGATCAGCCGCTGGAAGTACTCCTTGGTGTGGCCGCCGGACCACGGGTGGATGGCGCCCTCGTCCAGCGAGCGCTCGTCGTCGGGCACCACCAGCTCCGGGTCCACCTCCATCCGGTTGCCGAGGCCGGAGCAGTCCGGGCAGGCGCCGAACGGCGAGTTGAAGGAGAACGAGCGCGGCTCCAGCTCCTCGAACGACACGTCGTCGTACGGGCAGTAGAGGTGCTCGGAGTACATCCGCTCGCGCTCGGGGTCGTCCTCCGGGAGGTCGACGAAGTCGAGCACGACCATGCCGCCGCTCAGCCGCAGGGCCGTCTCGACCGAGTCGGTCAGCCGGCGCTTGGCGCTCTCCTTGACGGTGAGGCGGTCGATGACCACCTCGACGGTGTGCTTCTCCTGCTTCTTCAGCTTGGGCGGCTCGGCGAGCTGGATCGTCTCGCCGTCCACCCGGGCCCGGGCGTAGCCCTTGGACTGGAGGTCGGCGAACAGGTCGACGAACTCGCCCTTGCGCTCGCGCACCACCGGGCTGAGGACCTGGAAACGGGTGCCCTCGGCGAGCTCAAGCACCTTGTCGACGACGGCCTGCGGGGACTGCTTGGCGATCGGGCGGCCGCAGTGCGGGCAGTGCGGCTTGCCGATCCGCGCGAACAGCAGGCGGAGGTAGTCGTAGACCTCGGTGATGGTGCCGACGGTCGAGCGCGGGTTGCGGTTGGTGGACTTCTGGTCGATCGAGACGGCCGGGGAGAGGCCTTCGATGAAGTCGACGTCGGGCTTGTCCATCTGCCCGAGGAACTGGCGGGCGTAGGAGGACAGCGACTCGACGTAGCGGCGCTGGCCTTCGGCGAAGATCGTGTCGAAGGCCAGCGAGGACTTGCCGGAGCCGGAGAGGCCCGTGAAGACGATGAGGGAGTCACGCGGTAGGTCGAGCGAGACGTTCTTGAGATTGTGCTCGCGAGCACCGCGGACGATGAGGCGGTCGGCCACTGCTTCTGGCGCCTTTCTCCGGGGCGAGAGGGCTGGTTGCGGGATGCGTTACTTCTTCCAGGATGCGGCAGCCAGCCTACTAGCTCAGGCGTTCGATTCTCACGCTTGTCCAGCCGGGTCCACCCGAACGAGTGAGGGCGATCCGCAGAGCCTTGACGCCCGGCCTGAAAAGCCCCTGCTCAGCAGCGGGGAACGGCGATAGCGTCGCCCCGTCAACGAGCGAACGCCCACTCGGGCAACGCCCACACCGACGGAGGCCGTATCCGATGACCGACCCGCAGACCGCCGCCGCGTCCTGGTTGAGCCAGGTCGAGGAGAGCACCCGGCACCTGCTGCACACCGTCGCCGAGCTCAAGCCCGAAGCCGTCGCCGAGCCCTCCGCGCTGCCCGGCTGGACCCGCGGCCACGTGCTCGCCCACCTCGCCCGCAACGCCGACTCGCTGGTCAACCTGCTGAACGGCGCCCGCACCGGCACCGACATCCCGCAGTACGCCAGCAACGAGGTCCGCGACCAGGACATCGAGCGCGACGCGCCCCGCCCGCTGGACGTCCAGCTCGCCGACCTGCGCGCGTCCGACGACCGCTTCACCGCGGCCGCCGCCCTGCTGCCGCCCGAGGCCTGGTCGGCCTCGGTGCGCCACCGCACCGGCTACACCTTCCCGGCCGCCGACATCCCGTGGAAGCGCCTGATGGAGGTCGAGTACCACCACGTCGACCTCGACGCCGGCTACACCCCCGCGCACTGGCCGGAGGCCTTCGCCACCGCCGAGTTCCGCCGGCTCGCCGCCAAGCTGGCCGGCGCCGACCTGCCCGCCGTCGAGCTGCTCGCCGAGGACACCGGGGACACCGGCCTGATCGGCACCGGCGAGCCCGTCCTCACCGTCCGCGGCCCCGTCCGCGCCCTGCTCGCCTGGCTCTCCGGCCGCTCCACCGGCGCCGACCTGGCCCGCACCCCCGACACCGCCCTCCCCCGGCTTCCCCCGCTGGGCTGAGGGCGCGAGGATGATCCCAGGAGCCACTGGAGAAGGAGCGGACGGATGACGTACCACGGAGCGGTCAAGGTCGGCGGGCCGCCGCACGTGCGCGAGCTGGCGCATCTGATCATCACCAAGGTGGCGGTCGGCCCGTACGACAACAACGCCTACCTGCTGCGCTGCCGCGACACCGACGAGCAGCTGCTGATCGACGCGGCGGCGGACGCGCCGGTGCTGCTGGAGACCGTCGGCGAGCAGCTGGCCACCGTGGTCACCACCCACCGGCACCACGACCACTGGGCGGCCCTGGCCGAGGTGGTCGCCGCCACCGGCGCCCGCACCGCCGCCGGCCGGATCGACGCCGAGGAGATCGCGGTGCCGACCGACCTGCCGCTGGACGACGGCGACACCCTCACGGTCGGCAACTGCCGGCTGACCGTCCGGCACCTGGTCGGCCACACCCCGGGCGCGATCGTGCTGGTCTACGACGACCCGCAGGGCCACCCGCACGTGTTCACCGGCGACTGCCTCTTCCCCGGTGGCGTGGGCAACACCTGGGGCGACAAGGCGGCCTTCGAGAGCCTCTTCCGGGACGTCACCGAGAAGCTCTTCGACGCCCTCCCCGACGAGGCCTGGGTCTACCCCGGCCACGGCAACGACACCACCCTCGGCACCGAGCGCCCGCACCTCGCCGAGTGGCAGGAGCGCGGCTGGTAGTGGCGGCGGAAACGGCGGCGGGCCCGCGACCGGTACTCGGTCGCGGGCCCGCCGTCCTACGGGGTCAGGCGTCCAGCTTCTCCGGCTCGCCCTGGCCGCCCTGCTCCACCTGCTCGGCGAGCGCGGCCTTCTTGGAGGCCATCAGGCTGGTCACGGTGGTGACGGCGAGCACCACCACGATGACGCCCAGGGAGAACGGGATGCCGATCTCCGGGACGTGCACGCCCTGCTCGTGCAGCGCGTGCAGCACCAGCTTGACGCCGATGAAGCCGAGGATGACCGACAGGCCGTACGACAGGTGGACCAGCTTCTTCAGCAGGCCGCCGATGAGGAAGTACAGCTGGCGCAGGCCCATCAGGGCGAAGGCGTTGGCGGTGAAGACGATGTACGGGTCCTGGGTCAGACCGAAGATCGCCGGGATCGAGTCCAGCGCGAACAGGACGTCGGTGGTGCCGATCGCCAGCATGACGATCAGCATCGGGGTCATCAGCCGGCGGCCGTTCTCCCGGATGCTGCCCTTCTCCCTCACAAAAAGCTTCGTGCCGTGGTACTTGTCGGTCGACGGGAAGCGCTGCTCGATCGACTTGAGCAGGCGGTTCTCCTCGAACTCCTCGTCCTCCTCGTCGGCCCGCGCCTCCTTGATCAGCTTCCAGGCCGTCCAGATCAGGAAGCCGCCGAAGATGAAGAACACCCAGGAGAACTGGGCGACCAGGGCGGCGCCGCCGGCGATGAAGACCGCGCGCAGCACCAGGGCGATGATCACACCGAACATCAGCACGCGCTGCTGGTAGATCCTCGGCACCGCGAACTTGCTCATGATCAGGATGAAGACGAACAGGTTGTCGACACTGAGCGACTTCTCGGTGATGTACCCGGCGAAGAACTCACCGGCGGGCGTCGCCCCGGAGTGCCACCAGAGGAAACCGCCGAAGAGCGCCGCCAGGACGACCCAGACCGTGGTCCAGACCCCGGCTTCCTTGATCGACACCTCGTGCGGCTTGCGGCCGCCGATGAAGAAATCGGCCACGACCAGCGCCAAAAGCACCACGATCGTGCCAACCCACAGGCTTACGGAAACGTCCACTACTGCTCCTCCGGCAGGTAGGCGAGACAGTCATCGTCACTGCCGGAGGTCTCTTCCGCCCGTCGGGCCAGCGCCCCGGGGTGCCGCGATGGGCACCCGTGATGACGGGGTCGACTGTCGAGGAATACTCCCCTCCGCTGCCATCGAGAGTAACAGGGAAGGCAAGGAAAGGTAAAGAAGGTAAAGAACCGTCAGAGGAACGGCTCGATCACCGGCAGCAGGTCCTGGAAGGTCCGCCCCTTCGCCGGGGCGCCGATCGCCTGCATCTCCCAGCCGCCGTTGCCGTCCCGGAACACCTTCGCCATCACCTGTCCGGTGTGCGGGCCGCCGCCGGTCAGCTCGTACCGGGCCAGCTCCACGCCGGTCGACTCGTCCACCAGCCGGCAGTGCGCGTTCTGCACCTCGGCGAAGGTCTGCCCGGTGTAGGAGCTGACCGTGAACACCACCTGGGTGATGTGCGGCGGCACGTGCGCCAGGTCGACCAGGATCGCCTCGTCGTCCTCCCCCGCCCCGGCCCCGCCCACCAGGTTGTCCCCGGTGTGCCGGACCGACCCGTCGGAGCTCTCCAGGTGCTGGAAGAAGACCACGTCGGACGGCGTCCGCTCGGCGTACAGCAGCGCCGAGGCGTCCAGGTCGATGTGCCGGGTCCGACTGCCGAACAGGCCCCGCCGGGGCGCCGCCCGCCAGCCCAGGCCCATCCGGACCACGGTCAGCGTCTCCCCCGGGCCCTTCTGCAGGCTGACCCGCTGCCCCTTGGCCAGGTTCACCGACACGGAGCTGTCCTCTCTGCCCGGCCGCGCGGGATCCCCGCGCCGGCTCCACGGTGGAACACCCCGTTGCCGTCCCCCGGCTGAGGCCCCCTCTTCCGGCCGCCCGACCAGCGACGGCACCGCAGGCCAGCCTAGGCCCTGCGGTCGAACGCGTTTCCCGCCGTGTACCCCTCCGGGGAAGCGCCGACGCCCCGCCGGGCCCGGCCGGGAACGGAACCGGCCAGACCCGGCGGGCGTCCTGCGAGGGCCCTGCGGCTAGGCGATGCCGGCCTCGCGCATCTGGCGCAGCTCCTTCTTCAGCTCCTTGACCTCGTCGCGCAGCCGGGCCGCCACCTCGAACTGGAGGTCGGTCGCGGCGGCGTGCATCCGGTCGGTCATCGACTGGATCAGCTCGGCCAGCTCGGCGGCCGGCATCGACTTCGCCGGCTTGCGGTCGGCCCCGAGGGCCGGCACCGGCGCCTTGCCCTTGGCGCCCGGCGCGCGGTAGCCGGTGGCGAGCAGCTCGTCGGTGTCCACGTCCTCCCGGGCGAGGGTGTCCAGGATGTCGCCGATCTTCTTGCGCAGCGGCTGCGGGTCGATGCCGTGCTTCTTGTTGTACGCCTGCTGCACCTCACGGCGGCGGTTGGTCTCGTCGATGGCCTTCTCCATCGACGGCGTGATCCGGTCCGCGTACATGTGGACCTGCCCGGAGACGTTGCGGGCGGCGCGGCCGATGGTCTGGATCAGCGAGGTGCCGGAGCGCAGGAAGCCCTCCTTGTCGGCGTCCAGGATCGCCACCAGGGAGACCTCGGGGAGGTCCAGGCCCTCGCGGAGCAGGTTGATGCCGACCAGCACGTCGTACCGGCCGGCCCGCAACTCGCGCAGCAGCTCGACTCGGCGCAGCGTGTCCACGTCGCTGTGCAGGTACCGGACCCGGATGTCCAGGCCGAGCATGTAGTCGGTGAGGTCCTCGGCCATCTTCTTGGTGAGCGTGGTGACCAGGACGCGCTCGTCCTTCTCCACCCGCTTGCGGACCTCGTGCACCAGGTCGTCGATCTGGCCCTCGGTCGGCTTGACGATCACCTCGGGGTCGATCAGGCCGGTCGGGCGGATGATCTGCTCGACCTGGCCGTCGCCCCGGGAGAGCTCGTACTGGCCCGGGGTCGCCGACAGGTAGACGGTCTGGCCGATCCGCTCCAGGAACTCCTCCCACTTCAGCGGGCGGTTGTCCATCGCGGAGGGCAGCCGGAAGCCGTGCTCGACCAGGGTGCGCTTGCGCGAGGCGTCGCCCTCGTACATCGCGCCGATCTGCGGGACGGTGACGTGCGACTCGTCGATGACCAGGAGGAAGTCCTCCGGGAAGTAGTCGAGCAGGGTGTTCGGCGGGGAGCCGGGCTCGCGGCCGTCGAAGTGCATCGAGTAGTTCTCGACGCCGGAGCAGGTGCCGATCTGGCGGAGCATCTCGATGTCGTAGGTGGTGCGCATGCGCAGCCGCTGGGCCTCCAGCAGCTTGCCCTGCTTCTCCATCCGGGCGAGGGCCTGCTCCAACTCCTTCTCGATGTCGGTGACCGCGCGCTCCATCCGCTCCGGGCCGGCCACGTAGTGCGAGGCCGGGAAGACGTGGATGGAGTCGTCCTGGCTGATGATCTCGCCGGTGAGCGGGTGCAGCGTGTACAGCGCCTCGATCTCGTCGCCGAACATCTCGATCCGGACGGCCAGCTCCTCGTAGACCGGGAAGATCTCGATGGTGTCGCCGCGGACCCGGAAGGTGCCCCGGGTGAAGGCGAGGTCGTTGCGGGTGTACTGGATGTCGACGAAGCGCCGGAGCAGGACGTCCCGGTCGATCTCCTCGCCGACCTTCAGCCGCACCATCCGGTCCGCGTACTCCTGCGGCGTGCCGAGGCCGTAGATGCAGGAGACGGACGCGACCACGATCACGTCCCGGCGGGTCAGCAGCGAGTTGGTCGCCGAGTGGCGCAGCCGCTCGACCTCCTCGTTGATCGAGGAGTCCTTCTCGATGTAGGTGTCCGTCTGCGGGACGTACGCCTCGGGCTGGTAGTAGTCGTAGTACGAGACGAAGTACTCGACCGCGTTGTTCGGCAGCAGCTCGCGGAACTCGTTCGCCAGCTGCGCGGCCAGCGTCTTGTTCGGCGCCATCACCAGGGTGGGCCGCTGCAGCTTCTCGATCATCCAGGCCGTGGTGGCCGACTTGCCGGTACCGGTGGCGCCCAGCAGGACGACGTCCTTCTCCCCGCCCCGGATCCGCCGCTCCAACTCGGCGATCGCCGCGGGCTGGTCACCGTTCGGCTGGTAGGGACTGACGACCTCGAAGGGCGCCACTGACCGCTCAATACTCGTGATGGGTCGCACGCCTCCACCGTACGACCCCCCACCGACAGCCGGAGACCGTTCGCTCAGGCCGCGTGGGCCTCGAACCTGATGGCGGGCTCTCCGGCGGGGTCGATACGGACCGCGGAGTCGAAGGCGGCGGCCAGGCGCTCGATCAGCGGCAGGGTGGGATCCACCCCGCTCTCCTCGATGCTCTCGACGGTCTCCTCGTCCAGCCCGGCCCGTTCGGCGAGCTCGGCGACGGTCCAACCGAGCGCCGACCGGCGGGCGTACACGGCCTCGGCCAGTGCCATCCGCCGCCCGGCCGCCCGGTACTCCTCGGTCTCCCGGTGCTCCGGCGGCACGACCCAGCGGGTGTGGTAGCCGCTGCTCATCGCTCCTCCTCGTCCCTGTCGTAGACCTGGTGTCCGGCGGCCGGGGCATGCTCGGCCTCGCACAGCTTCTGGGCCCGGTGCGCGCGCCCGACCTCGTCGCTCTCGCGGTTCCTAGTCTTGCGGAAGACGGTCAGGAGCACAGCCCATCGGGCGGGGGCGAGCCAGTACGTGATCCGCATCGGCCCGATCCGCAGTTCCCGCAGCGGGCCGCCGAGATGGCTGGCCAGGGGGAACGGCAGCAGTTCCCCCTCGTCGGCCAACCGGTCGGCGGCACGTTCGGCCGCCCGGTACTCGGCGATCGAGCAGGTGCGCAGCCACGCGCGCACCTCGGGCTCGATCTCGATCGTCCAGGCTTCCCGGTCCCCGGTCACACGCTCCCCCTCCGTTCCGCAGGGAGCAACGCCCGACCGGCGCCGAGGTCACGCTGTCAGCTCTTGGCGCTGTCGCGGGCCAGGGCGACGAGGCGGGAGACGGCGCGGAGGTACTTCTTGCGGTAGCCGCCGCGGAGCAGTTCCTCGGGGAAGACCTGGTCGAAGGGCAGGCCGGAGGCGGTGATGGGGAGTTCGCGGTCGTACATGCGGTCGGCGAGGACGACCAGGCGCAGGGCGGTGGACTGGTCGTCGACCTGGCGGACGCCGCGCAGGCAGACCGCGGTCACGTCGTCCAGGAGGGCGCCGTAGCGGCTGGGGTGGACGGCGGAGAGGTGGGCGAGCAGGGTGTCGAAGTCGTCCAGGGAGGCGCCCGGGGTGCGGGCGGCGACGGCGTCGACCTCGGTGTCCGGGTACGGCGGCGGGGCGGCGGGCAGGCCGCGGTGGCGGTAGTCCTGGCCGTCGATCCGCATCGGGCGGAAGTGCGCGGACAGGCCCTGGATCTCGCGGAGGAAGTCGGCGGCGGCGAACCGGCCCTCGCCGAGCTTCTCCGGCAGGGTGTTCGAGGTGGCGCACAGCTTGACGCCGTTCTCGACCAGGCGGCCGAGCAGGGTGGAGACCAGCACGGTGTCGCCCGGGTCGTCCAGCTCGAACTCGTCGATGCAGAGCAGCCGGTGGTCGGACAGGGTCCGCACGGCCTGCTGGAAGCCGAGCGCGCCGACCAGGTTGGTCAGCTCGACGAAGGTGCCGAAGGCCTTCGGGCCGGGGGCGGCGTGCCAGAGCGAGGCGAGCAGGTGGGTCTTGCCGACGCCGTAGCCGCCGTCGAGGTAGATGCCGGCCGGGCCGGCGGGGGCCGGGGCGCCGCGGCGGAACCAGCCGCGCTTGGGCGCCGAACCGTTTCCGCCGTTGAGCGTGGCGGCGAACTGCTCCAGGACCTGCACGGCCTCGTACTGGCTGGGCTGGCCCTGGTCCGGGAGGTACGTCCCGAAGCTGACGTCGGAGAACCGCGGCGGCGGCACCATCTCGGCGACCAGGCGCTCGGCGGGCACGACCGGGCGGCGGTCGGTGAGCGCGATCGGCGAGCCGGCGGCACCGGCGGCGGCTATCGGCTCGGTCACGGTGGCGGAGTGGGAAGCTGCGGGCACGGTGATAAAGGGTACGCCTGGTCGGGGGAGGCGCCGACCCGGGCCGGGACGGGCGCCGCCGAGGGCCGCCGCGCCCCTGCCGCTGCGACACTGGGGGCATGGAGCAGCTGATCAGCCCGTTGGGCGTGACGTTCGACGATCCGGAGTCGCTGGAGGCGCTCGCCGCCGTCTACGCGTACCCCGACCAGGTGAATCGGGGCCTGCCCTGGCTGCGCGCCAACATGGTGTCCGGGCTGGACGGCGGGGCGCGGCTGGACGGGCTCTCCGAGGGCCTGTCGAGCCCCGCGGACAAGCGGATCTTCGGGGTGCTGCGGGCGCTGGCGGACGTGGTGCTGGT
The DNA here is from genome assembly GCF_042656005.1 of Kitasatospora misakiensis. Lineage (NCBI taxonomy): Bacteria > Bacillati > Actinomycetota > Actinomycetes > Kitasatosporales > Streptomycetaceae > Kitasatospora > Kitasatospora misakiensis. The sequence continues at coordinate 62,234 of NZ_JBHSOF010000037.1, read as the reverse complement.
GGGCGCCGAGACGGTGCGGGCGGAGGGGTACCGGCCGGCCCGGGCGCGGGCCGAGTTCGCCGCGGCGCGCCGGGCGGCCGGGCAGCCGCCGGTCCCCGTGATCGCGATCGTCAGCCGCTCACTGGGCCTGGACCTCGCCTCGCCGCTGTTCACCGAGCCGCTGGTGCGCACGGTGGTGGTCACCACCGAGGACGCGCCGGAGCGGAGCCTGGCGGCGGTGGCCGAGGTGGCCGACGTGATCGCGGTCGGGCGGGGCTCGGTGGACCTGCGGGCGGCGGTCGCGGCGCTGGCCGACCGGGGCTGGACGCGGCTGCTGACCGAGGGCGGCCCGCGGCTGCTGGGACAGCTGGCGGCCGAGGACCTGCTGGACGAGCTGTGCCTGTCGCTGGCGCCGCTGATCACCGGCGGCGACGCGCCGCGCATCATCCACGATGCGGAAATGCCTGACGTGCGGCGGATGCGACTGGTCTCATTGATCGAGCAGAAAGGATTCCTCTTCACCCGTTACCTGCGTACGCCGACCCCGTGACCTCCGGACCGCGTTCCCGCTCCCCCGAGGGACTTCCTCCGCGTGGCCCGCGTGCCGGGTGAGCAGCGTGCGGAAAGCTTCCGCCGGGCAGTATGGGATGCGAAGCCGGGCCCGGGGGCCGGTGACTGGAAGGGACTCACGTGTTCAAGACGGTACTGATGATCGAAAAGGCGCTCTCCGACGCCGACGTGGAGCTCGTCACCACGCTCCACAGCGAGGAGAAGGTGTCCTTCGTCGTCCTGATGCAGCCGCGCGGCAAGCAGGACGAGCTGCTGCGGGCGCTGGACGACGTCGCCCTCGGCCACCTCGACAAGGTGGTGCACGAGCACGACGAGTCCGAGAGCGGGCCGACGGTCGCCACCGAGTCGCTGGAGCACAGCCTGCGCCACCTGCGCGAGGCCGGCGCCGAGGCGGTCGGCGAGCTGGTCGAGGAGAAGCCGCTGGACCGGCTGCGCGCCGTGGTGGAGGAGCACCGGGCCGACGAGGTGGTGGTGCTCACGTCCCCGCACTTCGTGGAGGAGTTCTTCCACCGCGACTGGGCCTCCCAGGCCCGCCACAAGGTGGGCGTTCCGGTGCTGCGGCTGTTCGCCAGCGACTCCTGACGCCCGGCGTCCCCGGGTCGGGCGGGGCGGGGTCCCCGGGTCGGGCGGGGCGGGGTCCGCACGCCGTCTGGTGCAGAATCGTCCTTGCGGTCCGGCCGCGAGGACGATTCGCACGTCGTCCGCCCCTCCCCTGTCCCCGCCCGTACGGAGCCCCGCCTTGAACGACGCCGCGCACGACCTGCACGCCCCGCACTTCATCGGCATCGGCGGCGCCGGCATGTCCGGCCTGGCGAAGATCCTCGCGGTGCGCGGGGCCAGCGTCTCCGGCAGTGACTCCAAGGAGTCCGAGACCGTCCTCGCGCTGCGCGCCCTCGGCGCCAGTGTGCACATCGGCCACGCCGCCGAGCACGTGCCGGACGGCGCGAGCAGCATCGTCGTCTCCAGCGCCATCCGCGCCGACAACCCGGAGCTGGCCGCGGCCCGCGAGCGCGGCATCCCGGTGGTCCACCGCTCCGACGCGCTCGCCGCGCTGATGGGCGGGCGCCGGGCGCTGGCGGTGGCCGGCACCCACGGCAAGACCACCACCACCAGCATGCTCGCCGTCGCCCTCGGCGAGCTGGGCCTGGACCCGTCCTACGCGATCGGCGGCGACCTCGACGCCCCCGGCTCCAACGCCCACCACGGCACCGGCGAGATCTTCGTCGCCGAGGCCGACGAGAGCGACCGCAGCTTCCACAAGTACGCGCCCGAGGTGGCGATCGTGCTCAACGTGGAGCTGGACCACCACGCCAACTACGCCTCGATCGACGAGATCCACGAGTCCTTCGAGACCTTCGTCGGCCGGATCACCCCCGGCGGCACCCTGGTGGTCTCCGCCGACCACGACGGCGCCCGCGAGCTGACCGCCCGGGTGGCCGGCCGCGCGGACCTGAACGTGGTCACCGTCGGCGCCGCCGAGGACGCCGACCTGCGCGTGCTGTCGGTCGTCGCGCGCGGCATGACCAGCGAGGTCACCGTCCTGCTGGACGGCGAGGAGCTGGGCTTCACCGTCTCGGTGCCCGGCCGGCACTACGCCCACAACGCGGTCGCCGCGCTGGCCGCCGGCGTCGCGCTGGGCGTCCCGGCCGCCGACCTGGCCAAGGCCCTCGGCGCCTACACCGGCGTGCGCCGCCGGCTCCAGCTCAAGGGCGAGGCGGGCGGCGTCCAGGTGATCGACTCCTACGCCCACCACCCGACCGAGATGACCGCCGACCTGGAGGCGATCCGGGAGGCCACCGGCGGGCGCGTGCTGGTGGTCTTCCAGCCGCACCTGTTCAGCCGCACCCAGCAGCTCGCCGAGGAGATGGGCGCCGCGCTGGCGCTGGCCGACGCCTCCGTGGTGCTGGACATCTACCCGGCCCGCGAGGACCCGATCCCCGGCGTCACCAGCGAGCTGATCATCGACGCCGCCCGCCGGGCCGGCGCCGAGGTGACCGCCGAGCACGACTTCTCCGCCGCCCCCGCGCTGCTGGCCGGCCTGGCCCGCCCGGGCGACCTGCTGCTCACCATGGGCGCCGGTGACGTCACCAATCTCGGCCCGGAAATCCTGGGGCACCTCGCGAACGTTTCCACCAACGTCTGAGTCCGCCGACCTGGAGCCGTCATGAGCTACGAGATCGAGAAGACCGACGCCGAGTGGCGTGCCGAGCTCTCCCCGGAGGAGTACCGCGTCCTCCGGGAGGCCGGCACCGAGCGCCCGTTCACCGGCGAGTACACCGACACCAAGACCGTCGGCGTGTACGGCTGCCGGGCCTGCGGCGCCGAGCTGTTCAGCTCGGAGACCAAGTTCGACAGCCACTGCGGCTGGCCGTCCTACTACGCGCCGCTGGCCGGCGACCGCGTCCAGTACATCGAGGACACCTCGCTCGGCATGCGCCGGGTCGAGGTCCGCTGCGCCCGCTGCGGGGGCCACCTGGGCCACGTCTTCGAGGGCGAGGGCTACGGCACGCCGACGGACCAGCGGTACTGCATCAACAGCGTCTCGCTGACGCTGAAGCCGGCGGAGTGACGGAGCGCGCACCCCGGAGCTGACGGGCCCGGGCACCCCCGCGGGGGTGCCCGGGCCCCGCGCTATCCGGCGGCGGCCGTGACCGGGGTGAAGCGGACCGGGAGGCGGACCAGGGCGCGGTGGAAGGGGCCCGGGCGCCAGGGCAGGGTGTCGGCGGGTTCGGCGAGGTCGAGGTCGCCGATCCGGCTGGTCAGCTGTTCGACGGCGGTGATCGCGATCAGCAGGGCCGGGTCGCGGGCCGGGCAGGCGTGCGGGCCGGCCGCCCAGGCCAGGTGCGCCGCCTCACCGCTGCGCAGCCCGGCGGTGTCGGCGCGGGCGGCGGGGCAGGCCGGCGGGGCGGCCTGGGAGTTGGCGGCCGCGTAGGAGACCAGCACGAGCGAGCCCGCCGGGATCGCCCGGCCGTGCAGGACGGTGTCGCAGCGCGGGTAGTGGGCGGAGAGGTTGGCCAGCGGCGGCTCGTGCCAGAGCACCTCGTCGATCGCCTGGTGCGCCGTCATCGCGCCGCCGAACAGCGAGCCGGCGTAGCGGGCGTCGGTGAGCAGCCGGAGCAGGGCGTTGCCGATGAGGTTGGTGGTCGGCTCGTTCCCGGCGATCATGGTCAGGGTGATCTGCCGGACCACCTCGTCGTTGTCCAGCCCCGCCGGGTGGGTGAGGAACCACGAGGTCAGGTCGTGCCGGGGGCGCTCGCGGCGCTCGGCGACCATCGCGGTGACCACCTCGACGACGTCCGCGTACGCGGTCACCGCCTGCCGGGTGGACTCGATCATGCCGACGATGCCGGCCACCAGCCGTTCCCGGTGCTCCTCGGGGACGCCGAACCAGGTGGTGACCACGTGGACGGGCAGCCGGCGGGCGTAGTCGGCGATCAGGTCGGCGGAGCCGGTGGCCCCGAACGCGCCGATCAGCCGGTGGGCGACCTCGGCGACCCGGCGCTGCAGCAGGTGCGGTTCCAGCAGCGCCAGGCCGTCGGTGATCACCTGCCGGTAGCGGGCGTGCGTGGCGCCGTCGCTGAACAGCGCGGTCGGCCGGTAGCCGAGCACCGGCAGCAGCGGGGAGTCCGGCGGGACGGTCCGCTGCCAGGCGCGGGAGTCCTTGGAGTAGGTGTCGGTGTCGCGCAGCAGGTCCAGCGCGGCCTGGTAGTCGGTGACCAGCAGGGCCCCGACCCCGGGCGCGATCTCCACCGGGGCGACCGGGCCCTGCCGGCGGAGGCGTGCGTAGACCGCTCCCGGGTCGGCGGCGAAGTCCGGCCCGTGCAGGGCGGTCGGGGTGTTCTCGGGGTCGGTCATGACTGCTCCGGGGCGGCGGGCGGCAGGCCGTGCAGGACGTGCTCGGTGAGCGCGATCAGGGCGTCCAGGCTGGAGCCCGGCTCGCGGGCGTCGCAGAGCACCAGCGGGGTGGCCGGGTGCAGGTCGAGGTGGCCGCGGAGCACCGCGGGCGGGTGGACGGGCGCGTCGGGGAAGCGGTTGACGGCGACCGCGTACGGCAGCCCCTGCTCCTCGACCATGTCCATGATCTCGAAGGAGTCGGCGAGCCGGCGGGTGTCCGCCAGCACCAGGGCGCCGAGGGCGCCGCGCGCGATGTCCTGCCAGAGCGGGAAGAACCGCCGCTGGCCGGGGGTGCCGAACATGTACAGCACCACCTCGCCGGGCAGGGTGAGCCGGCCGAAGTCGACCGCCACCGTGGTGGTGGACTTGCCGGGCAGGCCGGCCAGGTCGTCGACGGGGGCGCCGGCCTCGGTCATCGCCTCCTCGGTGTGCAGGGTCGGGATCTCCGAGAGGGTGCGGATGAAGGTCGTCTTGCCGACGCCGAAGGGGCCGGCGACCACGAGCTTGATCAGCGTCTGTTCGGGGTCGGGCAGGTAGCCCACCCGGTCCACCCGGTCCACCCGGTCCGGCCGGCCCGGCCGGTCCTGAGCGGGCGGCCTACCGGAGAGTGCGGAGTCCAACGAGGAGCCTCTCGACGATGGAGCGGTCGGTCTGCTGGGCGCGGGGGATCGGCGCGCGGGCGTGCAGGCAGCCCGCCTCGACCAGGTCGGCCGCGAGGAAGACGGTGGCGCTGACCGGCAGCCGCAGGTGCGCGGCGGCCTCCACGACGGTGAGCGCGCCGGGCCGCAGCAGCTCCCAGAGCCGCAGGTGCTCCGCCTCCAACCCGGCGAGGGCCGCCGGGCGTTCGGGACCGGTCGCGGACAGCACGGTGAGCCGCTCGAACCCCTCGGCGCCGGGTACGGCCCGGCCGCCGGTGGCCAGGTAGGCGGGCACCAGCCGCCTGCGGGGGACGGCGGTCATGACCGCGCCGGGGCGCCCTGCCGCCGGGCCGGACTCGCCAGGGCGCGGCCCAGCGCGGCGACCTGCACCTGCATCTGGTAGGCGACGTTGCCCAGTTGGGCCTCCGGCGTGGTGAACACCGCGAGCGAGGTGTTCTCCCCGGCCGGGACGACGACGGCGAAGCCCAGCTCGGACTCGACCACGGTCTGCGCGAGCCGGGGCTGGTCGGCGTCGGTGAAGGCGGTGGTGAACGCGCGGGCCGCGGCGTGCACGGTGGCGGTCATCGCGGCGACCCGCTCGGCGGAGGCGCGGCCGAGGCTGTCCGAGGCGGCCTCGACCAGGCCGTCGCCGGTGGCGACCACGGCGTGGACGACGCCCGGCAGCTCCAGGAGCGGGGTCAGCACCCACCCGATCCCTTCGGCGGCGGTGGTCGAGCTGGCGGTGGCGGGTGCGGGGCTGGCGGTGCGGGTGGGGCTGGGCGTGCTGCTCACGGCGCGGCTCCTCAGGGGGTCTGGGTGCTCCGGTGGCCGGACGCCTCCGCGGGACCGGCGCCGGTGTGGGCGGCGTCGGGGCGGGGCGGGGCCGCCCGGTCGGCGCCGGCGGGGCCGGGCGCCTGGGGGGACGGGGGGTGGAGGCTCTTGGTGGCGTCGGCCTCTTCGGGGGCCGCGGTGGCCTCCGCCACCGTCTCCGCCTCCGCGTCCGCCACGGCGGCGCGGCCGGAGCCGGTGCCGTGCTGGAGCGCCTGCCAGCGGGCGGCGGCCTGCTCGGGCGTCCGTACCGGGCGGACGGCGCCCGGCTCGGATGCCGGCGCACCGGCGGCGGACGGCAGCGGGCGGCGACGGCGGCGGCTGGGCAGTCCGGTGCCGTCGTCCGCTTCGGCGGGCGCGTCCGGCACCGCCCGTACCGGCGGGACGACGTGGATCGCCGGGACGCGGCCGCCCATGGTGCCAACCGAGCCGGTCGGACCGGCACCGGCGCGCAGCGGCAGCGGGGTGAGCACCGAGAGCGGCTGCTCCTCGTCCACCACCGTCAGCAGCCCGGCCGGGATCCGGACCATGGCGCGCATGCCCCCGTACGGGGAGGGCTCGACGTGGCAGGAGAAGCCGTACTGCCGGGCCAGCCTGCCGACCACCGCGAAGCCGGTCCGCGGCGGGTTGCCCAGCTCGGTGAGCAGCACCTCGGACGGTCCGGCCAGCAGCCGGCGGGCCCGGCGGAGCTGGTCCTCCTCCATGCCGATGCCGCTGTCGTCGACGATCACCAGCGCGCCCCGGCCGCCCTGCTGGAGGGTGACCGGCACGTCCGTCTCGGGGTGCGAGTAGGCGGTGGCGTTGGCGAGGATCTCGGCGACGGCGATGGCCACCGGCTCGGCGGCCCGGGCGACCACGGCCAGCCGGTCCTCGCGCAGGTGGTTGGCCACCCTGATGCGGGCGTAACCGGGCACCCGGGAGAGCGCGCCGACCACCACCTCGGCGAGCGGTGAGTCGGTGCGGGCCAGGCCGGGCCAGGACTCGCAGAGCACGGCGACGGTCTGGATCCGGCGCAGCGCGACCTCGTTGCGGAAGTCGACCTCCAGCAGCCGGGGGTCGTCGTTGTCGTGCTGGAGCTGCTGGACCAGGCTCTGGATCTGGTAGAGCAGCGTCTGGATCTTGGAGGTGGCGCCGCGCATCGTGGAGCGGGCGGCGGCGTCGACGCGTTCCCGCTCCTCGGTGACGGCGGCGGCGGCCGCGTCCAGGACGGCCTGCAGGGCCCGCACGGCGTCCGGGCCGACGGCGGCGGCGTCGAGCGGTCCGGCGATCGGCGCGTTGGGGTGGCTCAGCCGCAGGGCGACGGCGGCCACCCGCTCGGTGGCGAGGTGGCCGATCTCGGCCAGCAGGGCGGCGGCGGCCTCCTCGGCGGCGCCGGCGCGCTGCTCGGCCTCGCGCGCCTGCTGCTCGGCCTGGGCCGACGCGGCCTCGGCGGCGCCGGCCCGAGCCACCGCGTACGCGCGACCGCGCGCCAGGAGGGCGGCGGTCACGGGCGCGGCGAGCGCGATCAGCGCCAGGGCCGGTACCAGCAGCTGCGTCATCGACGTCCTCGGAGTTGTCCTGTACGAAGAACGGGCTCGGTCGAGAAGTGGTGCGGACCCCGGCGCGGCGGGGTGGTGCACGGCGGGACCGGACCGGCCCCGCCGGCTCAGGCCTCGGCCAACTCCCGTGCCACCAGGGCCACCTGGCCCATCGCCTCCAGGACGTTCGGCACCTCGCTCCCGTCCAGGTGCCGGTACTCGGCGGCGACGGTGAGCACCAGCCGCTCGGGCAGGCCGAGTTCCGGGTAGCGCCGCTCGGCGATGATCCGGCGGGCCGCGTCCAGGGCGGGGAGCCCGGCGGCGTGCAGGGCGTGCGCGCGGTCGCGGACGTACCGGAGGTAGGCGATGTGCTCGCGGACGCCCGCCCGGTCGAGCACCGGGCCGTGGCCGGGGACGACGATCTCGGCGCCGGTGGCCAGGATCCGCTCGCAGGCGGCGATGACGTTCTCCAGCGGCCCGGCCCAGTGCGAGGGGTGGTCGCCGGGCTGTTCGGCGGTCGAGCCGAAGATCACGTCACCGGTGAACACCGCGCGCTGGTACGGGAGGTGGACGATGAGATCGCCTCCGGTGTGGGCGGCGGGCAGGCCGGTGATCTGCACCGGGTACTCCCCCACCCGCAGCTCCAGCTCGCCGTGGAAGACGGTGTCCGGGTGGACGGGCTCGGTCCGCGACCAGTCGAACTGCCCGAAGTGGCGCCGGAGGTAGCCGCCGAGCGGCGAGTCCGGGTCGCCGCCGGCGACCAGCGCGTGGGTCTGCTGGGGCGTCGGCTCCCAGTGGATGTGCTCCAGCGCCTCGCGGGTGGCGATCACCTCGGCGTCCGGCAGCACGCCGGCGCCCCAGAGGTGGTCGCCGTTGGCGTGGGTGACGACGATCCGGTCGACGGTGACGCCGTCGGCCAGCCGCTTGCGGCTCTCGGCGAGGAACTCGGCGGCCAGCGAGGGGTCGTAGGGGGTGTCGATCCACAGCGCCGTCCGCTGCCCGGCGAGCAGTCCGCAGTTGGCCAGTCCCCAGCCCCGCTTCGGCGGAAGCCAGACGTACAGGTCCTCGGCAATCGCGCTCACGTTCGCACGGTTGATCGTCATGGGCGCGATTATGCCGATGATGTGACAGCGATGGAGCAAAACCTTGGCGATTTCGGCCACTTCCCACTCCGGAGTCTCAGGCCGACGGCAGGACCCGGCACACCTCGACGGTCACGTCCACGATGTCCAGGCCGATCACCCGGCCCTCGACGGCGACGAATCCCCTCTCCCCCGAGCGGAACAGCGCGGCCAGCGGGGACTGCCGGCCGGCCGCCGCGAGCGCCTCGACCGCCATCGCCGAGCCGAACGCGAAGACCCCGCAGAGCACCACGCAGGGCGCGTGCCGGGAGGTGTGGGTGACGAACACGAAGCCGTGGTCGCGGACGAGTTCGTCGGCCGCGTTGTACTGCGCCTCGAAGATCATCCCGCCCCAGCGGGCCCGGGCCGTCTGCGGGTGCTCCAGCCGGAAGTCCGGGAAGGCGGTGGCCAGGACGCCGGCCGAGTAGGCGTTGACGCTCGGGCCGCCGATCGAGAAGGTCGGCATCCGGGGATCCTGCGCACCCGCGGTGACCAGCTCGATGGTGGCCTTCCGGTTGATCTTCCGCAGCAGGTCGGTGAGTTCGGCGATGGCCCGTGCCTCGGCCATCGGCATGAAGAGCACGTTCCGGGGCCCCCGGCTGGTGAGTTGGCAGCCGTCCTTGGCGTAGGCGAACTCGGCCACCTCGATACTCGGGGTGACGATCTGGACCCGGCCGTACGGCCCGAGCAGCGCGCGCAGGAAGCCGTAGCGCAGGAAGAGGCGGGTCCGGGCGAGCGAACGGGCGGCGACGAAGCCGATCACGGCCGGGACGAACCCGACCAGGATCTGGAGCAGGATCTCCATGGCACCCCCCGCGCGAAGAACCGGACACGAACTGTCTTCGCGGATGTGATGCCCCGTAGAACCCCGGGAACTCCCGAGCCGGGCAGGGACCCGGCGCGCGCGCCCGGCGGTGCGCCCGATTCACCCGTCCGGCTCAGCGAAGGTCACGCTCCGTCAGCCCCCGGACCGATGGGGACGGCAGGAACGACAGGAACGACAGGGACCGCTCAGCCGTCCAGGCGCTTGATGAACTTCCGCTCGCTCGCGCAGCGCTCGTAGCCGAGCCACGCGTTGATCGCCAGCATCGGCGCGTTGGTCGCGTCGTTGGAGGTGTAGGCGTGGCGCAGACCGGCCTCGCGGGCCAGGCGCAGCGACTCCCGCTTGGCGAGCTTGGCCAGCCCCCGCCCGCGGAAGTCCCGGCGGCAGGCGGTGAACGCCGACCAGTACCGGTCGCCGTCCGTGTAGACGGCGGTGTACGCGGCCGGGCGGCCGTCGACCGTGGCCACGACGCCCAGGTCGGCGTCGAAGTCCGGGCGGCGCCACTCGCCGGCCAGCCACTCGTCGTAGTCGGCGGCGTCCATCACCACCTCGCCCGGCTCGTCCAGGATCGCGTCCGCCTCGACCTCGAAGACCGGGTGCGGGTCGGCCGCCCAGTGGCTCGCCGGGCGCAGCTCGACCCCGGCCGGCAGCGGCGGGGCCTCGGGCAGCAGTCGGCCGAGCCCCCGGCCGCCGAAGTGCGCCGTCCGCCCCGCGGTGAAGCCCCGGGCCTCGGCGAAGGCGCGCGGACCGGGCTCGTCGTCCACCCAGCTGTGCATCTCGACCACGCCGTGCCCGGCCAGGTGCCGCTCGGCGGCGGCCAGCAGTCCGGTGAAGGCCCCGCGCCGCCGGTCCTCGGGCAGGACGCTGCCGTTGGCGTGGCCGATCCCCCGCGTGGTGGTGCCGAGCACGACGCCGCAGCGGATCGAACCGACCACCCGGCCGTCCAGCTCGGCGACGAAGGTGCGGTAGTGCGCGCCCTTCGCCTGACGGGCGTCGAGCCAGACGAAAATCTCGGGCGCCTGGACCAGGTGCTCGCGCCCGGCGCGGTGGGCGGCCGCCACGGCCTCCGCGTCGTCGGGCCGGAAGTCACGGATCGTCAGTGTCGTCATAGGTGCGCCACGGTAGCCGCCCGACCGGCTCGTGCGCCCACGATTACTTCCCGCCTCGCCCCGCCCACGGCACGAAGCTCAAGTAATGCTCTGAGATGACCGGACGAGGCTTGGCAGCCGCACCGTCCGGGGACATGCTCAGCACCACAGCCCGGCGGCCCTGGCGACGAAGCCCGCGCCGGCCGACGGCTCTCCACCCAGCCCTCCGAAGGGGGCGCACCGATGACTTCCCCCGCCCTGCGGACCGCTCCGCAGCCACCCGCAACGACGACGGGCAGCACCACCCATACGAACGCCCTTACCGAAGCGCCCCGCCGGCTCGGCGTCGGCCTCGGCTGGCGCGGCGAGATCGACACCGTGGTCGAGCGGCAGCCCGGCCTGGACTGGGTCGAGGTGGTCGCCGAGAACATCTGCGGCGGCCACCTCCCCGAGTCCCTGCGGATCCTGCTCGACCGCGGCCTCACCGTGGTCCCGCACGGTGTCGGCCTCGGCCTCGGCGGCGCCGACCGGCCCGATCCGGCCTGCCTCGCCCGGCTCGCCGAGACCGCCGGGGTGCTCGGCTCCCCGCTGGTCACCGAGCACCTCGCGTTCGTCCGGGCCGGCGGCCTGGAGGCCGGCCACCTGCTGCCGGTGCCGCGTTCGCGCGACGCCCTGCGGGTGATCGCCGAGAACGTCCGGATCGCCCAGGACCAGCTGCCGGTGCCGCTGGCGCTGGAGAACATCGCCGCCCAACTGGCCTGGCCGGACGACGAACTGACCGAGGGGCAGTTCCTCGCCGAACTCGTCGAGCGGACCGGCGTCCGACTGCTGATCGACGTCGCCAACCTGCACACCAACCGGGTCAACCTCGGCATCGACCCGGCCGCCGAGCTGGACCGCCTGCCGCTGGAGGCGCTCGCCTACGTGCACGTCGCGGGCGGCACCATGGTCGACGGCGTCTGGCACGACACCCACGCCCACCCGGTCACCGAGCCGGTGCTGGAGGTGCTGGCCGAGCTGTGCGCCCGGGTCGCGCCGCCCGGGGTGCTGCTGGAGCGCGACGCCGCGTTCCCGCCGCCCGCCGAGCTGGCGGCCGAACTCGACGCCATCCGGCGGGTCCTGGACGGCGGACGGTGACCGCCGACCCCCGCGCGACCGGTGCTCCCGGACACGCGTCCGACACCGAAGCGGCGCGGGCCCGGCTGGCCGCCCGGCAGACCGAACTGCTCACCGCCCTGGTGGCCGGCGGACCGGTGCCGCCCGGCTTCGACCCGGCCCAGGTGCGCGCGCAGGCCGCCGGGCTGGCCGCCAAACGGCGCGACACCGCCGCCAAGGTGGCCCCGGCCCTGCCCCGACTGCTCGGCGCGCAGTACGGTCCGCTCTTCCTCGCCTACGCCCACAGCCATCCGCAGACCGACGGCTATCGCGCCGACGCCCGGGCCTTCGCCGAGTGGGCGCTCACCGCGCACCCGGAACCGTCCGGGGAGCAACGACGGGCCCTGGAGCAGTGGCTCCGGCCCGAGCCCGAACGCCGGCCCGGCCCGCTCGCCCGCCTGCGCCGCACCCTGCGGCCCGGCCGGGACGCCTGAACGGTCCGCGCGCCCGAACGGCGCCCCGCGTCCGTTCCCGCCCCGCGTCCGTTCGCACCCCGCCCCGCCCCACCCCAGAACCACTCGAACGACGGCGCCGCGCGCGCCCGAACCGCCACTCACCACCCGGGGGACCCAACTATGTGGCACAACACCTACTACCTCCTGCCGGCCCTCCTGCTGGCCGCCGCCGTGCTGTACGCCGCGCAGACCAAGCAGGCCGCCCAGCGCGTCAGCAAGCCCAAGGGCCTGCCCGGCCGCGGCATCCCGCTGCTGGAGGCCGCCTTCCTCTCCGGCGGCCCCGGCCGGGTCTTCGACACCGCCCTGGTCCGGATGCACCGGCTCGGCCACGTCGTGGTCAGCCGCTCCCGCCTGGTCACGCTGACCGCGGCGGAGCCCTCCGACGCGGTCGACGGCGAGATCATCGCCGCGATCGGCCCGTCCCGCAGCCGGGACCTCGGCTCGCTGCGCGGCGCCGTGATGCGCTCGCCCGGCGTCCAGGCCATCGGCGACGAACTCGCCGCCCGGGGCCTGCTGCGCAACCCCGACCGGCTCCGCCGGGCCCGGACGGCGCACCGGCTGCTCCGCTTCGCGCTGCTGGCCGTGGTGGCCACCACCGCCCTCGCGTACCTGCTCGACTCCGACGAGCCCGGCTCCGACCACCCCGGCCTGCTGGTCCCGCTGGTGCTGCTCGCCGTCGGCCTGGTCTCCCTGCTGGTCACCCGCCCGTTGAGGGGCCGGATCACCCCGGCCGGGCGCCGCCAGCTCGGACTGATGGACAACGGCAAGCCCTGGCAGCCCCACCACGGCGCGGTCCTGGGCGGCGCCGACGCCGTCCTCCTCGGCGCCATCGCGCTCGGCGGCCTGGCCGTCCTCGGTGCCGAGGGCCTCGGCGACGAGGAGTTGCTGGAGGCGCTGCTCGCCGCCGAGGCCGCCGACCAGACCGCCCGGGCGGTCGCCGCCTCCACCGCCACCGGCTCCTCCTCGTCCGGCTCCTCCGGCTCCAACCCCGCCGTCTGGTGCGGCTCGTCCTCCGACTCCTCGGACTCCTCCGGCTCCTCGGGCTCCTCGGGCTCCTCGGGCTCCTCGGGATCGAGCTGCGGCGGGAGCAGCGGCTGCGGCAGCTCCTTCAGCTGCTCCTCCGGCTCCAGCTCCGGGTCCGGCTCCAGCTGCTCCTCCTCGTCGTCCTCCTCCTGCGGGTCCTCCTCGTCCTCCAGCTGCAGCGGCGGCGGAGGCTGCGGATCCTGAGCCCGACGGGGCGCCGACGGTTCGCCCGGACGTCACAGTTCGGTATCGCGCTCCGGGAAGGCGTTCCGCGTGCGGCGCGGCCGGGACTACAACAACCCCATGTGGTTGCTCTTCCTGCTCCCGGCCTGCGTCGCCTCGGTGCTCTCCTGCATCCGGCTCGTCCGGATGACCGCCACCGCCGACGCGCTGTCCGGCCAGGAGGGCCCCCGGCCGCCCGAGGCGGTCGGGATCGGGCTGTACGAGACCGCCTACCTGGCCGGCGGACCGGACCGGGTGGTCGAACTCGCCCTCGTCCTGATGGCCTCCCGCGGCCGGCTGCACCTCGCCCACACCGGCTGGACCACGGTCGTCGACCCGCGCGGCCGCAGCCGGCTGGAACGCGCGGTGATCGCCACCGTCGGCCCGGAGGGCCAGTGCCGCACCGACGACCTGCGGGCGGCGATGGGCTCGCACCCCACCGTGCTGGAGATCGGCAGCCGGCTCTCGCTGGCCGGCCTGGCCACCCCGGCGGCCGTGCAGCGGTACACCGTGCTGGTGGTCCGGCAGGTCCGGCAGGCGCTGCTGCTCTCGGTGGTCCTGCTGGCCGCGGCGCTGGTCGTCGGCGGCCTGCTCGACGGTGACGCGGTGACGCCGCTGGCCTGGTTCACCCTGCCGCTGGTGCTCGCCTCGGGCACCCTGCTGATGGCCCGGGTCGACGTCTACCCCTACACCCACTGGGCCTCGCCGACCGGCCAGGAGGTGCTCCGCGAGGTGCGCCCGCCGCGCCAGCACGGCCTCACCGACGACGAGGAGCGCGAACTGCTCACCGCCGTCGCGATGAACGGCCCGGCCGCCCTCCCGGACGCCCGGCTGCGCGCGGCCCTGCGCCGCCACTGACACCGAAAACACGAGGGCCCCGTCCACACCGGACGGGGCCTCTCGCAGCCGAACTCGCGGGCTCAGACCAGACCGTTGAGCAGTTCGGCGACCGGCTTGCGGCGGCCGGTGAAGAACGGCACCTCCTCGCGGACGTGCAGCCGGGCCCGGGACGGGCGCAGGTCGCGCATCAGGTCCACGATCCGGTGCAGCTCGTCCGCCTCGAAGGCGAGCAGCCACTCGTAGTCGCCCAGCGCGAACGAGGCGACCGTGTTGGCCCGCACGTCGGGGTAGCCGCGCGCCATCTGGCCGTGCTCGGCGAGCATCGCGCGCCGCTCGGCGTCCGGCAGCAGGTACCACTCGTAGGAGCGGACGAACGGGTAGACGCACACGTAGTCGCGCGGGCGCTCGTCGGCGAGGAACGCCGGGATGTGCGACTTGTTGAACTCCGCCGGGCGGTGCAGCGCCATGTTCGACCAGACCGGCTCCAGCAGCCGGCCCAGGCCGGTGCGGCGGAAGCGGTTGTACGCCTCCTGGAGGTCGTCCGAGTCGGCGGCGTGCCACCACACCAGGATGTCGGCGTCGGCGCGCAGACCCGACACGTCGTAGGTGCCGCGCACGGTGACGTCCTTGGCGTCGAGCTGGGCGAACAGCTCCTCGACCTCGGTGGCCAGGCCGGTGCGGTCCTCGGGCAGGGCGCCCTTGAGCTTGAACACCGACCACATGGTGTAGCGGATGACCTGGTTCAGGTCCCGCGCCTTCAACTTCGCGGGCTGCTCGGCGGCCTGCTGCTCAGTGGTCTCAGTCATGCGCCCATTGTCCTCTCGGTGACGTTCGCCCCGGCGAGCGGGGTCAGTACTCTGTCGAGCCCGGCGGCGGCAGCCCGGCCGCTCGCGATGCACGCCGGGATGCCCACGCCGTCGTACGCCGCCCCGCACAGGGCCAGCGCGCCCACCCGGTCCGCCGCCGCCCGGATCCGGGCCACCCGGTCCAGGTGGCCGACCGGGTACTGCGGCAGCCCGGCCCGCCAGCGGGTGACGGCGCTGTCATGCGGGCGGGCGGTCAGCCCGATCGCCTCGCCCAGGTCGGCCAGCGAACGGGCGACCAGCTCCTCGTCCGCCAGCTCCAGCGGCTCCTCCTCGCGCAACCGGCCCAGCGAGGTGCGCAGCACGAAGGTGTCCGGCGCGGACCGCTCCAGCCAGCCCCACTTGTTGGAGGAGAAGGTCGACGCCTTGATCCGGCGGCCGTCCACCGACGGGACGAGGAAGCCGCTGCCGGCCGGCACCCGCGCCAGGTCGGCGCGGCGGAAGGCCAGGGTGACCAGCGCCATCCCGGCGTACTCCACGGTGTCCAGCTCGGCGGCCGCGGCCGGTGCGTCGGCGCGCAGCAGCCGGGCGGCGGCGGGCGCGGGCACGGCCAGCACGACGGCGTCCGCGTGCAGCACCTCGCCGTCGCCGGTGGTCACCCGCCAGCCGTCGGGGGTGCGGCGCAGGCCGGTCACCTCGGTCCGGGTGCGCAGGTCGACGCCGGCCTCGGCACAGGCCGCGGCGACCGCCACGGGCAGGGTGCCAAGACCGCCGCGCAACCCCTGGAACACCGGGGTGCCGACGACCTGCGGCCGGGTGGCCAGCTCGTGCACCCCCGCCAGCAGCGATCCGCCGCCCCGGGCGACCTGCAGCAGCGCGGGCACGGCGGCACGCAGCGAGATCTCGTCGGCGCGCCCGGCGTAGACCCCGCCGAGCAGCGGTTCCACCAGCCGGTCCACCACCTCGCGGCCGAGCCGGTCGGCGACGTAGCGGCCGACCGCGATGTCGTCCGCGACGGCCTCGCCGACCACCTCCTGCCGGGCCCGCTCCAGCCCCTCGGGGCTCAGCACCCCGGACTCCGCCAGCGCGGCGAGATCCCCGGGGACGCCCATCACCTGCCCGGCGGGCAGCGGCCGCAGCGCGCCCCGGGTCCAGATCGCGGCCTTCGCGGTGGTCGGCGGCTCCAACTGCTCGGCGAGCCCGACGGCCCGCGCCAGCTCGACCGCCTCCGGCCGCCGGGCCAGCACCGACTCCGCCCCGAGATCCACCCGGACCCCGCCGACCTCACCGCCCCACAGCTTCCCGCCCAGCCGCTCCGACGCCTCCAACAACGTCACCCGCGCCCGCGCCGGCTCCCCGACACCCCCACCGACCACAGCGGCAGCGGTCAGCCCCGCGATCCCGCCGCCGATCACCACGACATGTGCTTGCGCCATGCCCCGCAGTCTCGCAGGTCTTTACACCTTTGCCTCAATCCGCCCGCTTCTGTCCCTTGGCCGCCGGCACGAGGCCGTCCAGGTCGATGTCGACGGGGAACGGCACCGGCCGCTCCAGCCGCCTGCGGAAGATCCCGGCCGGGGCGTAGGCGGACGTCGGGCGGTCCAGTTCGTAGACGTGGACCACCGGCAGACCTTCCTCCTCCTCGACCACCCAGTAGTGCGGGATCCCGGCCTCGGCGTACTTGCGCCGCTTGACCGTGCGGTCCCGGTAGGCGGACTCGGGGGAGACGACCTCGACGACGAGCGAGACCTCGTCGGGCGCGAACTGGGTCCGTTCGGGGTCGTACGCGGCGTCGGTCACGATCAGATCGGGCTCCGGGCGGTTCCGCTTGTCGAGCCTGATCGTCATCTCCCGGCCGACCCTGCTGCCCTCGGGCACCTGACCGCGCAGCGCGATGACCAGGTCGGTGACCAGTTCGCTGTGCCACGAATGCTGCGGGGCAAGCCTGAAGACCAGTGCTCCGTGGATCAGTTCGGTGTGCCGCGGCGCCTGTGGCAGGTGGTCGAGGTCCTCGGCGAACCACCCCTCGATGCGGGGCGGATACATCCAGTCCGGCAACTCGCTCATGAGGCCCACGGTAGCGACGCCGGGGCAGGCGCGGGGCCTGTCGGGCCCGCACAGACGACAGGTGTATCGACCCGCCGGGACGCCTTGTCCTGGTCGCGGCCGAGACGTGATCGAGCTGCGACCTCCCGAGCGGGTCCGAAGTGGGGTGGGGTCCGTCGAAATGGTGGGGGTGCCCCGGGAGGGGGTGCCGGTACCGAGGACGGGGAGGGCTCGATGGTGGGACGAGGACGAGGACGAGGGCGGCGGAGAGCGGGGGCGCTGGCGGCGGTGGCCGTGGCGGCGGTGCTGGTGGCGGGGTGCGGGGCGAGCGGGGACGGCGCGACGAAGGACATGTCGGCGGTCGCCCCGGCGCAGGCGGCCCGGGGGGACGCCGCGGTGGGGGCACCGGGTGCGGCGGCCTCGGTGGCGCCCAAGGCGCCGCTGGCCGGGCAGGCGGGTGCGGCGCCGGTGGTGGACTCCCGGCAGATCGCGTACTCGGCGCAGCTGACGGTGCGGACGGCGCAGGTGGACACGGTGCTGGCGAAGGCCCGGGACCTGGCTGTCGCGGCGGGCGGCTATGTGGCGAGCGAGACCGGGAGCTCCGGCGGGGACGGCGGCCCGCAGAGCGGGCAGATCACGGTGAAGGTGCCCTCGGCGGCGTTCCAGCCGACGCTGGACCAGCTGGCCGGGCTCGGCGAGGTGCTCTCCCGCCGCAGCCAGGCGGAGGACCTGACGCAGCAGGTCGCGGACGTCAACAGCCGGATGCAGAGTCAGCAGGCGAGCGTCGACCGGGTGCGCGCGCTGATGGCGCAGGCGAAGACACTGGCCGAGATCGTCAGTCTGGAGAGCGAGCTGAGCCGCCGGGAGTCGGACCTGGAGTCGCTGCAGAAGCAGGTGAAGGAGCTGTCGGCGCGGACCTCGCTGTCCACCGTCACGCTGGACGTGCGGCAGAAGGCCGGCCCCGTCCAGGAGGTGCCGGACGCGCCGGAGGACAAGGGGTTCTGGGCCTCGGTCGGCTCGGCGCTCGGCGGCGGCTGGCACCTGCTGGCCGCGATCGTGCGCGGGGTCTGCGTGACGGTGGCCGCCGTGCTGCCGTTCCTGCTGGTGGCCGCGCCGGTGGCGGCGGTGGTGTGGGTGGTGCGCCGGCGGCGGAAGCCGGTCCCGGTGGCGCCGGCGCCGGAGGACGAGGACCGCGCGGCGCAGGAAGAAGAGGAACCCGCGCGCTGACCCCGGACGCGCCGGTGGCGGCCCCCTCCGGAAGGGGCCGCCACCGGGCGGTGCGTCAGCGGGCGCCGGCCTCGTGCACGAAGGCGACCAGGCGGGTGAGCGCGTCCGGGTCCATGCTGGGCATCACACCGTGGCCGAGGTTGAAGATGTGGCCGCTGCTGCCGAGCGCCTGGGCGGCGTGCAGCACCTCGCGGGCCTTGGTCTCGACGGCCCGGGTGGGCGCGAACAGCACCGCCGGGTCGAGGTTGCCCTGGAGCGCCTTGCCGGGGCCGACCCGCTCGGCGGCGACGTTCAGCGGCACCCGCCAGTCGACGCCGACCACGTCCGCGCCGGCCCGGCCCATCAGGCCGAGCAGTTCGCCGGTGCCGACACCGAAGTGGATCCGCGGCACGCCGTACCCGGCGACCGCGTCGAACACCTTGGTGCTGGCCGGCATGACCGAGCGGCGGTAGTCGTCCGGCGCGAGCGAGCCGACCCAGGAGTCGAACAGCTGGATCGCGGAGGCGCCGGCCTCGATCTGCACCTTGAGGAAGGCGGAGGTGATCCCGGCCAGCCGGTCGAGCAGGGCGGCCCACAGGTCGGGCGCGCCGTACATCATGGCCTTGGTGTTCTCGTGGTTCTTGGACGGCCCGCCCTCGACCAGGTAGCTGGCGAGCGTGTAGGGGGCGCCGGCGAAGCCGATCAGCGGGGTCGGGCCGAGCTCGTCGACGAGCAGGCCGACGGCCTCGGTGATGTAGGGGACGTCGTCCGGCTCCAGCGGGCGCAGCCGCTCCAGGTCGGCGAAGGTGCGGATCGGGTCGGCGATGACCGGGCCGATGCCGGGCTTGATGTCGACGTCGATGCCGATCGCCTTGAGCGGCACCACGATGTCGCTGAAGAAGATCGCCGCGTCCACCTTGTGCCGGCGCACCGGCTGGAGGGTGATCTCCTTGACCAGCTCGGGCCGCATGCAGGACTCCAGCATGGGGATGCCCTCGCGGACCTTCAGGTACTCGGGCAGCGAGCGGCCCGCCTGGCGCATGAACCACACCGGGGTGTGCGGTACCGGCTCGTGCCGGCAGGCGCGCAGGAACGCCGAGTCGTACGCGGCGCCGCGGCGCGCGTCGGGCTGCTGACCGGGGGTGGCACCGGTCGGGGGGACTGCCGGGGTGGCTGCCGTGGTGTCTGCCGTCGTCTCGCTCACGTTCCAAATCTTCGCACGCGGCCCGGGCCCGCCCGTCCCGGCCGTCTCGTCGCTTCCTCCAAGATCTGGCCGGATTGCCGCTCCGGCGCGCCGCGCGGGCGGAAGTTGCGGCGATTACCCGCGTTTTCGACCTAGTCTTCGGGTCATGGCAGCGGTCGGAGGGCACCCCGCACAGGGTGGCGGAGCAGGTGGCGGAACGGGTCGGGAGGCGGCGCCGAGCGAGTTCCGGGCCGCCGTGGAGGCGCTCTCCGGTGCCCGGCTGCGCCCCGAGCTCGTCCTCTCCCCCGCCCCGGCGCCCCGCCGGCTGGCCCCGCACTCCTTCGCGCTGACCGCCGCCGTCGAGGTCGACGGCGAGGAGCTGGCCGACGGCCGGCTGGTGCTGCTGCACGATCCGGCCGGGCAGGAGTCCTGGAACGGGGACTTCCGGGTGGTCACCATGACCCGGGCCGAGCTGGAGCCGGAGATGGCCGGGGACCCGATGCTCTCCGAGGTCGGCTGGGCCTGGCTGCTGGACGCCCTGCAGGCGCACGGCGCCGGGTACGCGGAGCCCTCGGGCACGGTGACGCGGTGCGCCTCGCAGTACTTCGGCGCGCTGGCGGACCGCGAGTCCTCCACCGAGATCGAGATCAGGGCGTCCTGGACGCCGGCCGACGGCCGCTTCGAGCGGCACCTCGCGGCCTGGGGGGACCTGCTCTGCATCAGCGCGGGCCTGCCCCCGGCGGCCGCCGCGCCGCCCGCCCCGGCCGACGTCACGTCACTCGGTGGAGTGGTCCCGATGCCCGCCCGGCGACGCCCGCGCTCGCACTGACGAGTGGCGCCGTCGCGGCGTCATCGGTGGAGGCGACGCCACCCCCAGGGCTGACGGAGTGTGACTTCTGTGCGGCTCTCCGTCAATAAACCGATCGAACCTGACCACTTTGGGCCGGATCTGATCGATTTTGTGCGAATTCCAGGCATGTCGTAATCAGTCACCTGCGCGATTTGTCCGTATTGTTACTCACTAGATCGTGATCTTTCGCTAAAGCCGGGCCCGGATGCTGCCGAAGCAGACTGTGACCCTTTCCGAACGCGGAACACTCCGACCGCCCCCTCGGGGTTCCGTCCGCCACTCCCGCAGGAGGCCTGGTGTCGGTCCTTCTTGAGCACCCCGCAAACGTGGTCGCCTACCGCCCGACCAAGCCCACCGCCATGGTGGTCATCGCCGATCCCCGCGTCCGAAACACCGTCACCCGTCACCTCTGGGCGCTCGGCGTCCGGGACGTGATCGAGGTGTCCTCGATCGCCGAGGCCCGCCCCCGGGTCTCCACGCCGCGCGACATCTGCGTCGCCGACGTCCACCTCCCCGACGGCTCCGGGCTGACGATCCTGGCCGAGACCCGGGCCGCCGGCTGGCCCAACGGCCTGGCGCTGTCCGCCGCCGACGACATCGGCGCCGTCCGCAGCGCGCTGGCGGGCGGGGTCAAGGGTTATGTCGTGACCGGCACCCGCACCAACGTCGCCATGCCGGGCCGCCCCGGGATGCCGCTCGGTGCCGCCGGGCTGGCCGGGCGGATGCGCCGCCCCGGGATGCCGGGCATGCCGGGTGCGACCGGAGCCCCGGGCGCCCCCGGGGCCCACGGCGCGCCGGGCACCCAGCAGTCCGCCTACCGCGAACTGTCCGGCCGTGAGGTCGAGGTGCTGCGACTGGTGGCCGAGGGTCAGTCGAACAAGGCGATCGGCGTGGCGATGGGCCTCTCGGCGCTCACCGTGAAGAGCCACCTCGCCCGGATCGCCCGCAAGCTCGGCACCGGCGACCGCGCCGGCATGGTCGCGGTCGCGCTGCGCACCGGCATCATCCACTGATCCCCCGCGCCCTCGCGGCGGCCCTGGAGGAACGTTTCCTCCGGGGCCGCCGCGCACCGCGTCGGGAAACGCCGCCCCGGGCCCGTCCGGACGTCGGCGAACGACCCCTCTCATCGGTCTGACCAGTCCGACAACACTCCCGGTCGCGGGGTCCGTCGTACCCTTGGTAGGTGACCGACGCCGTAGCAGCCATCCCAGAAGAAGCAGCCCCGGTCCCGCTCCTCGAACCGAAGGAGGGGATCCCTCCGGTCGTGGCGGACGAGCAGGCGCTGGCCGCCACCGTCGCCGCCTTCGCGGCGGGAACCGGACCGGTCGCCGTCGACGCCGAGCGAGCCTCCGGCTACCGCTACGGCCAACGGGCGTACCTCATCCAGCTGCGCCGCGCGGGCGCCGGGACCGCGCTGATCGACCCCATCGCCTGCCCCGACCTCAGCGGGCTCGGCGCGGCCCTCGCGGACACCGAATGGGTGGTGCACGCCGCGACCCAGGACCTGCCCTGCCTGGCCGAGGTCGGCATGAGACCCCAGCGCCTCTTCGACACCGAGCTGGCCGGACGGATCGCCGGCTTCGCCCGGGTCGGCCTCGGGCCGATGACCGAGAGCGTGCTCGGGCTCAGCCTGGCCAAGGAGCACTCCGCGGTCGACTGGTCCACCCGTCCGCTGCCCGAGCCGTGGCTGCGCTACGCCGCTCTGGACGTCGAGGTGCTGGTCGAGCTGCGCGACGCACTCGAACAGGAGCTGGACGCCCAGGGCAAGCTCGACTGGGCCCTGGAGGAGTTCGCGGCGATCGCCGCCGCCCCCCGCCCGGCCCCCCGCACCGACCCCTGGCGCCGCACCTCGCAGCTGCACAAGGTCCGGCGGCGCCGCCAGCTGGCCGTGGTGCGCGAGCTGTGGCTCGCCCGCGACCGGATGGCGCAGGAGCGGGACGTCTCGCCGGGCCGGGTCCTGTCGGACGCCGCGATCGTCAACGCCGCGCTGGCCATGCCGCTGAACATCGCCGCGCTGCAGGGCGTCCAGGGCTTCGGGCCGCGGGTGCACCGGCGCCAGCTGGAGCAGTGGCTGGCCGCCGTCCAGCGCGGGCGCGAGGTGCCGGAGAACCAGCTGCCGCCGGCCGCCGCGCCGCACGACGGACCGCCGCCGCCGCGCGCCTGGGCCGAGAAGGACCCGGTGGCGGCCGCCCGGCTGAGCGGGGGGCGCGCCGCTGTCGGCGAGCTGGCCGAGCGGCACAACCTGCCGGCCGAGAACCTCATCACCCCGGACCTGGTCCGCCGGGTCTCCTGGGAACCGCCGGCCGACGCCTCCGCCGCGAACGTGGCCGCCGCGCTGCGGCGCCTCGGCGCCCGCCAGTGGCAGGTGGACCTGGTCGCCCCGGCCCTGGCCGCCGCCTTCGCCAAGGCCGCCACGGCGGACACGGCGGATGCGGCGAACACGGCCGCCAAGTAGCCCCGGGAGCACGGAAGGGGATGTCGCCCGCTCGGGCGGCATCCCCTTCGTCATACCCGGACGAACCAGCGGGCGACCCCGCCCCGAGCCCCACCTCCTGGCGAGCGGGCGACTAGCAACGTGGTGGGGGACACACCCTCTGTCGGGGCATCCGGGCCTGGGCAGGGTGGTTACCGGCGGGTAGCATGGCGGACAAGCGGCGCCGCTCACGTCCACTCGTGCGACGGTCGGCGGCAGCCTGCCCACCTGAACCGTTGGTCCCTGGGAGGAGAGCCCCCGTGCCTCGTACCGCGAGGGACGTCGTCTTTGTCGATGGCGTCCGCACCCCGTTCGGCAAGGCCGGCCCGAAGGGCATCTACCACGAGACGCGCGCCGACGACCTGGTCGTCAAGTGCATCCGGGAACTCGTGCGTCGTAACCCGAGCCTGCCCGTCGAGCGCATCGACGAGGTCGCCATCGCGGCCACCACGCAGATCGGCGACCAGGGCCTGACGATCGGCCGCACCGCCGCGCTGCTGGCCGGTCTGCCGAAGTCCGTCCCCGGCTACGCGATCGACCGCATGTGCGCCGGCGCGCTGACCGCCGTGACCACCGCCGCCGGCGGCGTCGCCTTCGGCGCGTACGACGTGGTCGTGGCCGGTGGCGTCGAGCACATGGGCCGTCACCCGATGGGCGAGGGCGTCGACCCGAACCCGCGCTTCGTCTCGGAGAAGCTGGTCGACGAGTCCGCCCTGTTCATGGGCATGACCGCGGAGAACCTGCACGACCGGTTCCCGCACCTCACCAAGGAGCGCTGCGACGCCTACGCGGTGCGCTCGCAGGAGAAGGCCGCCAAGGCGTACGCCAACGGCGACATCCAGCCCGACCTGGTGCCGATCTCGATCCGCAACACCAACCCCGAGGTCGGCGAGACCGGCTGGGGCCTGGCCACCGTGGACGAGCCGCTGCGCCCGGGCACCACGATGGAGAGCCTGGCGGGCCTCAAGACCCCGTTCCGCCCGCACGGCAACATCACCGCGGGCAACTCGGCCGGCCTGAACGACGGTGCCACCGCCTCGCTGCTGGCCGCCGAGGACGTCGCCGAGGAGCTCGGCCTCCCGGTCAGGATGCGCCTGGTCTCGTACGCCTTCGCGGGCGTCGAGCCCGAGGTGATGGGCATCGGCCCGGTGCCGGCGACCGAGAAGGCGCTGGCCAAGGCCGGTCTGACCATCGACGACATCCAGGCCTTCGAGGTCAACGAGGCCTTCGCCGTCCAGGTCCTGGCGTTCCTGGACCACTACGGCATCGCCGACGACGACGAGCGGGTCAACCCGTTCGGCGGCGCGATCGCGTACGGCCACCCGCTGGCCTCCTCCGGTGTGCGCCTGATGAACCAGCTGGCGCGCAGCTTCGAGCAGCGCCCGGACGTCCGCTACGGCCTCACCACGATGTGCATCGGCTTCGGCATGGGCGGCACCATCATCTGGGAGAACCCCCACTTCGAGGGTGGTAAGTGACCATGAGCACCACGACTGAGCTGCTGACCCGCGGCGCCGAGCTCTTCCCCGGCGAGGTCGTCACCACCGCGCACGTCCGCCACCTGGACCTGCCGCTGCAGGCCGGCCGGCTGGCCCTGATCACCCTGGACAACGGCTTCGACCACACCAAGCCGACCACCTTCGGCCCGGGCTCGCTGCTCAAGCTGTCCGCCGCGCTGGACCAGGTCGAGGCGGAGGCCGCCGAGGGCAGGATCGTCGGTGCCGCGATCACCGGCAAGCCGTTCATCTTCGCGGTCGGCGCCGACCTCAAGGGCGTCGAGCTGCTCAAGGAGCACGCGGACGCGCTGGCCATCGGCAAGGGCGGCCACGAGGTCTTCAAGCGGATCGCCGCGCTGCCCGTCCCGACCTTCGCGTTCTACAACGGCGCGGCGATGGGCGGCGGCGTCGAGGTCGGCCTGCACTGCGACTACCGCACGGTGTCGGCGGGCGTCCCGGCGTTCTCGCTGCCCGAGGTCTTCCTCGGCCTCGTCCCCGGCTGGGGCGGCTGCAGCATCCTGCCGAACCTGATCGGCCCGGCCAAGGCCGTCAAGGTGATCATCGAGAACTCGATGGCGCAGAACAAGCAGCTCAAGGGCAAGGACGTGTTCGAGCTGGGGATCGCCGACGCGATCTTCGAGCCGGCCGACTTCCTGGAGCAGTCGCTGCTGTGGGCGGCCAAGGTCCTCAAGGGCGACGTGGCCGTCGCCCGCGAGGAGATCGACCGCGGCAAGGCCTGGGACGACGCCGTCGCCTGGGGCCGGATGGTCGCCGACGCCAAGGTGCACGGGGCGGCCCCGGCCGCGTACCGGGCGCTGGACATCATCGCCCAGGTGAAGGACCACGATCTGCAGGCGGGCTTCGACGCCGAGGACGCGGCCCTGGCCGACCTCATCATGGGCGGCGAGCTGCGCAGCGGCATCTACGCCTTCAACCTGGTGCAGCGCCGGGCCAAGCGCCCGTTCGGCGCGCCGGACAAGTCGCTGGCCCGCCCGGTCTCCAAGGTCGGCGTCGTCGGCGCCGGTCTGATGGCCTCGCAGCTGGCGCTGCTGTTCGCCCGCCGTCTGGAGGTGCCGGTGGTCCTCACCGACATCGACCAGGAGCGCGTGGACAAGGGCGTCGGCTACGTGCACGCCGAGATCGACAAGCTGCTGGAGAAGGGCCGCGTCGGCAAGGACAAGGCCAACCGCCTGAAGGGCCTGGTCTCCGGTTCGCTCGACAAGGCCGCGGCCTTCGGCGACGCGGACTTCGTGATCGAGGCCGTGTTCGAGGAGATGGGCGTCAAGCAGACCGTCTTCGCGGACCTGGAGAACGTGGTCTCGCCGACCTGTGTGCTGGCGACCAACACCTCCTCGCTCTCGGTGACCGAGATGGCCTCGAAGCTGAAGCACCCCGAGCGGGTCGTCGGCTTCCACTTCTTCAACCCGGTCGCGATCCTGCCGCTGCTGGAGATCGTCCGCGGCGAGCGGACCGACGACGCCTCGCTGGCCACCGCCTTCGGTGTCTCGAAGAAGCTGAAGAAGACCGCGGTGCTGTGCAAGGACGCCCCGGCGTTCGTGGTGAACCGGATCCTGACCCGCTTCATGGGCGAGATCCAGACCATCATCGACGAGGGCACCCCGATCGCCACCGTCGAGAAGGGCGTCGAGCCGCTCGGCCTGCCGATGTCCCCGATCGTGCTGCTGGAGCTGGTCGGCCCGGCCATCGCCCTGCACGTCTCGGAGACCCTGCACGGCGCGTTCCCGGAGCGGTTCGCCGTCTCCGAGAACCTCGGCCGGGTGGTCAAGGCCGGCAAGCGCGGCTTCTACACCTGGGTGGACGGCCAGCAGGTCCTCGACCCCGAGGTGCTGGAGCTGCTCTCCTTCGGCGACACCGTGCTGACCGAGGAGCAGGTGCTGACCCGCTCCCTGGACGCCGTCGCGCAGGAGATCGGCCTGATGCTGGAGGAGGGTGTCGTCGCCGAGGCGCAGGACATCGACCTCTGCATGATCACCGGCGCCGGCTGGCCCTTCCACCTGGGCGGGATCACCCCGTACCTGGACCGTGAGGGCGTCTCGGAGCGGGTGAACGGCAAGCGCTTCCTCGCCCCGGGCGTGGCCTCCGTGCCCGCCTAGGACGCCCCGGCGTGACGGGAAGGGCCCCGGTGACCGAATCGGTCACCGGGGCCCTTTCACGTGCCGCGGCGGGCCTTCCAGCGCTCCCGGGCTGCGGGTCTCAGCGCTTGAGGCGGTAGACCACGGTGTCGGCGAAGACGCCGACCATCTCGTAGTGGGTCTCCAGCAGGTTCTCGATCTTCGGGATCATGCCCGGCTGGTACGGCGCGAGGCCGGAGTCGTCGACGACGACCTCGGGCAGGCCCTTGGCGATCTCCTGGTCGAAGGTCTGCCAGGCGTTGGCCATCGAGAACTGCTCGCCGACGTTGAGGCTGCCGTCCTTGCCGCCGCTGTAGTTGGTCAGGAAGCCGGCCGTGAGGTAGCGGCTGGCGGGCTTGCGGTCGGCGAGCCAGTACAGCTCCGGGTGCATACCCCAGACCAGCACGGTGTCCTTGGGGGTGGTCTGCGCGGCGACGGCGGTGGCGACCTCGGTGGTGCGGTCCAGCCGCTCCCCCGGCCAGGCCAGCGCCAGGCCCCAGAAGACGGTGGCGGCGGCCGTGGTGTACGCCAGGACGGGCTTCCAGCGGACCGCCGAGGTGGCGATCGCCCCGGTGCCCAGCAGCACCAGCGGGGGGATCAGCTGGAGGTAGTAGTGGCCGAAGAAGTGGAAGCCGACGCTGACCGCCACGACCGAGGAGAGCAGCCACACCCACAGGTCGGTGGTCGAGCCGTGCTCCTCGCCGGCGACCGGCAGCGGGCGGTGCCGGTGCTTCAGCCACAGCCGGCGGCCGACCGGCAACAGGAAGCCGAGCCCGGCGCCGAGCATGATCGCCGAGTTGCCGAGCGCCCGCCCGACCATCTGCAGCCAGGCGCCGCCGAAGGTGGCGTAGTCGCCGCTGCCGGTGACCACCCAGAACAGGAAGCCCTTGGGTTTGGTGAGGATCACCGCGACCAGCGCTATCGGCAGGGTGAAGCCGAAGCCGATCTTGAACAGCGCGGGGATCCACCGGACGCCGCGCCGGCGGGCGTCCTGGAAGAGCATCCAGAGCACCGGTAGCAGCACCGCGCCGCCGGTCTGCTTGGTCAGTGAGCAGAGCGCCACCGCGATGCCGGCGGCCAGCCAGCGGCGGCGCTCGGCGTAGCGGAAGGCGGCCACCATGGCGGGCAGCATGAAGACCTCGAAGGTCGCCGCCTGGGTGTCCTCCGGGGAGAGCCCG
This sequence comes from Kitasatospora misakiensis, assembly GCF_042656005.1. NCBI lineage: Bacteria > Bacillati > Actinomycetota > Actinomycetes > Kitasatosporales > Streptomycetaceae > Kitasatospora > Kitasatospora misakiensis. Next base: position 34,714 of record NZ_JBHSOF010000037.1, on the reverse strand, counting down.
ATGGAGACCAGCAGGTAGAGCAGCCCCGCGCCGGCGCCGGCCCGGTTGCCCCAGCGGCCGCGGGCGATCGAGGCCAGCAGGATCGCGGTGACCAGGTGGGCGACCACCGCCAGGGTGCGCAGCGGCCAGAGCGAGGCGGAGCCGAAGACCGTGAAGCAGGCCTGGTAGAGCCAGGGCAGCAGCGGGGGCTTGCGGTCCACCACGGTGTCGTAGAGCACGCCGCCGTCGGCGAGCATCCGGGCCTGGGTGGCCAGGAAGCCCTCGTCGGGGCTCCAGACCGGGCGGACGAAGGACGGCAGGTGGGTGAGCAGGGCGACCAGGGCCAGCAGCGGCACCAGCCGCGACCAGTAGCCGGTCTTCACGCGCTCCCAGCCCTCGGCCGGGGGTACCCCCATGGGCAGGCGCTCGGTGAGCGCGGTCAGACGGGAGCGGATGGGGGTCGGCACGGATGACAACCTACCGGGCGGAATCGGCACGGGCAGCGCCGGTCCCACCTTTGGTGCGATTATCGGCCTCACTGTTGCAGAGCTGTCGCAGAGTCCGGCGGGAGGACCGCCGTCCGGGCTCCGGCCCGGACGGCGGCGCTGCCGCGTCGGAGCCGGTCAGGCCTCGACGGTCGCGACGTCCAGGCGGGAGACCAGGGCGGTCACCTTGCGGGCGATGTCCGGGGCGGTGAGGCCGATCTCGGCGAGGATCTCCGGGCGCGAGGCGTGGTCCAGGAACTCCTGCGGGATGCCGAAGTCGCGCAGCGGCAGGTCCACGTCCGCGTCGCGCAGCGCCTGGGCGATCGCCGCGCCGACGCCGCCGGCCCGGCCGTTGTCCTCGACCGTGACGACCACCCGGTGCTCGGCGGCCAGACCGGGCAGCGCCGGGTCGACCGGCTTGACCCAGCGCGGGTCGACCACGGTCGAGCTGATGCCCTGGGCGGCCAGCAGCTCGGCCACCTCCAGGCACATCGGGGCGAGCGCGCCGACCGAGACGATCAGCACGTCGGCCCGGCGGCCGTCCTCGCGGTCAGGGTTCTCCAGCAGGACGTCCATGCCGCCGACGGTGCCGACTGCCGGGACGGCCGGGCCGACCGAGCCCTTGGAGTAGCGGACCACGGTCGGGGCGTCCTTGACCTCGACGGCCTCGCGCAGCTGGGCGCGGACCTGGTCCGCGTCGCGCGGGGCGGCCAGCCGCAGGCCGGGGACGACCTGGAGGATCGACATGTCCCACATGCCGTTGTGCGAGGCGCCGTCGCTGCCGGTGACGCCGGAGCGGTCCAGCACGAAGGTGACGCCCAGCTTGTGCAGGGCGACGTCCATCAGCACCTGGTCGAAGGCGCGGTTGAGGAAGGTCGCGTAGACCGCGAAGACCGGGTGCAGGCCGCCGGTGGCCAGGCCGGCCGCGCTGGTGACGGCGTGCTGCTCGGCGATGCCCACGTCGAAGATCCGGTTCGGGAAGGCCTCGGCGAACGGGGCCAGGCCCACCGGGTGGAGCATCGCGGCGGTGATGCCGACGATGTCCTCGCGCTCGTGGCCGAGCGCCACCATCTCCTCGGCGAAGACCGAGGTCCAGTCCTTGCCGGAGCTCTTGATCGGCAGGCCGGTCTCCGGGTGGATCACGCCGACCGCGTGGAAGCGGTCCTCGTCGTTGTTCTCGGCGGCGTGGTAGCCGCGGCCCTTCTCGGTGAGGCAGTGCACGATCACCGGGCCGCCGAAGCCGCGCGCCTTGGTGAGCGCGGACTCCAGGGCGGTGAGGTCGTGGCCGTCGATCGGGCCGATGTACTTGAGGCCGAGGTCCTCGAACATGCCCTGCGGGGCGATGAAGTCCTTCAGGCCCTTCTTGGCGCCGTGCAGGGTCTCGAACAGCTGCTGGCCGACCACCGGGGTGCGCTGCAGCGCGTCCTTGCCCCAGGACAGGAAGCGCTCGTAGCCCTGGGTGGTGCGCAGGGTCGCGAGGTGGTTGGCCATGCCGCCGATGGTCGGGGAGTAGGAGCGCTCGTTGTCGTTGACGACGATGACGACCGGGCGGTCGGTGGCGTCGGCGATGTTGTTGAGCGCCTCCCAGGCCATGCCGCCGGTGAGCGCGCCGTCACCGATCACGGCGACCACCGGGTCGCTGCTGCCCCGCAGCTGGTTGGCCTTGGCCAGGCCGTCGGCGTAGGAGAGCACGGTGGAGGCGTGCGAGTTCTCGATCACGTCGTGCTCGGACTCGGCGCGGGACGGGTAGCCGGACAGGCCGCCCTTCATCCGCAGCTGCGAGAAGTCCTGGCGGCCGGTGAGCAGCTTGTGGACGTAGCTCTGGTGGCCGGTGTCGAAGAGGATCCGGTCGCGCGGGGAGTCGAACACCCGGTGCAGCGCCATGGTGAGCTCCACCACGCCGAGGTTCGGGCCCAGGTGGCCGCCCGTCTTGGAGACCTCCGTCACCAGGAAGGTCCGGATCTCCTGGGCCAGGTCGGCCAGCTGGCCGGGCGTGAGCCGGTCGAGATCGCGCGGTCCCCGAATGCGGGTCAGCAGGGCCACCCGTTCCTCCTCGTTCAGTGTTCGCGGACCGCGGGGGTCCGACGGGCGTCGCTGCCCGGTGTCGACCGGTCGAGTCTAATGTCCACCCACCGGGCACCGGGCGGGGCGTCCGGTACCTACGGTCGGTACACCCCGGCCACCTCGACGGTCACTCCTTCGGGTGAACCCCGGAAACCGGCGTGTCGGTGGGCCCCGGGCAGTGGGCGGCGGGCCTCAGGAGCGGGCGACGGCGAGCGCGCTGGAGTCCCCCGCCTCGCTCATGACCAGTGCGAGCGCGCCCAGGACCTCGGCGCGGCCGCCCAGGGTGCCGGGGACCACCGAGAGCTGGCGGGCGGCGCTGGGGATGGCGTAGCGGGCCACCGAGTCGCGGATCGGCCCGAGCACCAGCTCACCGGCGTCCGCGAGGTCGCCGCCGAGGATCACCCGGCGCGGGTTGAGCAGGTTGCAGAGGGTGGCCACGCCGGTGCCGATCTGCCGGCCGGCGTCGGCGATCACCCGGCGGCAGCCGAGGTCGCCCTGGTGGGCCAGCTCGACCACCCGGGGCAGGCTGAGCTCGCCGCCGAGGGTCGGGGTGAGCAGGTTGAGCAGGTAGCGGGAGCCGACGAAGGTCTCCAGGCAGCCGCGGTTGCCGCAGCGGCAGACCGGGCCGGCCTCGTCCAGGGTGATGTGACCGATCTCGCCCGCGGTGCCGCCCGGGCCCCGGTAGATCTGCCCGTTGACCACCAGGCCGGCGCCGACGCCGCTGGCCACCTTGATGTAGGCGAGGTCGCTCAGGCCCCGGCCGGCGCCCCAGACCAGCTCGCCGAGCGCGCCGAGGTTGGCGTCGTTGTCGACGTGCACCGGCATGCCGAGGCGCTCGGCCAGCTCGCGGCCGGGGGCGATGCCCGTCCAACCGGGCAGGATCGCGGTGGAGCCCAGCGCGCCGGTCTCCACGTCGATCGGGCCGGGTACGCCCAGGCCCACGCCGATCACCTTGTCGGGGCGGAAGCCGGCCTCCGCGAGCAGGCGGTCGACCAGGGCCTCGGCGTGGTCGAAGCCCTGCGCGGCCGAGACGTCGACGTCGATCGGGGCGCTCTCCTCGGCGAGCACCCGGTGGGCGAGGTTGCCGACCGCGACCCGCAGGTGGGTGTGGCCGAAATCGATCCCCACCACGATGCCCGCGTCACCGCTGAGCGAGACGCTTCTGGCGCGCCGCCCGCCGGAGGAGGTGTCGGCGACCACGACGGTGCCGCTCTCCTTCAGCTCGCGGACGATGTTGGACACGGTGGCCGCCGAGAGGCCGGTCCCGCGGGCGATCTCGGCCTGGGTCAGCGAGCCGGCCATCCGTACCGCGCGGAGCACCCGCTCCAGGTTGGCCCGGTGCAGTGAGGACTGCGAGCCCGGTGTGTCCGTCGACATGATCCACCCTCCCAAGGGGGCCGGGGACCCCTCCGGCGGGTGTCCCCTTCAACTCCTGAAGCCTAGGCCCTGTCCCCAGGTGAAGGCACGGGGGAGAGTGGGCGAAGGGGTGGTGAGAAACGGGCGTCCGCCCGGGGCGGGGGCGGGCCGGGCGACGGGCCCGCACCGGGCCGCCCCCCAGGTCGGCGGGGCTGGCGGCGGGTTGACAGCGCCGCAGGTCGCCGCCGGGACGGCCGGGGCCGCCGGTTCCGGGGCCGGTCCGAAAACCGGCTCCCCGTACGATGGTGCCCAATCTCACCCGTCCCGCCGGTCACGGATGTGCGCCGGTCCCGGGACGAATCCAGACATGACGGGGCATCAGATGGCAGGGGATCACCCTACACCGGGGGCTGGCGAAGCTTCCGGCAGCGGTCCGGACAACCGGGGCGTCTCGCTCGGGCGCAAGCCCGGCGGCGTCGACCCGGCGGCCGTGGCCGACCAGCAGACTCAGCTCGACGGGGCCGCGGTCCCCGGTCAGGCCGCACCGCCGGCCCCGGCCGCACCGCCGGCCGGAGCGGCGGGGTACGCCTACGCGCCCACCGCCCCCGCCTTCCCCGCGCAGAGCCCGGCGGGCGCCGCTCCGCAGGGCGCACCGGTCGGCCCGTACGACCCGTCCGCGGGCCAGCCGCAGTTCGGCGCCCCGGGCGCGGGCCAGCAGCAGTACGGCTACACCGCCCCGCCCGCCGACGCCGGCGCGGCCGGCTACGGCTACCCGCAGCAGGGCGGCTACGCCTTCCCGGGCGCCCCGGTGCCCGCCGCCCCGCCGAAGCGCAACCCCGTGATGATCTGGGGCGGCATCATCGGCGGTGTGCTGGCGATCGCCATCGTCGCCGCGCTGATCGTGCTGTTCACGGACGACAAGAAGAAGGACGACACGCCGACCGCGTCCGGCGGCACTTCCGGCGAGGTCACCGGCGGGCCCAGCGGTGACGTGACCGGCGGGACGACCAGCGCGCCGACCTCCGGCGGCACGGGTGGCGGCGGTGGCGGCGGCAAGGCCGGTGCCTACAACCTCGCGTGGGCGGCCGACAAGCCGGCCAGCTCGGTCAGCGGCTCGACCCGGATGCTCGCCATCTGGGGCGCCGAGAAGGTCGCCGTGCGCGCCGACACCACCGGCATCCGCGCCGTCAACACCTCGGACGGCAAGGAGGCCTGGAACATCCCGGTGCCCTCCGGCGCCAAGGAGTTCTGCGCCGCCTCGTACAGCGCCAACTCCAAGCACATCGCCGCGATCGCGCTGAACACCGGTGACAGCGACTGCTCCACCATCGCCGCCGTCGACCTCACCACCGGCAAGCTGAGCTGGACGGTCAAGGTCGGCCAGAGCCGGATGAGCTCCCCCACCCTGACCGTCACCGACAAGGTCGTCGGCATCGGCGCCAACACGGCCGTCGCGGTCAACATCGCCGACGGCTCCGCGGCCTGGTCGTTCCAGCCGCGCGACAAGGACTGCAGCGTCTACGGCACCGCGGCCGGCAGCCAGATCGTGGTCACCGACCGCTGCTACGGCTCCACCATCACCGCCAAGTCGCAGCTGGTGATCGTCGAGACGGACAGCGGCAAGGTCACCTCGCCCGCGCCGATCACGCTGACCGGCAGCATCGAGCGGGTCGACAAGGTGCTCTCCGAGCAGCCGCTCGTGGTGTCGATGTCCAGCGGCGCGAACGGCGACTACGTGCTGCCGTTCGACAAGACCAACAAGCCCGGCACCCAGATGCCGGTCAAGGAGCCCGGCTACGACAGCCTGCGGCTCAGCGGCCTGTCCGACGCCGTCACCCAGAGCGTGGTCAGCGGCAACACGCTGTACGTGCAGACCAACCCGACCAAGCCGGCCGTCAACGCCTACGACCTGACCACCGGCAAGCGGATCTGGTCGACCGACGGCAAGGCCAAGGACGGCCTGCGGCTGGTCTCCGGCACGGACAAGGACGGCAAGGTCCGGGTCGTCATGGACATGGGCTACGGCGCCGACGCCAAGCTGGCGTCGCTCGCCCCCGCCGACGGCGCGGTGACCGAGCTCGGCACCATCTCGCTCGGCAAGGACTCCTCCTCGTCCTTCAGCATCACCATGAGCAGCAACGAGTTCGTCCTGAACTCGGACGGCGCGCTGTACGGGTTCTCCCGCAGCAGCATGGAACCGCCGGTGTTCAAGTACGTCAAGAAGTAGCCGCACCTCGGACGGGGGCGGTACGGGCCGGTCGGCCGTACCGCCCCCGTCCGCTTCGTATCCAGGACATATTCCACCGGAAGCGGCGGACGGACATGGCAGGATGCCAGGCATCAGCCCGACGAAGGAGTCCTGCGAGTGCCCGGCACCAACCTGACCCGTGAGGAGGCCCGCACCCGGGCCGACCTCCTGCACGTGGACGCGTACGAGATCGAGCTCGACCTGAGCTCGGCCCGAGAGGGGGGCACGTTCCGGTCCACGACCGTGGTCCGGTTCACCGCCACCACCCCGGGCGCGGCCACCTTCATCGACCTGGTCGCCCCGAGCGTCGAGGAGATCGTCCTCAACGGCGAGCGGCTCGACAACGCCGCGTTCGCCGACAGCCGGATCGCGCTGCCGGACCTCGCCGCCGAGAACGAGCTCCGGGTGGTCGCCGACTGCGCCTACACCAACACCGGTGAGGGCCTGCACCTGTTCGTCGACCCGGTCGACGGCGAGACCTACCTGTACACGCAGTTCGAGGTGCCGGACGCCCGCCGGGTCTTCGCCTCGTTCGAACAGCCCGACCTCAAGGCCGCGTTCACCTTCACCGTGACCGCGCCGGCCGGCTGGACCGTGGTCTCCAACTCGCCCACCCCCGAGCCGGAGGGCGAGGGCGACACCCGGGTCTGGCGCTTCGCGCCGACCGGCCGGATCTCCTCCTACATCACCGCGCTCGTGGCCGGCCCCTACGTCGGGGTCTTCGACAGCTACGAGAACGGCGAGCAGAAGGTGCCGCTGGGCATCTACTGCCGGCCCTCGCTGCGCGAGTTCCTGGACCCGGAGGCGATCTTCGAGGTCACCAAGCAGGGCTTCGACTACTTCCAGGAGAAGTTCGACTTCCCCTACCCGTTCGCCAAGTACGACCAGCTGTTCGTACCGGAGTTCAACGCCGGCGCGATGGAGAACGCGGGCGCCGTCACCCTGCGCGACCAGTACGTGTTCCGGTCCAAGGTGACCGACGCCGCGTACGAGGCCCGCGCCGCGACGATCCTGCACGAGCTCGCCCACATGTGGTTCGGCGACCTCGTCACCATGGAGTGGTGGAACGACCTCTGGCTGAACGAGTCGTTCGCCACCTACGCCGAGGCGGTCTGCCAGGCCGAGGCGCCCGGCTCGCGGTGGCCCAACTCCTGGACCACCTTCGCCAACCAGATGAAGACCTGGGCGTACCGGCAGGACCAGCTGCCGTCCACCCACCCGATCATGGCCGAGATCAACGACCTGGAGGACGTCCAGGTCAACTTCGACGGCATCACCTACGCCAAGGGCGCCTCGGTGCTCAAGCAGCTGGTGGCCTACGTCGGCCAGGACGCCTTCTTCGAGGGCGTGCGCGCCTACTTCAAGCGCCACGCCTGGGGCAACACCCGGCTCGGCGACCTGCTCGGCGCGCTGGAGGAGGCCAGCGGACGCGACCTCAAGGCCTGGTCCGCCGCCTGGCTGGAGACCGCCGGCATCAACGTGCTGCGCCCCGCGCTGACCCTCAACACGGACGGCGAGATCGAGTCCTTCGCCGTGCTCCAGACCGCCCCGGCGCTCCCCGCCGGCGCCAAGGGCGAGGCCGTGCTGCGCCCGCACCGGATCGCCGTCGGCCTGTACGAGCTCAACGACGGCGCGCTGGTGCGCACCGACCGGATCGAGCTGGACGTCGACGGCCCGCGCACCGAGGTGCCCGAGCTGGTCGGCCGGCACCGCCCCGCGGTGGTCCTGCTGAACGACGACGACCTCACCTACGCCAAGGTCCGCCTGGACGAGGACTCGCTGGCCGTCGTCACCGAGAACCTCGGCGGCTTCACCGAGGCGCTGCCGCGCGCGCTGTGCTGGGCGTCCGCCTGGGACATGACCCGGGACGGCGAGCTGGCCGCCCGCGACTACCTGACGCTCGCCCTCTCCGGCCTGCCGCGGGAGAGCGACATCGGCGTCGTCCAGTCGGTGCAGCGTCAGGTCAAGCTCGCGCTCGACGTCTACGCCGACCCGGCCTGGCGCGAGCAGGGCCTGGCCCGCTGGGCCGAGGCCGCCGAGCAGGCGCTGCGCGCCGCCGAGCCGGGCAGCGACCACCAGCTGGCCTGGGCCCGGGTGGTGGCCTCCGTCGGCCGGACCGACGGTCAGCTCGGCCTGCTGGCCGGGCTGCTGGACGGCAGCGCCGAGATCCCCGGCCTGGCCGTGGACACCGAGCTGCGCTGGACCCTGTTGGGCCGGCTCGCCGCGACCGGCCGGGCCGACGAGGCCGCGATCGAGGCCGAACTGGCCCGCGACAACACCGCGGCCGGCCAGGAGCACGCGGCGAGCTGCCGGGCGGCCCGCCCGACCGCCGAGGCCAAGGCGGCGGCCTGGGACTCCGTGGTGGAGTCGGACGAGCTCACCAACTACGTGCAGGCGGCGGTGATCGGCGGCTTCCAGCAGGCCGACCAGCGCGAGCTCCTGGCGCCGTACGCGGAGAAGTACTTCGCCGCGGTGAAGGGCGTCTGGGAGAGCCGCAGCCACGAGATCTCGCAGCAGATCATCGTCGGCCTGTACCCGACGGTGCTGGTTGAGCAGAGCACGCTGGACGCCACCGACGCGTGGCTGGCCTCCGCTGAGCCGGCGCCGGCACTGCGGCGCCAGATCGTCGAGTCGCGGGCCGGGGTGGAGCGGGCGCTGAAGGCCCAGGCCGCCGACCGGGCCGCCGGGGAACGCTGACCCCGACGGGGTAGGCCCCCTCCCGCGCGGGAGGGGGCCCGGTGCGGAGAAAAAGCCCGAGGGGGCGCCGGACGTCGTCCGGCGCCCCCTCGGGCTCTGTGCTGGGCTCCGTAGGTGGAGAGGGGCCCTCGGCTACTTCTTCTTGTCCTTGTCGCCGAACGGCAGCGCGGCCAGACCACCGATGATCACGAAGGCCGCGATCGGGACCAGCACGTACAGGCCGAGGGTCTGGGCGACGCTCAGGCCGCTACCCGGGTCGTCGCCGTCGTCCCGGGTGAGGGCCATGGCGGGCGACGACAGCAGCATCATCAGCGTGACCGTTGCGGTGACCGCGCCGGCTCGCAAAGCGTTCCTCTTGTCCACGGTGCCAACTTACCCGCCACTTACGCCGGGCCGCTCGGCGGGGTCGGCCTTTCGGGAGCCGGCCCGGGCGGGGCCGGCGGTCGGGCGGCCACGGGGCGCAGCAGGTCCGCGAGGGTCCGGACGGCCGGGGCGGCGGCCAGGCCGTCCAGGGTGACCGGCCGCCCGGAGCCGTCCGCGACCGGCAGGCGCCAGTTCGGGTACTGGTCCCAGGTGCCGGGCAGGTTCTGCGGACGCGGATCGCCGACCACGTCCGGCAGCCAGACGCCGACCAGCTCGGCCGGGGTGTCGGCCAGGAACCGGTAGAGCGCGGCGGCCGAGAGCGGCTCGTCCCCCGCCAGCAGCCCCAGCCGGACCAGTTCGGCCCGCCATTCGGCCAGCTCGGCGGCGGCCTCCGCCTGCTCCTCGCCCAGCGGGCGGACCAGCAGGCCCAGCCGGTGGCGCAGCTCCACGTGCTCGCCGGAGAGCCGCGCGGCGGTGGACGGCAGGTCGTGCGTGGTCAGGGTGGCCAGGCTGCCCGGGCGCCAGCGGCCGGGCGGCAGGATCTCGCCCTTGCCCTGCCAGTCCCGCTCGAACCAGAGCACCGAGGTGCCGAGCACACCGCGCGCCGCCAGCTCCTCGCGGACGCCCGGCTCCACCGTGCCGAGGTCCTCGCCGACCACCGCGGCGTCGGCCCGGTGCGCCTCCAGGGCGAGCACCGCGAGCATCGCCTCCGCGTCGTAGCGGACGTAGACGCCCTCGGTCGGGGCGTGCCCGACCGGCACCCACCAGAGCCGGAACAGGCCCATCACGTGGTCGATCCGCAGGGCGCCGGCGTGCCGGGCGGCGGAGCGGATCAGCTCGGCGAACGGCGCGTAGCCGGCGGCGGCCAGCACGTCCGGGCGCCAGGGCGGCAGGCCCCAGTCCTGGCCGTGCGCGTTGAAGGCGTCCGGCGGCGCGCCGACCGAGATGCCGCCGGCCAGGACGTCCTGGAGCGCCCAGGCGTCGGCGCCGTCCGGGTGGACGCCGACCGCGAGGTCGTGCACCAGGCCGACCGGCATGCCGGCGGTCCGGGCGGCCTGCTGGGCCCGGCCGAGCTGGCGGTCGACCTGCCAGGCGAGCCAGCGGTGGAAGGCCACCCGGTCGGCGAGTTCGGCGGCCTCGTGCCGGACGTGCGGGGAGTCGGGGTGGCGCAGGCCCTTCGGCCAGTGGTGGTGGTCGGCGCCGTGGCGCTCGGCCAGGGCGTTCCAGACGGCGTACCGCTCCAGCCACTCGCCCTCGCGGGCCCGGTAGGCCTCGAACGCGGCCGTGCGGACGGCGCCGTGTTCGTCCGCGTGCTCCCGGTACGCGTCGTGCAGCAGTTCCAGGGCGCGGCGCTTGAGGGCCCAGACCTCGTCGCGGTCGATCAGGCCGTCGTGCTCCAGCACCTCGGCGCGCAGCCGGGCGGCGCGGCCGAGCAGTTCGTCGGCCTCGGCGCGCCGCCCGCCGGCCAGGTAGGCGTACTCGGGGACCTCCTCGACCCGCAGGTGGACGGGGTCCGCGAAGCGGCGCGAGGAGGGGCGGTAGGGGGACGGGTCGGAGGGCGTCGCGGGCAGGCCCGCGTGCAGCGGGTTGATCTGGAGGAAGCCCGCGCCGAGGGAGCCCGCCCAGGTGGCCAGGTCGGCGAGGTCGGCGAGGTCGCCCATGCCCCAGGAGCGGTCGGAGAGGACGGAGTACAGCTGGGCAAGGAAGCCCCAGCTGCGGCCGGGCAGGGCGGGGAGGCGGTCGGGGGCGACGATCAGGTGGGCGGTGGCGGTGCGGTCCAGGACCTCCGCGTGCAGGGTGTGCCGGCCGGGCGGGAGGTCGGCGGGCAGCCAGTGGGCGTGGCCGCGCGGGAGCCGCCACCGCTCGCCGTCCTCCAGGACGACGGTCAGCCGGGTGTCGGCGGGGAGGTCGAGCGCGGTGCGGCGGCCGGCCCGGGCGACGACGGTCGGGGGCAGCAGGCGGGCCCGCTGCTCGGCCCGGTGGCGGGCGAGGGCCTCGCGGGCGGCGTCGGGGGTGGCCGCGGCCACGCCGAGCGCGGCGAGGACGGCGACCAGGGTGCGGGCGCCCGCCGGCACGCCCCCGGGGGCGTGGCGGGTGTCCACCCCGTGGGCCTGCGCCAGCGCCACCAGCTCGGGCGGGGGAGGCGGCGCGTCCTGCGCCGGCACCTCCAGTCCGTCGGCTCCGTCACGGTCGAGATAAGCGGCCACTCGCGGCTCCTGCGATGTCTCGGCAACGCCCAGTCAGGACAGGCACAGTCCTACCCGGGTGACGGCCCGGTGACCCGGCGCGACACGACCGAGGGCCCTCCAGCGGACCGAACACCCGGCCCTCGACCCGAGCCACCCACCGAACCGGAGAACGATCCGATCCCCAAGAAGGGCTGTGGACGAAGGGCTAAAGTCGGGGGTAAATCGGACAAAGTAGTCATACCCGTCGACGGCGTTGACACCGTGAAACGTAGCTGGTGGGCTGTGCCGCGATGTGTTCCGGCCTGGCTAGGAGGCTCCTGTGCAAGCCCGAGTGTCCGAGGTGGCCGGGCGGCGGCTCCGTCAGCAGCTGGAACAGAGCCCGGCGCTGCGCGACGTGCTGCAGCACCCGACGGCGCTCGCGGCACGCCGGGCCACGGCGCGGACGTGCCGTCAACTCGCGCCCAGGACGGCCGATCGCCTGATCGCGGACCTCAAGGGCACCGCGCCGCTGCTGTCCTCGGTCCGGGTCGAGCGGGCCCTGGCCGCCCGCCCCGGGGCGCCGAGCCGGCGGACCCTCCAGGTGGCGGCCACCCTGTCGGCGGCGGCCGTGGTCGGCGGGCTGCTGGTGAGCGGCCCGGCCGCGTACGCCCGGCCGCCCGGCTACACGCCCGGTCCGGACGTGGTGAGCACCGCGAGCAGCACCCCGCAGACCCCGCTCGGCAGTGTCACCGACCCTCAGGTCTTCCCGCGCCCGCAGGAGCAGAACGTGGCCGGCAAGCCGGTCACCGTGCCGGGCGCCGTCACCCTGGTCACCGCGCCCACGGCCGACCGGGGCGCGGTGGCCGCGGTGCGGGAGGTCCTCCGGATCGCCGGCGCGACCACCGTGACCCAGCTGCCGCAGCCCGGCCCGCCGGTCGCCGGCTCGCTGGTGGTGTACGTCGGCGGCCCCGCCGAGGGCGCGGGCGGCGAGACCGACCGGGCGCTGCGCGAGCTCACCGTGGCGGCCGGCGGCAAGGACACCGCGGCGCCCACCACCGCCGGGATGCCGTCCGGCGGCTACGTGCTGGCGGCCGGTCAGCTGCCGGTGGCCGGTGGCGGCAGCTACGGCGCGGTCGTCCTGGCGGGCACCGACGCGGCCGGCACCTTCTACGCCGCGCAGTCGCTGCGCCAGCTGCTGGCGGCGGTGCCGGCCGACCAGGGCCAGGCGCCGGGCGCGGCCGGCCTCGGCCTGCCCGGGATCGCGCTGCGGGACTGGCCGTCCGGCGCGCCGGTGCGCGGCACCGCCGAGGCGTTCTACGGCACCCCGTGGACCCAGCAGCAGCGGCTTGACCAGCTGGACTTCCTCGGCCGGTCCAAGCAGAACTTCTACCTCTACGCGCCGGGCGACGACCCGTACCGGGTGGCCCGCTGGCGGGACGCCTACCCGAAGGCCCAGGCCGACGACCTGCGCGCGCTGGCGGCCCGCGCCGAGCGCGACCACATCACCCTCGGGTACGCGATCGACCCCGGGCAGTCCTTCTGCTTCAGCTCCGCGAAGGACGCGGACGCGCTGGTCGCCAAGCTGGACGGGCTGCGCCGGCTCGGCTTCACCGCGTTCCAGCTGCAGTTCCTGGACGTGTCCTACGACGAGTGGCACTGCTCCGACGACCGGGCGAAGTACGGCACCGGCCCGGCCGCCGCCGCCAAGGCGCAGGCCGAGCTGGCCGCCCGGGTGCAGGACCGGCTGATCGCGCGGAACCCGGGCCTGGCGCCGCTGTCGGTCGTCCCGACCGAGTACCACCAGCAGGGCGCCTCCCCGTACCGGACGGCGCTGGCCGCCGCGCTGCCGTCCGGCGTGCAGGTGGCCTGGAGCGGCGTCGGGGTGATCCCGGAGCGGATCACCGGGACGCAGGTCTCCGACACCTCCGGCCTGTTCGGGCACCCGCTGGTCACCATGGACAACTACCCGGTCAACGACGCCACCCCGGACCGGCTCTTCCTGGGCGCCTACACCGGCCGCGACACCGAGGTGGCGACCCGGTCGGCCGTCATGCTGACCGGCGCGATGCAGCAGCCGGTCGCCTCCCGGATCGCGCTCTCCACGGCCGGCGACTTCGCCTGGAACCCGGCCGCCTACAAGCCGGATGACTCCTGGCAGGCGGCGCTGCGCTCGCTGGCCGGCCCGACCGGCGCGACCGCGACGCCCACCGGGGAGACCCTGGCGGCGGTCACCGCGCTGGCCGGGAACAGCGTCTCCTCCCCGCTGGCCAAGCAGGAGTCCGGCTATCTGCTGCCGCTGCTGGACCGGTTCTGGGCCGCCGCCGAGCCGGTCTCGGGCGCCGCGCCGGACCTCACGAAGCTGATCGACGCGGCCGCCCCGCTGCGGGAGGCGTTCACCGCGATGGCCGGCGCCCAGCAGACCCTGGCCGCCGCCCAGGCCACCGGCCCGCTGGCCGCCGAGGCCGCGCCCTGGCTGGCGCCGCTGCGCGACTACGGTCTCGCCGGGCAGTCCGCCCTGGACATGCTGCTGGCCCAGCGCGGCGGCGACGGCGGGGCCGCCTGGAAGGCCCGGGTGGAGCTGAACAAGCTGCGCGAGCAGCTCGGCCAGAGCCCGGCGACGGTCGGCGCGGGCGTACTCGGCCCGTTCCTGGAGCGCGCGCTGCGGGCCGCCGACACCTGGGCCGGCGTGCAGGGCGGCGGCATCACCGCGACCACCACGCTGGGCACCGCGCACGACCACCTGCCGGCGCTGATGGCGGACGGCGTCTCCGACACCTTCTACTGGAGCTCGGCGCCGCCGCAGCAGGGCGACACGGTCGGCCTGGACCTCGGCGGCGGGCGCCCGGTCGGCAGCGTCACCGTGCTGATGGGCTCCTGGGGCACCGGCCCGGACGGCGGGAGCGCGCTCGACGACTACATCCGGGACGGCGTACTGGAGTACTCCACCGGCGAGGGCGGCTGGAAGAAGCTGGCCTCGGTGAAGAACCAGAAGTCGGTCTCCGCGCAGGTGCCCGCCGGGACGATCGTCCGGGCGGTCCGGCTGCGGGCCACCTCCGCGCAGAAGACCGCGGTCGCGGTGCGCGAGTTCTCGGTGACCGCGCCGGACGAGCTGCCGGCCAGCGTCTCCGGCGGCCCGGCCGCGCTGCCCGGCTCCTCGGCCGCCGCCGTGCTGGACGGCAACCCGGACACCGCCTACCGGGCGGCCACCGCGCCGACCGCGCTGGACGAGCCGCTCACCGTCGAGCTGGGCGCCGCCCGGCCGCTGGACCGGCTGACCGTGCTGACCGACCCGGGGGTGCGGGCCTCGGCCACCGCCGCGGTGCGGCACCCGGACGGCACCTGGACCGAGATCGGCACCGTGCAGCCGGGCTGGAACGAGCTCGCGGCCGGCGGCCAGCCCGCCGACGCGTTCCGGCTGGCCTGGAAGCCGGGCGGGGAGCCGCCCGTGGTCAACCAGGTGATCCCCTGGTACGCGGACGCCCCGGCGGCCCGGCTGAGCCTGGCCGATCCCTCGGTGGACGCGGTGATCGGGGAGGCCGCGCCCGTGCAGGCCCAGGTGACCGTCGAGGCCGGCCGCCCGGAGGGGGTCACCGGGGAGCTGCGCACCGAGGTGCCGGCCGTCGCCAAGGGGCTGACGGTGGCGCCGGTGACCGGGGTGAGCGTGCCGCGCGGCGGCAAGGTCGGCGTGCCGCTGCTGGTCACCGCCGGGCCGGAGACGCCGTCCGGGACGTACCAGGTGCCGGTGGTGTTCGTGGCCGGCCAGACCACCGTCCGCCAGGTGCTCCAGGTGCACGTGGTGCCGCCGACCGGCGGCCCCGACCTGGCGATCACCGCGCAGGCCACCTCCTCGGCCGACGAGACCCCGAACTTCCCCGCCTCGGCGGTGGCCGACCAGGACCCGAAGAGCCGGTGGTCCTCGCCGGCGGCCGACGACGCCTGGGTGCAGCTGGAGCTGCCGAAGGCCACCCACCTCGGCTCGGCGGTGCTGCACTGGCAGGCCGCGTACGCCGCCGCGTACAAGATCCAGGCCTCGGCGGACGGCCGTTCCTGGACCACGGTCGCGACCGTGGGGGACGGCGCGGGCGGCAACGAGACGGTGCGCTTCGACGCGCCGGGGGCGAAGTTCCTGCGGATCCAGGGCGTGGCCCGGGGCACCAAGTACGGCTACTCGCTCTGGGGCGTCGAGCTGTACGCCGTCGCCCCGGCGGACGGGCCGGCGACGCCGCCGGTGGCCCCGCCCGTCACCCCGCCCGTCACCCCGCCGGTGACCGCGCCGACCGGGCAGCCGGGCGGTGGCCAGCAGTCGGGCGGCCAGGCCGGCGGCCCCGGCGGCGGGACGCCGAGCACGCCGCCGCCCGCGCCGACCCCGTCGGCCGCCCCGACCCGGCCGGCGGCCACCGCGAGCGGCACCGGCACACCGACCGGGAGCGCGCCGAAGCGGTAGGCCTTTCTCCCGGCGGACGCAGCAGACGGCGGGCCGCCGCGCTCCCCGGTGCGGGGTGCGCGGCGGCCCATGAGGCGTACCGAGAGATGTGACGGGCAAGCCCTTGTGGATCGGGGATCAGGCGGAGAGCGCTTCGGGCTGCTCACCGCGGCGGACGGGGGCGGGGTGGCCGGCGTGCGCCCGGCCGAGCGGGACCGGGTGGGCGGCGGCCTCGGTATGGTCGTGGTGCTCGTACTCGCCCCACTGCGGGGCGCGCAGCTGGTCGGTCCCGCCGTACGGCTCCAGGTAGGGCCGCCAGCGCGGGTCCTTGATGCCGGTGCCGATGATCCGCCAGGCCAGACCGGTCGGCGGCGCCGGTGGTCGTTTCATCCGCCAGCCGAGTTCGGTGAGGTGGCGGTCGGCCTTGGTGTGGTTGCAGCGGCGACAGGCCGCCACGACGTTGTCCCAGCGGTGCTGGCCTCCCCGGCTGCGCGGGATGACGTGATCGACGCTGGTGGCGGCGGCCCCGCAGTAGACACAACGACCGTGGTCGCGGGCGAACAGCGCCCGGCGGGTGAGCGGGACGGGCCCGCAGAACGGGACCCGGACGAAGCGGGTCAGACGGACGACGGACGGCGCCGGAAGGGCGCTGGTGGCGCTGTGCAGAGTGACACCCGAATCCTCCAGGCTGACCGCCTTGTGATTGAGGACGAGGATGAGTGCGCGGCGCATCGATACGACGCCGAGTGGCTCGTAGGACGCGTTGAGGACCAGGACATGCGGCACGGATGCCTCCTTGGACGCCTGCGGCGCGTGGCTCGCGCCGGGACGAGCGGTTTGATCGCGCAACGGGTGCGTGATCTCCCCCAGTGTCGCCTTACGCCGTTGTACGGCGCCACCACTCCTGTGTAACGGACCTGACGTGAACTCCGGGTGTGGCATCTGTCATACCCGGTATGCCCGGGGGAAGCGCGGGTTGCACTCCGGTGCCCCTCCGGGGTACCGCTCGTCCGGTCGGACCAGTGCGGAGAACGGCGCGCGGGGGCGTTGACGGGGCGTTCACGGGGGTGCGCGCGCCCTGCGGCCGGGGGACGGGCCGGGTTCGGCGTGTCCGGGCGGCGGCAGGGCTGCGGCCGGGCGGCGGCCGGGCGGCGGCTAGGGTAGTGCGGACGGTCCGCAGGTCGGGGGCGTCCCGCCCGGGTCCGCCGCCACTCGACGGGCCGTGCCACGACCCCTGCAGGAAGGTCCCGCACGTGTTCCGGTCCGGTGCCGCCGGCCTCCCCGGCCTCCTCGCCGACGCGTCCGCCACGACGTCGGCCTCGACGCCCGCCCCGTCCCCCAGCCCCACGGCCCCGGCGCTGCCACCGCTCGACCTGAGGATCCCGACCAGCGCGCAGGAGGTCTCCGACACCACCCGGCAGGCCGCCGGCTGGTTCGACTCGCACTGGCAGGAGTGGCTGGCGAGCGGGGTCCGGATCGTCTTCATCATCGTGCTGGCCCTGGTGCTGCGGGCGATGGTGCGCAAGGTGATCACCCAGCTGATAACGCGGATGGTCCGGCCGGGCGAGGGCGAGGAGGAGCCGAGCCGGCTCGGCGGGCTGCTGGCCAACACCGGGGTGGTCAACCCCGAGCGGCGCCAGCAGCGCGCGGAGGCGATCGGCTCGGTGATGCGCAGCGTCGCGTCGTTCACGATCCTGGGCACGGCGGCGCTGATGGTGCTGTCGGCGCTCGGGGTGAACCTGGCGCCGCTGCTGGCGAGCGCCGGTGTGGCCGGTGTGGCGATCGGTTTCGGCGCCCGCAACCTGGTCACCGACTTCCTCTCCGGCGTCTTCATGATCATGGAGGACCAGTACGGCGTCGGCGACGAGATCGACACCGGGGTGGCCACCGGCACGGTGCTGGAGGTCGGCCTGCGGGTGACCAAGCTGCGCGGCACCGGCGGCGAGATCTGGTACATCCGCAACGGCGAGGTGAAGCGGATCGCCAACATGAGCCAGGGCTGGGCGACCGCCTCGGTGGACGTCCAGGTCGGCTACAAGGAGGACCTGGCGCGGGTCGAGACGCTGATCAGGGAGACCGCGGAGGCGCTGGCCAAGGACGCGCCGTTCGACGAGCTGGTCTGGGCGCCGTTCTCGGTGCTGGGCGTGGAGTCGGTCGCGGCGGACTCGGTGGTGCTGCGGGTCGAGGCGCGGACCGCCCCGGGCAAGTCGCTGAGCGTGGCGCGGGCGCTGCGCCAGCGGCTCAAGCAGGCCTTCGACGAGGCCGGGATCAAGGTCAAGGAGGAGCTCGCGCCGGCCGCCGCCGCGGGCGCGGCTGCCGCCGCGATGGTCCTGAGCACGCCCGCGACCCCCGCCCCGGCCACCGACCCGGCCCCACCCTCCGCCCTGGCCGACCCGACCTCGGCGGGCTACAAGGCGGCCACGCCGATACCGGCCCCGCCGTCCGCCCCGGCCGACCCGGCCAAGGCCCCCTGACCACGGGCCACCAGCGCCACCCGGGCCCCGTCTCCGAGCCCCTCGGAGACGGGGCCCGTACTGTCCGGGGCAGGTGAGGCACGCGCGAGGCGACAAGAGCTCGTAACCGTGCCGCGCCTGGCGACAGGCGTGCCCGTTTCCCTCTTCGACTTCGGCGGCGCACCGCGTCGGCATCAGCCCTTCGGGCATGCCCGCCGCGCCGCCCACCGGACACCGGACACCGGACATAGGACCGACCCGAATGACATCTGTCTCCAGCAACTCTCCCCGTCCGCGCAAGGCCCGCGAGGCCAATGCGACGTTCGTGCTCGTGCACGGCGTCTGCAGCAGCTCGTTCATGTGGGCACCCGTCCAGCGCGAGCTGACGCTGCTCGGGCACCGCAGCTTCGCCGTGGACCTGCCGGGGCACGGCTTTGACGCGCAGTACTCCGCCGCCTACCAGGCCCCGCAGGACCTCGACGCGTGGGCGGCCGAACCGTCCGAACTGGCCGGGGTCACGCTTCAGGACAACGTCGACTCGGTCGTCGACGTCGTCCGGCGGGTGGCCGAGCACGGTCCGGTGGTTCTGGTCGGCGCCAGCCTCGGTGGAACCGCCATCACGGGGGTGGGCAACACGATTCCCGACCTGGTGGACCGGCTCGTCTACATCTCCGGCTGGTCGTGCGTGGAACGCTCCAACCCCATCGAATACATGCAGGAGCCCGAGTTCGCCGACAACCTGCTGGCCCCGCTGGCCGCGCTGAACGTCGGCGATCCCGCCGAACTCGGCGTCGGCCGGGCGAACTACCGCACCGCCGACCCGGTCATGCTGGCCGGACTCAAGGCGGCGATGATGGCGGACAGCACCGACGAACAGTTCCGGGCCTTCCTCAACATCCTGCAGCCGGACGAGTCCCTGGCGGTGATGATGTCCGACGCTCGCGGCCACGCGGACACCTGGGGCACCATCGCCCGCTCCTACATCCGCCTCACCGAAGACCGATCGCTCCCCGTGGCCATGCAGGACCGCCTGATCGCCGAAGCCGACGCACTGACCCCCGACAACCCGTACGACGTGCACACCCTGGCCACCAGCCACGTCGGCTTCCTGTTCAAGCCGGCGGAGGTGGCCGGCATCCTCGACCGACTGACCGTCTGACCCCGAGGGCACAAAGCACTACCTTGCGCACTGGATGGGGGCAGTCCGAGGCTGCCCCCGTCCAATCACAGGCGCGCCTCCGAACTCGCCAACGAATCAGAGGTTGACCTCCGAAGCTCCGGCTGCCGCGCGGTAGTCGGAGCTGCGGCAACGGAAGGCGGCGTCCGCGCCCCGCCGCGATCACGATCGCGGCGGGGCGACAAATGAGCCTTTGCCGAACATTCGGCCTTCCCGCCTTCTGCACAGGAAGTCGGCCCAGCTGACTTCCGGCGACGGGTGAGCGGCCCCGTGGCCACCGCCGTTGGCGTCGATGAACACGGTGGTGCTGACCGTGGGCGCACCGGTGAGGCGAGTGTGCTTGCGGCAGAGGATCAGGTTGGCCTCGCCGAAGCCGGACTCGTCGGGGTGGAAGTCTCGCCGAGCAGCAGTTCGACCCGGTCGAGTGCGGCCTGCGCGGACTCGACCAGTTCGGCGTTCCCCTTGGCGATCCGCAGCCTCAGGGCTTCTCGCAGATGGGTCTCGGCCTCCGCGAGGTCGCCGCGCTCCATCAGGTGCTTGCCGGTGTGCTGGAGCGCGAAGTCGACGAGTTCCGGGTGCCGGCTGCGCGCGGTGATCAGCGCGCTGCGGTAGAGCGCGTCCGCCGTCCGCACGTCACCGGCGTACCTGTACGCGTCCGCCAGGTTGAGCCCGGTGGCGACAACCGCTCCGGTGTTGCCGATCCTCGCGGCGAGGTCGAGCGCCTGCCGAAGGAACGTGCGGGCGTCCTCGTGGTGGCCCAGGCACATCTGGCCGATGCCGATCCATCTCGTCAGGACCCGAGTACGCGCGGGATCGACCTCCTCGGGCAGGGCCCGCAGTTCCTCCCGTAGTCGGCCGACCGCGGCGGCCAACTCGTTCCGGTCGGTGGGGACCATCCGCAGGCCGTCGTCGTGGGTGATGAGGTGATCCAGCACAGGACCTCCGTCGTTCGAGTGTGCTCAGCGTGGCATTACAGGTGGTCGGTCTGGTGGCGCAGGTCGGCCAGCAACTCCCGCCCGTGCGGGGTGAAGTGCGCGGTGAGGAGTTCGAGTTCGCGCATGAGGTGGCGGACGGCCGGCAGCCCCTCGTCGTAGGCGCTCTGGAAGCTCGCGCGCTCGGCGGGCGTGAGGTCGTCGCGGTTCAGTTCGGTCTGGCGGAACCGGAGCAACTGGTTGTAGACGCAGGCCGCGTGGAAGGCCCGGTCGATCTCCCAGAACTGGTTGCGGGCCACTCCCTGCGTGGCGCGCCACGCGATTTCGATCTTGGGTGAGGTCTGGGACGAGTACCCGTCGGCGAAGACCTGGTGCTGGAGGATGTGGAAGCTGATCGACTGGTGCGTCCCCTCGTGCAGCAGGTTCTCCGTCAGGAAGAGGGAGGACGGCTCCGGGCTGACGGTGTTCGGCGGGATGTGGTGCCGCGCCTTCTCGGAGAACGCGATGACGTACGGGAGCGCCGGGTCGCTGGAGCTGGTCAGCGAGGAGGTGCGAACGCCGGGCTTGAGGCCCACCCACAGGAACCCGCGGACGAAGTCGCGCACGCGGGCGAACCCCTCGGGGTGGACCAGCGACAGGCGGTCAAGTGCCCAGGTCAGCGCCTCGCGGCGCTCGTCGGTGTGCTCGATGATCTCGTAGTCCGTCAGGTTGATCTCGGCGGCGATCTCGCGGGGAAGCTCGGCGTCGAACCAGTCGAAGGTCACTCCGGCTACGGTCACAGGTTCACTGCGCAGGGACCGGGCGTGCTCCGCGTAGGGGGTGCCCGACTTCACCAGGCGCTCCATCAGGGCGAACGGCAGAGCGCTTTCCGCGCCTTCCTCGCGCAGACGGATCAGATCCGGGTCCTTCCGATCGAGGTCGAAGAAGGAGCCGGCGGGGACGCGGGTGGCGATGGCGGTCTTCACTGCGGACTCTCCTTGATTCGGGGGTGTGCGACGCCGGGCGGTGGGTCGGCGCGGGTGATCACCCGCGCCGACCCACCCATGCCGTCAACTGACCGGCATCAGTTCGGGACTGCGGTCAGACCTCGGCACCCCTCGGCGCGTAGTCACCGTCCGGCACCATGTGGTCCAGGCGACGGGTCAGGGACTCGAGGCCCGTCTCCGGGGCGAAGTCACCGTCCGGGACCATGTGGTCCAGACGGCGGGTCAGGTTGGTGACCTCCGGGTCACCGGGCGTGATGGTGGCGCTGCTCACGTGCCTCTCCAATCGGGTTGGCTCTGCTCACCCGAGTGTGGGTGAGCGGTCTTGCGGGGGTGGTACGGCCCGGCCCGTCAGACCCTTCCGACGGGCCGGGGGCTTGCGGGGCGCCCAGGGGCGCGAGCGTCGGCAAGAAGCGGCCGGAGGCGATGAGCGCCGTTGCCCCTACTCGCTCTTCGGCTTGTCGCCGTTGTGGTCGCCCGACCCGTTGCTGGTGCCGTTCTTGTCAGCCATGCGATGCACTCCTTCCGATTCACCCGCCGAGAAGCGCGGGGGTGGTGGGCTGCCGAAGACCGGCGTGCACAGCCGGGAAACCCCATGAGGCAGCCGACCCCGCGCGACAACGAGTAGTCGCACCGTCACTCCGACGGGCAGGAACCAGTTGACTGCCACGGCGAGATCAACGGCTGATGACCGACGGACTTTTCGACGGACTTTTTCACTCTCGGACCTGTGCACGGCCAGCAGCACGCGGGCTACCGTCTGCGACGTGCAGACCCAATTCACCCGCCTGTGCGCCGAGTTCGGCTGGAGCAGCCCGGCCCGGTTCAGACAGGTGTACGCCACGACGGCGCGCAAGCTCGGAGAAGACGAAGAGGTCAGCAGCCGCCAGTACCACCGCTGGCGTCAGCCGTTACCGCCGCGCCCTCATCCGGCACGCCAGCGGGTTCTCGAAGCGATGTTGGGTATCCCGTTGGAGCAGGCGGGTTTCACCGTTCCGCCACACCGTCGATCAGGACCACCGCCCACGCCACGAGAAGAGCCAGAAGACGTGAACCGTCGATCCTTCATCGCCCTGGCCGGAAGTGCCGCCGTGTCCGCCAGGCTGACGCCGCCGCGAATCGGGGCCGAGACCGTCATGGACCTGCGGGCCGGACTCACTTCGCTGTACGGGCTGGACGACCGGTTCGGCGGCGCGACAGTCGGCCCCCTTGCGCAAGCCCACCTCGCTCGGGTCGAGCGGCTGATCTCCACCAGGAGCTACCCGGGCACGATCGGCCGTCAGCTCCGACTGATCGCGGGGGAGACTGCGGAACACGTGGCGTGGCTGGCCTTCGACGCCGGCGACAACGCCCGGGCCGACAGACATTGGAATCACGCACTCACCCGAGCCGAGGAGTTGCAAGACAACTCGCTCGCCGTAGTGGTGATGGCGTCCATGGCGCTGATGAGTCTTCGAGAGCGCAAGCCTGGTACCGCACTCGATCTCGCCCGCGCCGCACAGTCGAAGGCCGCGCCGTGGGCACCCCCCTCGCTGATGTCCATCCTGCTGACCCGGGAGGCCCGCGCTCACGCGATGATGGGCGACCCCGTGAGGGCCCGATCGACTTTGGCGCAGGCGACTCGCACCTTCGAGCAAGAACGCAACGAGCGGCCGGTGCCCGACTGGGCGGTGTTCCACGGGCCGGCGGAGTTGGCGCTGGCGCAGGCGTCCCTCTTCACGGAGGCGGGGCACCACAAGGCGGCCGTGGACTGGCTGCGGCGCTCGCTCCAACACCAGGAGACGAACTACGCGAGGAACGAGGCACTGGTGCGGTTCAGCCTCGCCGGGGCGCTGGCGCAAGCAGGTGAGGCCGAGGAGTCGGCCCGTGAACTCGCCTCGGGAGCCGTCCTGCTGACCGAGGTGTCGTCCGGCCGTGCCCGCACATCGATGCAGGAGGCGCACTCCCACCTGAAGCTGTTGAATCCCTCCCTGGCCGCTGCCAGCACCTCCCATCTGATCGCCTAAAAGGAGAATCGTGCAGACGCCCGTCTTCGAGACCTTCACGGATCCGGATGCCGCTGCCCGCGTGCTGGACGAGATAGCACCGTTGTACGAGCAGGTGTTCGCGGAGCCACCGTACTTCGAGGGGCCCCGCGACCTGGCCGGTTTCCTGGAGGGCTACGAGGCGTTCCGGACCATGCCCGGTTTCCGGCTGGTACTGGCTCGCTCAGGTGCCGCCCTGGTCGGGTTCGCTTTTGGTGTCCTGCTTCAGTCGGACAGCCGTTGGTGGAATGGCCTCGGCTTGGACGAGGGCTTCACCCGCGAAAACGGGCACCGAACATTCGTGATCCGAGAGATCGCCGTGGCTCCGGAGCAGCGGCGGCAGGGGTTGGGCCGGGAACTGCACGCGGCCGTACTCGAAGGTGCCCAGGTGGAGCGCGTGACACTTGCGGTCCGGCCCGAAGCACAGGCTGCGATGAACATGTACGAAGCCCTCGGCTATCGGAACCTGGGCGACAAGCCCCCGGCCTGGAAAGGGGCCCCGGTGTACCGCTACATGGTCCGATAGCCCGCCACCCGCCTCCGGACGGATGCGCAGTCCAGAGCTCCTTCGAGGGCCCGTCGCTCGTTCACTACCGGGAGTGATATGGCAAGTTTGCCCGACATGCGCAGGAAGTCGGCTGGGCCGACTTCCTGCGCATGTCGGCGGGAGATTCCGTCGCTGCTTCGGCCCTGCCGAAGCGGGGGCGGATGGCAGGGCCTGCGGCAAGGTCAAGGTCATCCGTGGCCCCGACTCCTGCTCTTCGATAGCCCTTCCTCGGAGCGGCGGCCTCCTCGTCTGAGGAGGCCGCCGCTCCCCGCTTTGGTGGTGGCCGGCCTGCCCTTTACTCCCGCCCACCTCGCCACCCAGACGCCTTCGGTGCGAGCCCGCGCCCGGTGCCGGTAACGAGTCGGCATCCTCCGGGGGGCGGGCCATTGACACTCTGCTGACGGGGACCGTACGGTCCTGTGGCAAGCGACTGGAAAGTTTCCTAACAGTTCGCTTCGCGGCCCGACCGGAGGTTTGGGCGTCCCGAGGAGGAGGATCTTCGCGTGACCACAGGCAACGCCAAGACTCCCCTCGCCGGAACCCCCAGTCTGCTGAGGGCCATCAATGATCGTGCCGCGCTTGAGCTGCTGCTGGCGAACGGGCCGCTCTCCCGTACCCAGATCGGCACGCTCACCGGCTTGTCCAAGCCCACCGCCTCGCAGTTGCTGGGCCGTCTGGAGGCGGCCGGGCTGGTGCTGCCGGTGGGGACCACGGCCGGTGGGCCGGGGCCCAATGCGCAGCTGTACCAGGTGAATCCCGCGGCCGGGTATGTGGCCGGGCTGGATGTCACCACCAGTCAGGTGCGGGTCGCGGTGGCCGACATCACCGGTACCACGCTCGCCGAGCACGTCGTCCCCACCAAGGGGTGGCCGGCCGCCGAGACGGTGCCGCGGGTGGCGGGGGCGGTCGCCGAGGCGGTCCGTGCCGCCGGGCTCGGCACGGACGCCCTGCACAGCGTGGTGATCGGGGTCGGCGGCGCGCCCGACCCGGTCAGCGGAAAGTTGCGGTACGCCTCCCATCTGCCCGGGTGGCACGCGCCGCGGCTGGTCGAGGGGCTCGCCGGGGCGATCGGCGCCCCGGTGACGATCGAGAACGACGTGAACCTCGCCGCCGTCGCGGAGCAGTCCGCGGGTGCGGCCCAGGGCTGCGAGGACTTCGTGCTGCTGTGGGCGGGCGAGGGCACCGGGGCCGCGATCGTGATCGCCGGGCGGCTGCACCGCGGCTTCACCGGCGGCGCCGGGGAGGTCGGCTACATGCCGGTGCCCGGTTCGCCGGTGGTCAGGGACGTCCGGCGGCGCAACTCCGGCGGGTTCCAGGAACTGGTCGGCGCCCCCGCCGTCCGGGCGCTGGCCAAGGAGCACGGGCTCGCCGCGCCGACCGCCGAGGAGGCGGTCGCCCGGGCCCTCGCCACCCCGGGCGCGGGCGACGCCTTCCTCGCCGAGCTGGCCGCCCGGCTGGCCGTCGGACTGGCCGTGATCGTCGCCGTCGTCGACCCCCGGCTCGTGGTGGTCTCCGGCGGGGTGCCGACCGCCGGCGGCGAACGGCTGCGGGCGCTGGTCGAGGAGGAGCTGGCCCGGATCTCGGCCGCCCGGCCCGAGGTCCGCGGCAGTGCGCTGACCGGCTCGCCCGTCCTGCTCGGCGCACTGGCCCGCGCGTTGGCGGCCGCCCGCGAGGCGATCTTCTCGACCCACTGACGTCCCTCCCGAGACGCCCGACGCACGCCCCGCACAGCACGCCCCGCACAGCACGCCCCGCACCCACCTCTCCCCTATCCCGCACGCGGGACCCGAGGCAATGACGCCTGCCCGCGCACCCCCAGGAGGACCTCGAAGTGCACGCCACCCCCTCCCCCGCCCGCAGAAGCCGCCGGACCCTCGCCGCCGTCACCGGCGGCGCCGTCCTCGCCCTGCTCGCCACCGCCTGTACCGGCAGCAGCGACGGCGGCGGCAGCGACGACTCCGCCAGTGGCAAGGACGTCACCATCACCTTCTGGCACGGCTGGAGCCAGGACTCCGAGGTGAAGGCGATCAACGACAACATCGCCGCCTTCGAGAAGGCCCACCCGAACATCCACGTCAAGGCCGTCGGCGACATCGCCGACGACAAGGTCAACCAGTCGCTGCGGGCCGGCGGCGACGACGCGCCCGACGTGGTCTCCTCCTTCACCACCAACAACGTCGGCATGTTCTGCTCGACCAAGGCCTTCGTCGACCTCAAGCCGCTGCTGGCCAAGGACGGCATCGACGCCGCCAGGACCTTCCCGGCCGCGATGCTCGACTACACGCAGTTCCAGGGCAACCAGTGCACCCTGCCGCTGCTCGGCGACGCGTTCGGCCTCTACTACAACCGGAAGGCCTTCGCCGACGCCGGCATCAGCAGCCCGCCGAAGACCTTCAGCGAGTTCGCCGAGGTGGCCAAGCGGCTCACCGTCGCCGAGGGCGACGGCTACAAGCAGCTCGGCTTCATGCCGCTCTACCACGGCTACGAGTCGACCACCGAGCACTACCTCGGCCAGTACGGCCCCGGCTACTTCGACGCCTCCGGCAAGTCCGGCCTCGCCACCGACCCCAAGGTCGCCGCGATGCTGAAGTGGCAGAAGGGCCTGGTCGACCAGCTCGGCGGCTACGACAAGCTCGACAAGTTCCGCGCCACCTTCGGCGAGGAGTTCAGCGCCAAGAACCCGTTCCACACCGGCCAGGTGGCGATGGCCATCGACGGCGAGTGGCGCACCGCCTCGCTCGCCACCGACAAGCCGGGCTTCGACTGGGCCACCGCGCCGTTCCCGGTGCCGGACGACCAGCCGGACAGCTACGGCCGCGGCTACCAGACCGGCACCATCGTCGGCATCGCCAGCAGCAGCAGGAAGCAGGCCGCGGCCTGGGAGTTCGTCAAGTTCCTGACCACCGACACCGACGCGGTGGTCTCCTTCGCCAACGCGATCCACAACGTGCCGAGCACCATCGCCGCGCTGGAGTCGCCGAAGCTGATCGCCGACGAGAACTTCAGGACCTTCGTCAACATCGCCAAGCACGCGAAGTCCGGCACCACGCCGCCGGCCGTCAACGGCGGCGGCTACATCGTCTCCCTGCAGAACCTCGGCTACGACTACGAGTCCGGCAAGCAGACCGATCTCGCGGCCGGCCTCGCCGCCACCGCCAAGGAGATCGACGCCGCCATCGCCCAGGCCAAGTAGCGCGTACGGTCCACGGAGCTCCCATGTCACTCGCGTCCGCCACCCGCCAGGGCACCGGACCGACCGCCCCGGCGGCGCCCGCGGTGCAGCAGCAGCTGCGCCGCAAGCGCCGCCGGGCGGCGGCCCGCACCCTGGCCTTCCTCTCCCCCTGGCTGATCGGCTTCGGCGTCTTCTTCCTGTACCCGCTGATCTCGACGATCTACTTCTCGTTCACCAAGTACAACGGCTTCGGCTCGCCCGTCTTCAGCGGCCTCAAGAACTGGGACTACGTCTTCAACGACCTGCCCTCGTTCTGGCAGGGCCTGCGCAACACCCTGTGGCTGGTCGTCATCATGGTGAGCCTGCGGGTGGCGTTCGGCCTCGGCGTCGGGCTGCTGATCACCAAGGTCAAGACCGGCGTCGGCTTCTTCCGCACCGCCTTCTACCTGCCCTACCTGGCCCCGCCGGTGGCCGCCACCGTCGCCTTCGCCTTCCTGCTCAACCCCGGCACCGGCCCGGTCAACCACTTCCTCGGCGAGCTCGGGCTGCCGCAGCCCGGCTGGTTCGCCGACCCGGACTGGTCGAAGCCCGCGCTCACCCTGCTGGCCATGTGGGGCGTCGGCGACCTGATGGTCATCTTCATGGCGTCCCTGCTGGACGTCCCCACGGAGCAGTACGAGGCCGCCGAACTCGACGGCGCCGGACCGTTCCAGCGCTTCCGGTACGTCACCCTGCCGAACATCTCGCCGATCATCATGTTCGCGGTGGTCACCGGGGTCATCCAGACCATGCAGTACTACACGCAGGCGATCGTCGCCGGGAAGGTCGCCGGCGGCAACGCGGGCAACTCCGGCCAGCAGTTCGAACCCGGCTACCCGTCCGGCTCCACCTGGACCCTGCCGCAGATGGTCTACAACCTCGGCTTCCAGCGCTTCAACTACGGCGCGGCGTGCGTCGTCGCCCTGGTGCTGTTCGCCATCTCGATGGCCGTGACCTCGGTGCTGCTGCGCCGCCGGTCCGGCTTCATGGCCAGCGAAGACTAGCGGCCCAGTGAGGACACCGTCATGACTCTCAGCCCGACCCTCGCCGCCGAGACGCCCGGGAAGCGGCCCGCCCGGCGGCCCGCCCGGCGCCCCGCCCGCGGCTCCTCCGCCGCGGCCGCCCGCACCGCCCGCCGCCGCGCGGCGCTGAACTGGGTGGCCGTGCACTCGGTGGCCGTCGCCGCCACCCTGTTCTTCCTGCTGCCGTTCGTCTTCGCCTTCCTGACCTCGGTGATGTCGGACAGCCAGGCGCTCACCACCGACTACTGGCCCGGCTCCTGGCACTGGGGCAACTACGTGAAGGTCTGGCAGACCCCCGGCTTCCTCACCTGGTGGCGCAACACCCTGCTGTACGCGGGCCTCGGCACCGTGCTCACCGTCGTCTCCAGCCTGCCGGTCGCCTACGCGCTCGCCAAGTTCCGCTTCCGGGGCCGCAACCTGGCGCTGATGGCGGTCATCGCGATGATGATGCTGCCGCCGCAGGTCACCGTCATCCCGATGTACCTGTTCTGGGCGAAGCAGCTGGGCCTGGGCGGCTCGCTCTGGCCGCTGATCATCCCGATGGCCTTCGGCGACGCCTTCTCGATCTTCCTCCTGCGGCAGTTCCTGCTGACCGTCCCCAAGGAGTACATCGAGGCGGCCCGGATCGACGGCTGCGGCGAACTGCGCACCCTGCTGCGGGTCGTGCTGCCGATGGCCAAGCCGGCCATCGCCGCCGTCGCGCTGTTCCAGTTCTTCTCCTGCTGGAACGACTACTTCGGCCCGCAGATCTACGCCAGCAACAACCACGACGCCTGGACGCTCTCCTACGGCCTGGAGTCCTTCAAGGGCGCCCACCACACCAACTGGAACCTCACCATGGCCGCCACCCTGCTGGTGATGGCCCCGGTGATCGTCCTCTTCTTCTTCGCACAGAAGGCCTTCATCGAAGGCGTGACACTGACAGGGGTCAAGGGCTGATGTCCGCACTCAAGCTGGCCATCGTGGGCGGCGGTTCGACGTACACGCCGGAGCTGATCGACGGCTTCGCGCGGCTGCGCGACACCCTGCCGATCGGCGAACTCGTCCTCGTCGACCCGGCCGCCGACCGGCTGGAGCTGATCGGCGGACTGGCCCGGCGGATCTTCGCCAAGCAGGGCCACGGCGCGGTCGTCCGCACGACGACCGAGGTCGCCGCAGGCGTCGCCGACGCCGACGCGGTGCTGCTGCAACTGCGGGTCGGCGGGCAGGCGGCCCGCGACCGGGACGAGACCTGGCCGCTGGAGTGCGGCTGCGTCGGCCAGGAGACCACCGGCGCGGGCGGCCTCGCCAAGGCGCTGCGCACCGTCCCGGTGGTGCTCGACATCGCCGAGCACGTCCGGCGCGCCAACCCCGACGCCTGGATCGTCGACTTCACCAACCCGGTCGGCATCGTCACCCGCGCGCTCCAGGAGGCCGGCCACAAAGCCGTCGGCCTGTGCAACGTCGCCATCGGCTTCCAGCGCCGCTTCGCCAAGCACCTCGGCGTCGACCCCGAGCTGGTCCGGCTCGACCACGTCGGCCTCAACCACCTCACCTGGGAGCGCGGCGTCACCCTGCTCGACGCGCCCGGCGCGGCCGGCGGCCGGGAGGTCCTGCCGGAGCTGCTGGCCGGCTTCGGCCAGGAGATCGCCGACGACATCCGGCTGCCGCGGCGGGTGGTCGAACGGCTCGGCGTCGTGCCCTCCTACTACCTGCGGTACTTCTACCAGCACGACGCGGTGGTGGAGGAGCTGAAGGCCAAGGGCTCGCGGGCCGCCGAGGTCGCCGAGATCGAGCGGCGGCTGCTGGAGATGTACGCCGACCCGGCCCTCGACACCAAGCCGGAGCTGCTCGCCGAGCGCGGCGGCGCGTTCTACTCCGAGGCGGCGGTGCAGCTCATCGCGGCGCTGCTCGGCACCGGCGGCGGCAGCTCGGTGCAGGTGGTGAACGCCCGCAACGACGGCGTGCTGCCGTTCCTCCCCGACGACGCCGTGATCGAGGTGCCGGCCGAGGTCGACGCGGCGGGCGTGCGCCCGCTGCCGCAGCGCCCGCTGGAGCCGCTGTACGCCGGCCTGGTCGCCGCCGTCACCGGGTACGAGCACCTGGCCCTGGACGCCGCCCTGCGCGGCGGTCGCGACCGGGTCTTCGACGCGCTGCTCGCCCACCCGCTGGTCGGCCAGATCGAACTCGCCGACCGGCTGACGGACCGGCTGCTCGCCCACAACCGCGAGCACCTCGCCTGGGCCTGACCCGCCCGGCCTCCGGTCCGGCCCCGTCCCGGCGCCCTCCCGGGCCCTCGGTCCCCCGGCCCGCACTCCGTGGGGAGTGCGGGCCGGGCCGCGAGCGGCCCCGGACACGGACGCCCGGCGGACGCCCGGCGGAGGCCCGGCGGAGGCCCGGCGGAGGCCGGAAGGAGAAGCCGGAGAAGCCACCCCCGGCCGGGAAAGACCCCCGGCCGGGCCACGTACGACGAGCCGCGGGGACCCCGATGACCCACCAACCCGAACCACACCTGCCCGGCGTCCTCGCCATCGACGCCGGCAACTCCAAGACCGATGTCGCCCTCATCGGCGCCGACGGCAGCGTCCTCGGCTCCGCCCGGGGCGGCGGCTTCACCCCGCAGCGGACCGGCGGTGCCCCCGCCGTGGCCGGCCTCGCCCCGCTGGTCGAGGCGGCGGCCGCGGCCGCCGGGCTGACCGGCTGGACCGGCCCGCTGACCAGCCACGTCAGCGCCTGCCTCGCCAACGCCGACCTCCCGGTCGAGGAGGAGGCGCTGCGCGTCGCCCTGGAGTCGCACCCCTGGGGCGTCAGCAACACCGTGGTCAACGACACCTTCGGCCTGCTGCGGGCCGGCACCGACGGCCCGCGCGGCGTCGCCGTCGTCTGCGGCGCCGGCATCAACTGCGTCGGCCTGCTGCCCGACGGCCGCACCGCCCGGTTCCCCGCCCTCGGCGAGCTCACCGGCGACTGGGGCGGCGGCGCGGGCCTGGCCGTCAGCAGCATGTGGCACGCCGTCCGCGCGGAGGACGGGCGCGGCGGGCCGACCGCCCTCGCCCGGGCGATCGCCGAGCACTTCGGCCTGCCCAGCGCCGTCGCCGTCGCCGAGGCCGTCCACCTCGGGCACCTGCCGTTCGCCCGGCTGCACGAGATCGTCCGGGTGCTGTTCGCGGTCGCCGGGGACGGGGACGCCACGGCGCTGGAGCTGATCGACCGGCAGGCCGACGAGATCATCCGGCTCGCGGTCGTCGCCCTGCGGCGCCTCGACCTGCTGGACACGCCCACGCCGGTGGTGCTCGGCGGCGGGGTGCTGTCCTCCCGGCAGCCGCTGCTGCTCGACAACCTGACGGCCCGCCTGGCCCGGGAGGCGCCGCTCGCCGAGCCGCGGGTCGTCGTCGCGCCGCCGGTGCTGGGCGCGGCGCTGCTCGGGCTGGACCACCTGAAGGCCGGCCCGCAGGCGCAGGAGCGGGTGCGGCGGTCGTACGACCCGGCGCACCCGATGGCGGCGTAGCACGGCCGCTCGAACTCTCCGCCCCCGCCGGGTCCGCACGCCCGGTGGGGGCGGTCGCGGCCCGCCGGCGGAACCGGCCGGAGGGATTCCGCGGGTAGGTGGGTGTCTCGTCCGGTCACGTTCCTGGAAGACTCATCCCATGACCGCGCCCCGTCGCCTCCTCCTCGCCGTGCTGCTCTGCTGCGCCGTCACCGGCGGCCTCGCCGCCTGCACCCCGATCGACGAGGACCCGACCCTGGCGATGGCCTCGGACGACGTCGACTCCGCCGACGCCGCCGCGGCGGCCGAGGAGGACGGGTACGGGGACGCCGAGGAGGACTGGGCGGCCCCCGAGGCCGGGCCGGAGATGGAGTACGCCTCCCCCGCCCTCCCCGTCTCCTCCCCCGCCGCCTGCGCGACCCGTGCCGGGCACCGGGTGGTCCAGGTCGTCGACGTCCTGGACGGCCGGCTGACCGTCCGGCCCGCGCAGCCCGGCTGCGACAACGGCGCCCCCGCCGTCAGCCTCCCCCTGGCGGCCCACGCCACCGCCACCCTGGTCGACCTCCCGCACGACGAACCGGCCAAGGAGGTACAGCTCCCCGTCCTCCTCGACCACCTCGACTCCTGTCTGACCGGCGGCGAGCCCGAGCCCCCGTACGCCTGCTACGGCGACACCTACGACCTGGCCGTGGACGCCCGCGGCCGGATTACCCGGATCCGCGAGCTGCGGCCGGCCCCCTGACGGCCCTCCCCCTGACGACGGTTGACCTCAAGTGCGGTTGATGTTGTCGGATGGGGTTCCGGCGGTGATCACCGCCGGGTGCGACGGACGGGGAGAGGAGCCGGTCATGGCAGGCGAGGTGCTGGTGGTGGGGGACGTCGCGGCGGACGTCCGGGCGGCGGTGACCGGGGTGGTCACGGCGCTGGAGGACGCCTTCAACCGCAAGGACGCGGCGGCGCTCGGCGCGCAGTTCGGCGAGCGGGCCTCGTGGACCAACGCCCGGGGCCTGCGGCTCGACGGCCGGGCGGCGATCGCCGAGTTCAGCCGGCCGGCGATGGAGAGCTTCCTGCGGGACTCCTACGCCCGGTACGAGGTGGTGAAGCTCCTGGCGATCGCCGAGGACGTGGTCGCCGTCAACGTCGCCCAGACCCCCACCGACGCCTCGGGCACACCCGTCGAGGGACCGCACGGCGCGGCCCTCTACGTGGTGGCCCGGCAGGCGGACGGGTGGCGGATCGTGGCCGGTCAGAACAACGCGGTCGATGCCCCGTCCGCAGGGTGAGTGACGACCGGCCCCGGACCGGGGGCCGCCTCCGATCCTGTGATCGTGCCAGGAGGCGGCCCCCTTTTTTTCACCGTTCGAACGCGGGCGACCCCGGCGCTCAGGCGTTGCCGGAGGTCCGGCGCCGGTGCCTGATCCGGCCGAGGACGACGGCGGCGCCCGTGAGCGCGAGCGCCGCGATCGACCCGCCGGCGAGCAGCGGCGTACCGGAGGCCGGCTCGGCCGGCCGGTCACCGGTCCCGTACCCGCTGGACAGGCCCCGGGTGTCGTACTCGGAGTCGGGCTGCTTGTCGGCGTAGCGGGCCTTGAGGAGCTTCTGGTAGTCGGTGAGCGACACCGCCGGCCGGCCGTCGAGCCCCGCCCGGGCCTGGTCGTTGAGCGGCTCCACGGTGGTGAGCTTCAGCTGGTACCAGCCCCGGATCTGCGGCTCGGTGAAGACCAGGGCGCCCAGGGACGCCTTGCCGGCGTACACGGCGTCGCTGTCGCCGTCGCGCACCCCCGCCAGGTGCCAGCCGCCGCCCTCGGTCGGGGCGAGCAGCACGGTGGCGGTGCGGTCGCCGACGGCCTCGCCGAGCGAGGAGACGAGGTGGTTCAGCCTGACGGCCTCGGTGGGGAGCGGCGGCACCGTGCCCGCGACGAAGCCCGGGGACGGCTCGTTCACCGCCAGCGGGTCCTTGAGGGTGAACGCGGGCAGGCCCGCGCACGGATCCGCCGCGTCGGGGACCGCCACCACCGCGTCGGAGCCGCTCCCGGGCAGCGGCGTGCCGAGGAAGCGGCAGACCGCGTTGTGGACGTCGGCCGACCTGACCAGGTCGAGGGCGGCCTGGTAGTCGGGGATGTCGGCGGCGCGGGCCGGGCCGACGGCGGACAGCAGCGCGGACGCGCTCAGCGCCAGGACGACGGGCAGCCGGGAGAGCCGGGCGGCCCTCCGGACGGTCTCCCGGGTGGACTCCCAAGTGGTCTCCCCGGTGGTCTCCGGCTCGACGGGCATTCCTCGGTCACGCATGTGTCGCCCTCCTTCTCTGTCTAGCGGGAGATGCCGGTACGGGAGTGGGTCCACCTGAACGAGCTGTTGTCCACGTAGTCGTTGTAGTTCCACCAGGTGTAGGTGGCGGTGTCCGGCCACGGGTCGGCCACGGCGATGGTGTTGTTCGAGGTGTCGAAGCCGTAGACGACGTTCATGTGGCCGCCGCCGGACTTCCACCCGATGCGGGCGCCGATCGGTCGGGCGGCCTTGACGTCGGTGGTGATCTGGCTGAACGAGGCCGCGGTGCTCAGGCCGGTACCGGGGTGCGCCATGCCCAGGCTGTACCAGGCGTTGGCCATGTCCTCGAGCCTGGCGGGCTGGTTGTCGCAGCTCGGCCCGCCGCTGTACTGGGAGGCGCGGGCGCAGAAGTCCGCCTGCGTGGTGCCGTATCCCTGGAACTTGGCGATGGTGAGCCCGGAGGCCGACCAGCACCACTGGCTCTTCTCCTGCTTCAGCATGGTGATCTGGTCGTAGGCGGCCTCCGCCCGGGCCGTACCTCCCGCCGCCAGGAGAACCCCCGAGACCGCCAGCGCCAGGGCCGGTCCCCTGACCACGAATCCGAATCCGCTCATGTCCTGCCTTCCCGTCGGGCGAGTGGAGTGCCCAGCGACATGACAGCGCGGACGGCGCCCGTTCCCCAGGGGACGCGTGGAAATCGAACCCGAAAGGGTTGTTAGCCGTATAAGAAGGGGATGGCTTGAAACGTTCGCGGTCGGACGGCCCTTGGAACATCTGGGTTTGACCCGGGAAGCGCCGCCCCGGAGTGGGAAGTCGGCCCGGCCGACTTCCCACTCCGGGGCGGCGCT
>NZ_JBHSOF010000036.1:0-93193 GCF_042656005.1 Kitasatospora misakiensis | reverse complement strand
CTGCCGTCGGCGGCCCCGGCGCTGCCGGACGGCGCCGCGCTCGCCCTCCCCGGGGCCGGCGACCACGGCGAGGGCGGGCCGCAGCCGGTCGGCACCGGGCTGGGCGAGCTGGCCCCGCCGCGTCCGCTCGGCGGCCCCGGCGCGCCCGGTGCGGGTGTCCAGGTGAGTCAGCTCGGCGCCCCCGAGGCCCTGCCCGTACCGCGCCCGATGGCCGAGCTGCCCGCCGCGCCCGTCCCGGCGGCCCCGGCCGCCCTGCCGATCGCCCCCGCGGGCGGCCACGACGAGGCCGGCGAGCACCCCCCGGTGCCCGCCCCCGCCCCCGACGGCGGTCCGCGCCGGCTGCTGGTCTGGCCCGAGCCCGACCCGGCCACCCGGCAGGCGCTCCAGGACCGCGGCTACCGCCCGGTGATCGTCCGCTCCCGCGAGGAGGTGGACGCGCAGGTCGCCGGCTTCCCCGCCGCGCTCTTCGTCGACCCGCTGACCGGGCCGATCACCCGCACCGCGCTGCAGTCGCTGCGCACCGCCGCGCTGAACAGCCGGGTCCCGGTGGTGGTCACCGCCGGCCTCGGCCAGTCCACCAGGGACGCCGCGTACGGCGCCGACCCGGCCGTCCTGCTGCGCGCCCTCGCCCCGCGCGACGGCGAGAACCACGCCCCGCGCGTCCTGCTGGTCGAGGGCGACCCGGACATCGCCGCCGCGATGATCGGCAGCCTGGAGCGGCGCGGCATGCACGTCGAGCACGCGGTGGACGAGAACGACGCCGTCGCCCGGGCCAGCAGCGTGCAGCCCAACCTGGTGGTGATGGACCTGCTCCAGATCCGCCGCCGCCGGGTCGGCCTGCTGGACTGGCTGCGCGCCAACGACCGGCTGCACCGCACCCCGCTCGTCGTCTACACCTCGGTGGACCTCGACCCGCGCGAACTGCCCCGGCTGCGCACCGGCGAGACGGTGCTCTTCCTCGCCGAGCGCTCGACCAGCGAGGACGTCCAGTCCCGGATCGTCGACCTGCTCGGGCGGATCGGCGCCATGGGCGAGGCGGGCGTCGCCGCCGCTGGCTGACGCCCGCACCCGCCGACGCCGAGGGCCGGCCAACCCCTTTCCCGGGGTGGCCGGCCCCAGGGCCTGTCCGGCTACTCCTTGTTGGACTCCTTGCCGAGCAGCGTGACGTCCAGCTTCCGCGCCGCGTAGTCGGCGCGGATCACCTTCTTGTCGAACTTGCCGACCGAGGTCTTCGGCACCGACTCGACGATCGCCCAGCGCTCCGGCAGCTGCCAGGCGGCGATCCGCTCCGCCAGGAAGGCCCGCAGCTCCGGCAGTCCGGCGGTGGCGCCCGGCCGCAGCACCACGGTCGCCAGCGGCCGCTCACCCCACTTCTCGTCCGGAACGGCCACCACGGCGGCCTCGGCCACCTCCGGGTGGGCCATCAGGTGGTTCTCCAGGTCGACCGAGGAGATCCACTCGCCGCCGGACTTGATCACGTCCTTGGCCCGGTCGGTGAGGGTCAGGTAGCCGTCCGCGGTGATCGTGCCGACGTCGCCGGTGCGCAGCCAGCCGTCCTCGGAGAACTTGTCGTCCGGGCGCTCCGGGTCCTGGCCCGCGCCCCCGTAGTACGCCCCCGCGATCCACGGGCCGCGCACCTCCAGCTCGCCCGCCGAGGCGCCGTCGTGCGGCATCCGCTCGCCGACCGGGCCGATCAGCCGGGCCTCGACGGAGGCCGGGAAGATGCCCTGGCTGACCCGGTACGGCCACTCCTCCTCCGGGGTGAGGCCGCCGGGCGGCTGGGCGAAGGAGCCGAGCGGCGAGGTCTCGGTCATGCCCCAGGCGTGGATGACGCGGATGCCGTGGCGCTCGTCGAAGGCCTTCATCAGCGCCGGCGGGCAGGCCGAGCCGCCGATGACCACCATGCGCAGGCTGGAGGTGTCGTAGTCGCCGGCGTCCAGCTCGTCCAGCAGTCCGCTCCAGATCGTCGGCACGGCCGCGCTGACGGTCGGCCGCACCGCGGCGATCATCTCGGCCATCGGCCTGGGCTGGAGGAAGCGGTCCGGCATCAGCAGGCTCGCGCCGGACATGAAGGCGGCGTGCGGGATGCCCCAGGCGTTGACGTGGAACATCGGGACGACCGGCAGCGCGATGTCGCGCGGGGTGAAGGCGAAGTTGTCGCCGGTGTTGACCTGGAGACAGTGCAGGTAGACCGAGCGGTGGCTGTAGAGCACGCCCTTCGGGTCGCCGGTGGTGCCGGAGGTGTAGCAGAGCACGGCGGCCCGGCGCTCGTCGATGTCGGTGAGCCAGGGGTACTCGGCCGGCCGGCCGGCGATCAGCTCCTCGTAGTCGTGCACGCCGCCGGGGAAGCCGGCCAGCACCGAGCGGTCGCCGGGGCCGCTGACCACGATGTGCTTGAGCGTCGGGGCGAGCTGGGGCAGGACGGCGGCCAGCAGCGGGAGGACGGTGCCGTTGACGATGATCACGCGGTCGGCGGCGTGGTCGACGATGTACGCCAGCTGGTTCGCCGGGAGCCGCAGGTTGAGCGTGTGCAGCACCGCCCCCATCGCCGGCACCGCGAGGTAGGCCTCCAGGTGCTCGGCGTTGTTCCACATCAGGGTGGCCACCCGGTCGTCCGCCGTGACGCCGAGCTCGTCCCGCAGCGCCCAGGCGAGCCGCGCGGCCCGCGCGCCGACCTCCGCGTACGTCCGGACCACCGGCCCGGTGCCGTCCCAGGTCGTGACGGTCGAGCGGGCGTGGACGGTCGACCCGTGTTCGAGGATTCGGGCGACGGTGAGCGGGACGTCCTGCATCGTGCTGAACACGGGTCCTCCTTGACCTGGGCGGCACTGCGGCGGCTCTGCCCCCGGCCCGACCGGAAGACCGGCTACTGGGCGGTAATACGGAGCAGTCGAGCCCGATTGTGCCGCGCCGTCCCCCCGCTGTCAGCACTCCGGCCCCGTTGCCCCGGTCACGGCCCGGCGAAGCGCCCGGCGGAGCGCCCGGCGGCGCGCCCGGCGGCGCGCCGACCCGTGACCGGCGGACGGGCCCCGACCGGGTGGGAGGGGCGATCGGCCGCCGGAGCGGGCGGGATACTGGGGTCATGGGTGACGGGCACGACGAACCACGGCCGGGGCCGGCGGCGACCGGCCTCCGGATGCCGTGCCCGTGCTGCTCGGACGGGGTGCGGACGCAGGCGCGGATGGGCGTGCGCGCGGGCCGGAGCGGCACCGGGTACATCCCCGAGACCTGCCGCGAGTGCGGGGGCCTGGGCTTCCTGGGGCTCGGCCTGCGGGAGTGAGGCCCCGTCAGCCGGCGAGCGGGGCGTCGACCTGGTTGCGGTCGACGGTGAGCGCCGCGCCGCCGTAGACCTCCTCGACGTTGCCGCGGTACTGGTGGACCCGCTGGTGGTAGACCCACAGGTCGGGAGCGAGCGCCCCGCCGCCGGCGGTGTCGGCGTGGTCGTCCCAGCGGGCGTACCAGAGGGTGTCGGGCAGCGGCGCGCTGCCGGCCCGCGCGGCCGCGGCGAGGTCGGCGATCCCGGAGTCCAGGCTGGAGTAGAAGCCGGAGCGGTAGCCGGCCAGGTGCAGGGCCTGGGTCCAACCGAGGGTGAAGTCGACCACGGCCTGTCCGCAGGCCGGGTCGCGCAGCGGATAGGCCTCGATGTCCAGGAAGACCGGGCTGCCCTTGCCGAGCCCGACCGCCTTCAGGCCGCGGACCGCCTCGTCCGCCTCCTCGCGGCCCTGCTGGGCGGCCCGCGCGGGGTCGATCCGCTGCGGCTTGCCCTTCAGCTCGCTGCACGGCGCCTGGAGGCCGACGTGCACGGGCAGGAAGCGCCACCCCATCGCGCGGGCCTGCCGGACCCAGTCGGCGGTGAGCCTGGGCTGGGCGCAGCCGCGCTGGCCGCCGCTGGTGTAGATGCCGACCGCGCCGTACGGCGAGGAGTCCCGCCAGGCCCGCAGGGTCTCCAGCGGCGGCGCGGTGCAGGCGTCGAAGGCCGGCCCGGCGTAGTGGTCCCGGGCCCGGGCGGTGGGCGGGCCGACCCGGTCGGGGAGGACGGTGGCCCGGATCCGGGGAACGGCGGCGGCCACCGGGGCGGTCTCGTCGGCGCTCGCGCCCGGACCGCCGGCGGCGGCCAGCAGCAGGACGAAGGAGGCGGCGGCCACGGCCGCTGGGCGGAGATAGCGCACGCCGCCTTGATACTGACGGTACGTCGGTCATCCGCGGCAGCCACGCCGCGTCCCCCCGGGAAGCCCACCCTTTCGGACGCACCCGTCCGCATCCGTCCCGATATTGGTAACGAGCTTGCCGCCCACTGGGTCCTTACGGCAAACTCGCCATCATGCCCACGCCCCACCTCACCGAAACCTCCGCCCCGACGCCGGCCGCCGCCGTCGCCGAGGCGCTTGCCATGCCGCCCGCCCCCAAGGGCGAGCCCGCCGGCGAGCGGGGCGGTTGGCGACGAGGCGGGGCGCCCGGCGAGGGGCTGCCACCCGGCGCACGGCCCGGCCGACCGTCCGGCCGACGGTTCCCGAACCTCCTGCGGCGCCCGATGGGGGACCCCCCGGCCGAAGGCTGGGGGAGGATCCCGGCGCCGCTGCTCTGTCTGACGGCGATGTTCCTGGTGCAGACCGGCATCGCGTTCTCCAAGCCGCTCTTCGGCCCGCTCGGGGTCAGCGGCACCACCTTCCTGCGGCTGAGCTTCGCGGCGGTCATCCTGCTCGCCGTCACCCGGCCCCGGCTGCGCGGGCGCCGGCCGCGCGACCTGGTCGCCGCCGGCCTGCTCGGCATGGCCTCGGCCGGGATGACGCTGCTGTTCGCCGGGGCGATCGACCGGCTGCCGATGGGCACCGCCGCCACCATCGAGTTCCTCGGGCCGCTGGCGGTGGCGCTGGTCTTCGCCCGCAGCGCCGGCCACCTGCTGTGGGCGCTGCTCGCGGCCGGCGGCGTGGCGCTGCTGACGCTGCTCGGCGAGGGCGGGGAGGGCGGCGCCGGGCTCGACCCGGTCGGCCTGCTGTACGCCTTCGGGGCGGCGGCCTGCTACGCCGCGTACATCCTGTTCACGGACAAGGTCGGGGCGGCGTTCCAGGGCTTCCAGGGGCTGGCCGTCTCGATGACGGTCGGCGCGCTGACGGTGGCGCCCTTCGGCCTCGGCGAGGCCTGGGACGGGCTGACCGCGCCGGACGCCTCGCCGCTGATGCTGCTGCTCGCGGTCGCCGGGGTGTCCCTGCTGCTGCCGGTGATCCCGTACGCGCTGGAGATGACGGCGCTGCGGCGGATGCCCCAGCGGGTGTTCAGCGTGCTGGTGAGCCTGGAGCCGGCGGTGAGCGCGCTGGTCGGCCTGGTGGTGCTCGGGCAGTTGCTGGGCGCCGCCCAGCTGGCCGGGATCGGCTGTGTGGTGGCGGCGAGCGTCGGGGCCACGCTGACCGGACGGCGCTGAGGCGGCGGGTGGCGGGTGGCGGGTGGACACGGCCGGGGGCGCGCATCGCGAGGATGCGCGCCCCCGGTCGTACGCCGGTGTCCTCGGCGCCTTCTCAGGGCGCGGAGGTTCTCAGGGCCGGAGGGGGCCTCAGGGCCAGAGCAGGGTGCGGGACCACTCCGGGGTGCGGACCGGTCCGGTCCGGGTGTAGCGGAGGCGGACGTGGTGGCGTTCCGCGTCCCCCTGCCAGAACTCCACCTCGTGCGCCCAGAGCGTGTAGACGGCGTGCCCGGCGGCGACGGCGTCCGGGGTGGCCTCCAGCCGGCGCCGGGCCACCGTCACCGCCTCCTCGTACTCGGCCGGCGAGGCCAGCGGCTCGCTCTGCCGCCCGACCAGCGCGCCGATCCGGGCGGCCGGGGAGCGGGTGGCGAACTCGGCCGCCGCCACCTGGTCGGCGGCCCGTTCGACGGTGCCGCGGACCCGGACCTGGCGGCCGAGCTGCGGCCAGTAGACGGTGAGCGCGGCGGCCGGGTGGTCGGCGAGCTGGCGGCCCTTGGGACTGTCGGCGGCGGCGGAGAAGACCCAGCCGGTCCCCGCCGCGTCCACATCACGCAGCACCAGGACGCGGGCGTCCGGCAGACCGTCGGCGTCGACCGTGGAGAGCGTGAACACCTGCGGGTCCAGCACTCCGGAGTCGAGGGCGGTGGCGAGCCAGTCGACGAAGAGCGGGCCGGGCTCGGGCGGGGCCGACTCGGTGTCGAACCCCGGCAGCGGGCGGGTCATCGGCGGGCGGCCGAGCATCAGCTCGGGCACGGACCGGGGCTCGGACCGCGCCTCCGGGCACGGCTCCGGGGCCGACTCCCGACCCGCGCCGGGACCGGGTGCGGGCGTGGTCCCGCCGGGGCCGGTCAGGCCCTCCTCCTCCGCTGCCATCGCGCCCTTCCCTCCGGTTGCCGCGGCCGCAGCCCCTCGCCGGGCGGGCCGCCGGGGGCGCCGC
Source organism: Kitasatospora misakiensis (assembly GCF_042656005.1). NCBI lineage: Bacteria > Bacillati > Actinomycetota > Actinomycetes > Kitasatosporales > Streptomycetaceae > Kitasatospora > Kitasatospora misakiensis. Next base: position 86,798 of record NZ_JBHSOF010000036.1, on the reverse strand, counting down.
GCGCGGGGGTGCACTGTCGGAGCGCAACCGTACCGCCGTACGGTGACGACTCCGGGCACGGGCCCTGAACGAACCGGCCCCGGACCGGCCCGCAGCCGGGCCGGAACCGGGCTCCGGACGTGCCCGTGGGCGGCACCGGTGCGCGGTGCCGCCCACGGGACCGGTTCGCGGTGACCCTTTCCGCTACCCGGTTGCGCGTTGTGCGATCCGTTTCGATCGCCAGGTTTCCGATCCACTTCGCCGACTGCTGCGACTGATCGCGGACGATCGGCTCACCCGCGTCCGTCCTGGCCGGCCCCGGTCGTCCTTCGACGGCGCCCCCGCCGTCGACGGCACCCGGTCGGCGCCGGCACCCGGACGTTCAGGTGCTCGATCGCCCGGTCGACCGGGTGCTCAGGGGAAGACCGGCGCGAAGACGATGTTGACGTTCTCGTTGGACTGGCCGGCCAGGATGGCGCCGGAGTTGTCCTTCGCCGCGAGGGTGTTGGCCTGGTTCGAGCCGCCGGAGCCGGTGGCCGTCTGCTGGGTGGAGACATAGTTGCCGTCGACCGAGCCGAAGACGTTGCCCGTCCCGACGTTGGACACCACGCCACTGTTGGACCCGTCATTGGCGAGCGCGCCGTTGTCGGCGGCGGCGACGCCGGCACCGGCGAGCAGCAGCCCGGCCGCGAACGGGGCCGCGAGCAACAGACCGGCGGTCCGGCGGATTCGATTGCGAGCCATGGAAGCCTCCAAAAAAAGCGGTAATCATGCAATGGGGTGCGGGAGTTCACCGGCCAGACGAACACCTGCGGGCTGCGACGCCGGGAGACAGACAACCGCAACAAATCGACAAAGCACCACCTCGCGGCGGCCTTTTCGCCCTTTAGCGTGATATCCAGCAGCCCCGCGCATAACTGCGCCCCGCACCGGAATCCTGCCGACACACCGCCACCCACCTGCGATGTCGCCCGAACAGTCGGATACGACCGAGTACGCCGGGGCGGCGCGAAGGGGGCACACGGACGACCCGGCGCACCACCACGGCGCGCGACGGAAACAAACACGCCCCCCGCCGGTGCGGTCGCGCTACCGTGTCGACATTCCAGCCATCCTGCGACAGTCGGAAAATCCGGAGAACAAAAAATCCGGAGAGTACAGCGCCCTTCCCGGCCCGAGGGGGAGGTCAAACCGCCTTGCCGGGATTGAGGATCCCCAGCGGATCGAAGACCGCCTTCAGCTGCCGCTGCAGCTCCATCGCCACCGGCCCCAGCTCCCGGGCCAACCACTCGCGCTTGAGCAGCCCCACCCCGTGCTCCCCGGTGATCGTGCCGCCGAGTTCCAGCCCCAGCGCCATGATCTCGTCGAAGGAGCGCTGCGCCCGGGCCGCCTGCTCGGCGTCCGCCGCGTCGAAGATGACGATCGGATGGGTGTTGCCGTCCCCCGCGTGGCTCACCACCCCGATGGTCAGGTCGTGCCGCTCGGCGATCGCGGCGACCCCGTCCAGCATCTCGGCCAGTCGCGAGCGCGGCACCGCCACGTCGTCGATCATCGTGGTGCCCAGCCGGTCCAGCGCGGGCAGCGCCAGCCGGCGTGCCTCCAGCAGCAGCTCGGACTCGGCCTGGTCCTCCGCCGGCACCACCTCGGTCGCCCCGGCCGCCCGGCACAGCTCCCCGACCGCGGCCAGCTCGGCCACCCGGTCCGGGCCGTCGAAGGCGACCAGCAGCAGGGCCCTGGTGGACTCCGGCAGCCCCATCCGCGCCAGCTCGTTGACCGCGCGCACGCTCACCGGGTCCATCAGCTCCATCAGCGAGGGGGTGAAGCCGCGCGCCATCACCTCGCAGACCGCCGCGCCCGCCGAGGCCGTGCTCGGGAACTCCGCCGCCAGCGCCAGTTGCGGGGTGGGGGCCGGCCGCAGCGCCAGCACCGCGCGGACCACGACGCCCAGCGTGCCCTCGGAGCCCACCAGGAGCCGGGTCAGGTCGTAGCCGGCCACGCCCTTGGCCGTCCGACGGCCGGTGGAGAGCAGCCGCCCGTCGGCCAGCACCACGTCGAGGCCGAGCACGTACTCGGCGGTCACCCCGTACTTCACGCAGCAGAGTCCGCCCGCGCCGGTGCCGATGTTGCCGCCGATCGTGCAGGACTCCCAGCTCGACGGGTCTGGCGGATAGGCGAGCCCCGAGGCGGCGGCGGCCCGGGAGAGCTCGGCGTTGACCACGCCCGGCTCGACCACCGCGATCCGGTTCACCGGGTCGATCTCCAGGATCCGGTTCATCCGCACCATCGACAGCACGATGCAGCCGTCGACGGCGTTGGCCGCGCCGGACAGGCCGGTCCGGGCGCCCTGCGGGACCACCGGGACGCGCAGCGCGGTGGCGGTCCGCAGGACGTGCTGCACCTGCTCGACCGTCTCCGGGAAGACCACCACGGCGGGGGTGCCGGCCGGGCAGAAGTCCGCCATGTCGTGGCGGTAGGCGGCCGTCACGTCCGGGTCCACCACCAGGGCGCCGGGCGGGAGGCCCTCCGCCAGCCGGTCCGTCAGGTCACTCATCGCCGCCTCCGCTCACGCCGCCGCCCGTCCTGCCGTCGTCGGATGGCCGTCGGCCGTCGCGCCGTTCGTTCGACCGCGCCCGGCCCTCGCACTCTGCCCGCCGTCCGCCCACCCGGCAAGTACGCAGTCGGGGGCCGGGTGGTCAGGGTCGTTCGTCGGGGCCGCCGGTCAGGCGCGGCGCAGGACGGGCGAGGCGAGCGCGAGCAGCCCGGCGGCGCCGGTGGCCAGCGCGCAGAGGGCCATCGGTGCCCGGGGCCCGACCGAGTCGGCGAGCAGGCCGAGCGCCCCGGTCGAGACCACCAGCGCCGCGCTCTGCACCAGGGTCAGCAGGGCCTGCACCCGGGAGAGGTGGCTGTCCGGCGCCGCCGCCAGCACCAGCGGACCGATCCGGCCGGCGAACAGGCCGGAACCCGCGCCCGTGACCACCCCGCCGAGCACGGCCACCGCCGGGACCGGCGCCGCGGCCAGCAGCGCGATGCCCACGGCGGCGGCGCAGAGCCCGACCGCCGCACCCACGCCCGCACCGCTCCGGGACGCCGCCCCGCTCCCCGCGCCGCCCCGGCGGGCGAGCAGGGCCGCCACCACCAGGACGCCCGCGCCCTGGGCGCCCGCCACCAGCCCGGCCGCCCCCGCACTCCACCCGGCCCCCCTCGCCAGCAGCGGCCCGAGCAGCGAGACCACCGGCAGCAGGGCCCCGGCCGCCGCCCCGGTCAGCAGCAGCGCCTCCCGCAGCAGCCGGTCCCCCGCCGCCAGCCGCACGCCGGCCGCCGCCTCCCCCAGCAGCCCGCGCGCCTCCCGCACCCCCTGCGCCTCCTGCGGCTCGTCCGGTTCCCTCGACCCGTCCGGCCCGTCCGGCCCGCGCTCGGCGGTCGGGAGCCGCCGCGGGTCCCGCACCGGCAGGAACAGCAGCACCAGCAGGACGACGGCGAAGCTCGCCGCGTCCACCAGCGCCACCCCGGGCAGCCCGCCCAGCGCGATCAGCGCCCCGCCGAGCGGCGCCCCCAGCAGGCCGGCGAGCTGACCGCCCGCCTGCCGCAGCGCCAGGGCGCGCGGCAGTTGCTCGGCGTCCACCAGCAGACGCGGCATCGCCCCGCTCGCCGGGAGGTAGAAGGCGTCCACCACCCCGATCACCGCCGCCGCGAGGACCAGCACCGGGAGCGGTGAGCCCCAGCCGCCGGCCACCACCGCCAGGGCCAGCGTCGCGGCCAGCATCACCGCGTCCCCGGCGAGCATCACCCGGCGGACGCCCAGCCGGTCCGCCACCGCACCGCCGACCAGGACCAGCGCCGTCCGCGCCACCGTGATCACGGTGAGCACCAGACCGGCGGCGCCCCCGCCGTGCGCGGCGGCGGCCCAGCCCAGGGCGAAGTAGAGGGCGGCATCGCCCAGGGCCCCGAGCTGCGTCCCGGCGAGCCAGCGCAGGTAGGAGGCGGGCAGCGCCGCCGGGGCGGGGCGGGCGGCGTCGGCCGCGAGGTCGGCGGTGGTCGTCATGCCCGCCGACGCTAGGACCCTCGACCTGCTTCAGGGCAAGCCCGACGGCTGGAGGAGGGCCGGGAACTACCCCCGCACCACCGGTTCCTGCAGTTCGGTCACCCAGTCCGCCACGTCCTCGGGGCACTCCAGGTAGAGCTCCCGGGCGTAGCCGGCCGAGCGGTAGCCGTTCTCCTCCATGAAGCGCGCCAACGCCTGGAAGGAGCCCAGCGCGTCCGCCAACGAGCCCCGGTGCACCACCGTGGCCGCCTCCTCGACGGCCGGCAGGTCGACCACCGCGAATCCGTGCTCCCCGGCCGGGTCGACCGAGGCCGGGATCGGCACCGCCACCCGGATCAGCACCGAGCCGTCGCCGTCCGCGGTCTCCTCGTACCGGGCGACGGACGGCCCGACGCCCGCGATGCCGGCCGCCGCCAGCCGGCCGCAGAGGTCGTCGAACAGCGGGCCGATCACCGGCCCGATGTCCTGCGGCTCGTAGCTCGCCGCGACGCCCGTCAGCTCGGCCACCCGTACCACCGGCAGCCGCTTCACCACGACCTCGGATGTGGACATGGTCCCCTCACTCTCGATCGTCCGGAGCCTCGCCTCGACCCGGGCCAGCCGTTCGGTGGCCGCCGCGATGGCCGCGGCGAGCTCGGCCCGCCGCAGCCGCAGCATCCCGCGCAGCTCGGCCGTGTCCACCTCCTCGTCCAGGACGGCCCGCACCTGTTGCAGGGTGAAGCCGAGGTCCTTGAGGGCGATGACCCGGTTGAGCCGGGTGAGCTGGGCCGCCTCGTAGCAGCGGTAGCCGCTGAACGGGTCGACCCGGGCCGGCCGGAGCAGCCCGATGGCGTCGTAGTGGCGCAGCATCCGGACCGACACCCGGCCGTGTTTGGCGAAGTCTCCGATGTTCAACATGGTCCCTCCAGTGCAGGCCCTCACACGGTGTCATGGTCAAGCCCCGGGACCATCGCCCGCCCGCCGTCCCCGGCGTTCCCGGCGTTCTCGGCGTTCTCGGCGGGCACCGCTCAGTCGGTCACGTCGAACCCCCGCCGCTCCCCCAGCGTCCGCAGGCTCCGCTGGCCGGGGATGCCGTTGGCGTCCTCGCCCGCGTAGCCGAGGCTGCGCTGGTACGCCGCGTACGCCTGCACCGTCCGGGTGCCGAGCGAGCCGTCCACCCAGCGCTGCTCCAGGAACCCCTCGTCCACCAGCGCCTGTTCGACGATCCGCACCTCGCCGCCGTAGGTCTCGTGGCCCTGCTCGGCGCCCGGGTCGGTGCGGGCCGCCGCGACCACGTGGGCGAGCGAGACCCGCCGCGGCGAGGGCAGCCGGCCGAGCAGCCGGCGCAGCGACCCCTCGCCGGGCACACCGTCGGCGTCCGACCCGGAGTACCCCAGACTGTGCTGGAAGTCCTGGTAGTTGAGGGTGTCGGCGTCCCGCCAGTCCTCGTCCGGGCCGGACTGGTAGTGCCGACCGAAGCCCTGCCGGACGAGCGCCTCGCCGACCTCCTTGACGTGCGGTCCGTGCGCGCCGTAGCCGTACTCCAGCCCGTTGACGGTCACCCGGTACCGGGCGGGCCCGGCGTCCCCGCGCGGCGTCGGCACCGGCGCGCCGCCGGCCGCCGCGGCGATGCCGGGCAGCACCACCTCGCGGAACTGCCGGGCGCGGGCGTCCCCCGGGCAGGCGGTACCGCCGTCCGACCACTCGGGGAACATCCGGTGCACCCCGAAGCCGGGCGCGTCCCAGGCCGGGCAGACCCGCACCGGGATGTCGTGCCGCCGGTGCAGCCACGCCCCGAGCGCGATCAGGGCCCCGACCTGCTCGTCCGTCCACGGGTCGGTACTCCGGTCGTCGCTGGCCGTCTCCACACTGACCGCCCCGGTCCCGTCGGCCCTGCGGTTGGCGTGCATATTGGCGTCAGCCCGCGTCCCGGTACCGACGAACTGCCCCACACCGCCGTCGTACCCGACCCCGAAGTGCGACTCCAGGTTGGTCGAGTCCCTCCAGTACTCGTACATCCGTCGCGGCGTCCAGGGCGCCGCCACACTGTGGAAGATCACCTGCGTCGGCGTGATCGCCGCCTGCTCGTCCGACTCGGGCTGGAGCTCCATCTTCTCCGCGCCGGGGTACCAGGCCATCCGTCTCTCCTTGCCGGGCCCAGGGCAATTCGCCCCTCACGCACCGACACACGCCCCCCGCCCCTCCCCAGGACGACACACCCCCAACAAACCCCCCTTTCAGGTGAAACCAGGACACCACCCCCGAACAGCACAAAGGCGGGCGCCAACCCTTCGGTCGACACCCGCCTTGAGCAGGTGGTTCTTCTCCTACCAGCGGAGAGCGTGGGATTCGAACCCACGGTACGGGGTCACCGCACGACAGTTTTCAAGAGTACGCGCGTGAACAGACATACGAGCACTTGACCTGCAAGGCTGCCAACCATGGCAGCCTCAGGACGCTGAACGTTCCACCCATGTGGCGTCGACGACAAGGCCAAGCTTCACAGCGGAACGAACTGCATCAGCAACTGCGGATCACCAACACACCAACGGCAGGCGCCACTAGACTCCGCGAAACCACAGACCCACCCTGCACGAGCCCAGGGACCCGGCCCCAGGGCGCCTCCAGAAACGGTAACTGCAGCAACCATGCCAGATGCGAACTTTCAGAAGTCCCCACTTTCGCAACGCTACAGCTCATGGATCCACGGAGGAGCCAATCACGAAGAGGGCGAGCGCGCAAAGTTCTTCGAATCTGGAATAGTTGTCCTCGATACAAATATCCTACTTAGCCTCTATGAATACACAAGCCCAAGTCGAGCCGAGATCATATCGGCACTGAGGATCATCTCGGCCCGATTGTGGCTCCCATACCAAGTGGGACTTGAATTCGTCAACGGCAGGCGCCGCGTACTGATCAGGCAGAGCGAAGAACTGAGCCAGGCCCGCGCCCTGACAGAAAAGAAATTCAACGAAGCACTCAAGATTATAAAATCACACTCCGCCCACATCGAGAGCCTGGTCGGTCGATATTCGCGAAGCATTGAAGAGCCCAGTGAGATCAATTCCCTAATCGACGAATTCTCGCAAACCGGCAAAGTGTGGAAATCCAAGATCCTTGGAGTTATCTCCGACATTAGAAGTTCCCAAGACATGAGTGCAACCGGAATTTCCGATACAGATCCAGTACTGGAGCAGGTCGCAGACCTATACGGGCCAAGAATTGCAGACAAACCCCACCCCGAAGTAGTCCAGAAGCGAACTCGAAGCGCTATCGATTACAGGTTCCCGAATCACATCCCTCCGGGTTTTCTGGACGACGGGAAGGATACGGAGATCGAGCGGGCTGGAGACTTCCTAATCTGGGAAGAAGTAATCGAGTACGCCAAGGCTTCGCGAGTGGATCGTGTTTTGTTCGTCTCAAATGACACAAAGGAAGACTGGTACGAACCGGCCGGCCCCGGTCAAGAGACTCGCCCGTGGCCCGCACTGTTCGAAGAGATGAAGGATCGCGCTGGGTGCGACCTGAGAATCGAGACTGCTGCGGAATTCTTTGACGGTGTCGAGCAGTTTCTAAATGCGACGATCGCCACGGCAACCCTCGAAGAGATCGACCACGTGGCCGACGAGGCCAACACCGAGTTCTTCTTTGATCTCGATGGCGTTGACGACACTGAACTCCTTGAAGTGCTCTCAAATATCAAGGAAAGGGATCCGACCGGAGAGCTGATGAGATCATGCATCGGCGATGCCATTACAATCGCCTTTGATTTTCCCAAAAACTCAGCACAATCAATCGCGGATCGCTCTGGCAGCGCCATAATCGCCGCAACACTCATCGGCCGAAATATCTCAAATCGATTCAGCTTCGAAGCTGCCGACTACGGGGACTTCCTGGTAGGCGAGATCCTTGTAGACCTCAAATTCACAACACGAAGGAACCCAGCAATTCGCGTCAGTAACGCCCCGAGCGGGTCTATCTGCTTCTTCGTCTGGTGCAGTCCACACTTGTCTACGTACTCCGCTGGACTTTTCAGGGTTCCTGAAGAGCTCATAAGTCAGGTCCATCGAGTCATCCGACAGGTCTACCCCGAGCGCATGAGAGAGGTGCACTGGATCGCCCGCAATGCATCATTGACAAGCTGACGAAACAGCTTCCATGGCGCTATTGATAGAAAAATCCAAACCTTAGCTATCCATCATTGAGGAAAGATTTTTTCGCTTGCTACCATGGCAAGAGCGGTGGCAACTGCATCGAATCCACAGTGACCACTGCTCCAGCGGAGGCTAGCTTTTCTTGCTTTCCCGGCTTGTTCGCATAGCCGATCGTTGGCACGCGTGCGGCGTTACCTGCTTCAACGTCCCGCGTGGCATCGCCGATGAATACGCACTCGGCAGGCTGGGTTCCTGCGGCAGCCATAGGCTCCAGAAGGAGACGCGGATTCGGCTTCATCGACGACGGGTCGCCAGCAGTACGCCCGAAGACACCCGCCACGTAGCCACTAAGCCTGTGCGCTGAGAGGTAGGCATCGATCGCCGCGCTTGCGTTGTTGCTAACCACCGAGACGGCTCGACCAAAGCGAACGCAAGCTGCCAGAACCGATTCTCCGCCCGGGGTTGGGCGGCCAACCCGGACAGCTTCGCTCTCCAGCGCGGCCAGCGCGGCGTCCGCGCTGGCCGCGAGGTCGGGGCGGGCGTTCGAGACCAGTCGGAGCAGGGCGAGCGGGTCGGTCTCCTCCGCTGCCCCGGCCGGGGCCTGCTCGCCGGTGGCAAACAGGCCCTCACGGAGTCGGCGCGCGACCTCCGGAGCGGGGAGGCCGGCGAAGACCGAGCACACCGGGCCGTCGAAGTCGAGGAGCACGTGCTTCACCGGCCGCAGCACATCGGCGAGTTGCTGAGGGGTGGCGGTCATGACTGCCGCTCATAGGCGATCGTGCTCCACACGCTGTCGAACCACATCTGTGCCTGCTGGACGTACTGCGATCCGAGTGAGGCGTCATCAGGGCCAGCGACGTGGTGGAACAGGGTGGTGTCCTTGCCGGTGACGTCGTAGAAGGTGTGGTCGGTGTCGTCGATCGCCACCGTGCGCTCGCGGAGCGGGTAGAAGCCGAAGAACGCCTCCGACCGGTTCAGGATGTACAGCTTGAACAGGCTGGACGCCCGGTGCACCTTGACCTGGACGTTCGCCTTCTGGACCAAGCCCAGCTCAGCCAGCATCTCCACCGAGTGGGCGATGCCGCCGGCGTTCGTCAGAGCGATGTTGCGGGCGCGCTCCCGGAAGGCGGCCTCGTCCTGGAGCCAGTCGGCGAGCACCGGCACGGCCATCGGCGCCGTGGTGTCCGGCAGCAGCAGGCGGACCCGTGATGGACTCCGGCGCCAGCCGGCCGCAGCGGACCTTGTCGAGCGGCTCCTGCAACGCGTTGTGCAGCGTCTCGCTGGAGAACCCGGCGAAGTCGAGGGTCACCTGCTGCTGCTCGAAGGCGGCCTCGAGGTGAGGCCGCAGCCCGACCGGCCGAGAGGTCCGCTCCCGCACGAAGGAGCCGCTCCCCTGCCGGGTCACGATCAGCCCCTCGGTGCGGAGCAGGTCGAGCGCCTTGTCCACCGTGCCGCGCGCCACGCCAAAGTACTTCGCTAGCTCGGGGCCCGGGGGAAGCTTGTCGCCGGTCTCAAAGCCCGGCTTCTTGGTGAGAATCGAGGCCCGCAGAGAGCTGCCGACCTGCTGATACGGGGGGCGCGAATCGTCCGGGTCCAAGGCCATGCATCAACGCTAGGGCAGGTGCCCAACAGGCACGAGAAACCCAACTCTCTTGGACCGCCTAAGTAGGTTCCCTGTCGCACCGAGTGAGACAGGGGTGACACAGAGGGGCCTTATTTGGGCTGCTCTGACCTGCACGAATGCGCCCGTGGACGGCCGGCCTTCCGCCGTGCCCAGGGCGAAGGGGCCCGGGACAGATCGGGCCGAGGCATCCCGGCGTCTTGTCAGATCGGAGACCTAGATCAAAAGGCCGCGCCCGCCTGCAAGGGCGCAGACCTACTGGCCGCCCTGGGCAATTGAGGCGGCCAGTGCTGTTGATCAACGTTGGCCGGGCCTGTGAGAACGGGGGCCGCCGCAGCGACCTCGACGCCTGGTAGGCCGCACAGGAGCAGAACGCCACCGCCTGACCCGCGCCCGCCCTTCCCTCGCAGCCCCCGGCCGATCGGCCGGGGGCTGCTCACTTTCTGGAGCCCGACTGCTCACCTATGACGTCCAGGTCCACGCCATCCGCGATCTCGGACGCGGTCTCCGAGCGCACCAACTCCGGTGGCGGGTAGGGAAGAACCCCCACTCGGCGACCTTCGCCACCTTCCCGCTCGCCGACGGCCGGCGGGCGGAACTGCTGACCGCCATGCGCAAGGGCGAGCAGTTCGAGACCGAGACCGGCCTGCCCGCGTCCGAGTTCCGGAAGCTGAACCAGGTGTCGTGGTTCGCCCACGCCGAGGAGTACGCCGAGGCGAAGTGGACGCGCTCGTCGGCGAAGAACCGCGCCACCCGGGCGGATGCCCTGGCCACGCTCACCTAGGCGCTGGTGACGGATCGGAAGGTTCTCCGCCGTGCGCTCTCCTGCTGGGCGTTCAACTTCTCCGAGCACCTGGCCGAGCCGCCCGAGGAGATCACCTCGGCCTTGACCTGGGTGACCAAGAAGTCCATCCCTCTGGGCCAGTTGGAGGACTCCGAGAACGTCCGCCGCGGACTGGAGGCCATCGCCCGGCTGATGGACGGGAGCCTCGCCGCGGACACCACGCTTACCCGGAAGTGGATGGTCTTCAACAACGCCCTGCGGTACGCGGGGCCGCGCGCTGCTGGAGGCCGCCGGGCAGTGCCGATCCCGCCCGTGCTGGTCCAGTTGGTCCGCGAGCACGTCGCCGCGTACGGGGTGGCGCCGGACGGCCGGCTGCTGACCAAGTTCTACGCGAAGATCATCAACGGTCGTCAGGAGCAGGCGAACAGCAAGGTCGAGCGGTGCGGGGAACCGGCCGAGTAGGCCCGGGATCACGTTCGACGGCTGTTCCACGGCGGTCCAAGTTGGCCCACGGCTGGCCCACGCGCACTGACCGGGGGCGGCACACGGGTGGGACGGCCCGGGACGGAATCGAAAAGGGCGGGTATCGGCCTGAGGCCGATACCCGCCCTGATCTGGGCGTTCTCCCAACTGCGGAGAGCGTGGGATTCGAACCCACGGTACGGGGTCACCGCACGACAGTTTTCAAGATCGCCAGAGCATTCCACCCCAACCGGCCCGCCAGCTGCACAGACACTGATGCGGCCCCGCACGACCCCCGAGCGCGCTCCAGGAGTGCTCCACAGCCCCACCCGAGCTGACTTCGCCTCCCCGATGACAATATCGAACTGACGTGCGATCATTGGCGCGGTTCCAAAATCTGCGCCTCAGTTGAGGTACAGTTTTTGGAACCGACTAGCTGGGGAGGGGTTGTGGCAACGCGTACCACCTTTGGGGAGCCCGAGCGGCACCGACTCGAGGATCTGGAGTTGCCGGCCGAGCTGCTGAACGACATCTTGGCTCGTACCGTGGCAGACGTACGGAGCTGCACCGAGCTCGACGCTCCGGCAGCTCCTGGGTTCATGTTCTGGAGTCGCTGCAACCGCTACTTGGCGGAAGAGCTCATCCCTCGCGGCTGGAAGCACACGCAGCGCGACAGCATCCTTCGGGTCATCCATCCCAGCCTGGAGTTTGCTGTCACCGCCCTGAGTGGGGCAGGAGGCGTCGGAGATCTGGAGGCTCGCCCGCGGTCGAAGAACCCGAAGGGCCCCGCTATGGCGCGACTTGTCGACCGCAACGGTCAGGGCGCCTTCTTCACTGCCGACGAGGTCAGGTACGGTCGGCAGCTTGAGGAGATGCCGACTTGGTGTTTCCTCTACAAGCGAAGCAAGCGGTCGGGCATCTCGGCCGAACTGTCGCTCCCCGTGAAGATGAACGGGAAGTTCGTCGATGAGTGGAAGTACCGAAACGTTTGGGACTTGCCGGACATTGACGACCCGGGCTCTGACATCTCGCTTCTCGATGACCCGGGGGACAACGACGGCCCTGACGTTTTGGTCGAGTTCCTCGGGGGGAGCTAAAGCAGGCAACTACTGGTAGGAGTTGAGGAAAGTGTTTACGCCGGCTCGGCTGATCCTGGCTCGTAAGCGTCGACGGATGACGCTAGCAGCTCTCAGTAGAGAATCCGGGATCTCCGTTAGAAGCTTGACGGCACATGAGAACGGCCATAAGAAGCCATCCCAGGAGACACTTTCCACACTCGCCGCAGCGCTGAAAGTCCCCGAGTCCTTTCTTGAGGCGCCTGCAATTCCAGTTATGCAAGCGGACGCCGTGAGCTTCCGCGCCCCTTCCAAAATGAGTGCACTAGAACGGGACAGCGCACTCAGCTCGGGCGCGGTAGCCGCATCTCTAAACACTTGGCTTGAAGGAAAGTTTCGACTCCCCCGGCCAAATGTTCCAACATACCCGCACCTTAGGCCAGATGAAGCAGCGGAAAGGATCAGGGCACACTGGGGGCTCGGCGAGGCCCCAGTGCCAAACCTGGTCCACCTGCTTGAAGCCAATGGGGTCCGGGTCTTTTCCCTACCTAGCGACTGCCTTGATGCCGACGCATTCTCTACTACTCGCTCCGGCACTCCGTTTATCTTTCTAAATACACGCAAGAGTGGTGAGCGGGGAAGATTTGATGCCGCTCATGAACTCGGCCACCTCGTAATGCACTCGGAGCATCGAATTCCGCACGGCGTAGAAGCTGAGCAGGAAGCTCAGCAATTCGCCTCCTCGTTCCTAATGCCGCGCTCCGGAATCTTGGCCCAGAAACTCAACGGGGCAACAATCGAGCGAATTCTCAGCGCCAAGCGCAAATGGGGCGTTGCCGCAATGGCTCTTACGTATCGCCTGAACGACCTTGGCTTGATCTCCGAGTGGAGCTATCGGACGACGGCAAAGCAGCTCTCTCAGATGGGTTTCAGGCGCTCGGAGCCTGGCTCCCACATGGTACGCGAAAGCAGCCAGCTTCTCGCTAAAGTATTCGAGGCTCTCCGCTCTCAGGGATTCTCTCCCGTCGAAGTCGCCGAGGCGATTAATGTATTCCCCGAAGAGTTGAATGAATATGTATTCGGCCTGATTCCTCTGGCGATCGATGGTGGCGGAGAATTGACTCTACGAGAGAGGCCAAGTCTCCACCTTGTCAAAGGATAGGGCATCCGGAATAGTCTAAATCCACGAACGGATATTTCGCGGCTGCGCCAGAGGGATTATCGATTGAAATTTGATTCGTTCGCCAGCGATGCTGCTGCGAGTATCGTAGCATCGCTCGCCGTAGCCACATTTCTGGCACTTTGGGCTATTCAGCGACGTCGGCGGAGCCTGCGGTCACCGGTTGCAATATCAGTTCGCCAGCAGATATCAAAGACTTGGAGACTGACCGTAGCCGACACCGAATTTCTGCAGCACCAGGTGCCGCCACAGGTTACAGCTATCTCCCGAACCCATGACGACGAACCTCCATATGTGGCGCTCTATCGCTGGTTCGCGCGATTCACTCCATACGACGTGGAACGCAGCGCAATAACAGTCGACATAGAAAACACCACAGACGCGGCTTTTCAGATTCGATCAATTGAAATCGAAAAGATCAGCGAGGGGCGACCGTTGGACGCTGTATCCATCGGCTATCCTGGCGGGGGCGCCTCGCGAATCACCGCAGTCTTGGTAAATCTAGACGAAAGCGACCCCATCGCCCGAGAAATAACCTATGGCGACGGAGTTGAAACAATCGCCATCAGGCCATACTTTGAAGATCACGTAATAGATCTGAAGCCCGGCGAGATCCACTCGCTGAAAATTGTCGGGAAAACATTGCTTGGACGCTACCGATGGTCGGCGTCTCTTCGCATTTCATCGCCCTCATGGAAGAACGATAAGGTCCTTCCCCTTGGTGAAATTCTAAGAACTTCAGCTATCCCAGAGGTTCCATACGGTCGCGACCTAGCCTGGTCATGGTTCGACGGCCCGGAGGGCGCGAGGTTCCGCGATATCTCGGATCTCTCATAGCTCCTAATCAGATGGGCATCCCGCCACAACAGTGGGATGCCCATCTGATTAGTTTAGAATGAAGAGCTACCACAGGCCGCCCGGTCTCTTAACTCCTGCTCTCGATAAGAGCTTCTGCCACGAAATACATTGACTCCACCACGGCGACTGCTCCAGCAGTAGCGAGCTTGAGGTTCTTTCCTGGCTTGTTTGCGTAACCGATAGTGGGGACGCCAGCCGCGTTCCCTGCTTCCACGTCTCGGGCAGCGTCGCCAATGAAGACACAGTGCTCCTGCCCTGCGCCTACGGTCTCAATGGCTTCGAGCAGGAGCCTCGGGTTCGGCTTCATAGATGAGGGGTCACCGGGGGCGCGGCCGAAGATGCCCACCACATAGTCGCTGAGGCCGTGCTCGGCAAGGTACGCCTCAATGGCCGCGCCCGCGTTGTTGCTGACCACTGAAATCAGGCGGCCGGAGCGGGCACACGCATGGAGAACCGATTCTCCGCCCGGGGTTGGGCGGGCAACGCGGACGGCTTCGGTCTCCAGCTCGGCCAGCGCGGCGTCCGCGATCTCCGTGAGATCGGGGCGCGCATCCGAGACCAGGCGGAGCAGGGCCAGCGGGTCGCACTGCCCCTCTGCCCCGGCCGGGGGCTGCGCGCCGGTGGCGAGCAGGCCCTCACGGAGTCGCCGTGCGACCTCCGGGGCAGGGAGGCCAGCGAAGACCGAGCACACCGGGCCGTCGAAGTCGAGGAGTACGTGCTTCACCGGCCGCAGCACGTCGGCGAGTTGCTGAGGGGTGGCGATCATGGCTGCCGCTCGTACGCGATCGTGCTCCAAACGCTGTCGAACCACATCTGGGCCTGCTGGACGTACTGCGAGCCGAGCGAGGCGTCGTCCGGGCCGGCGGCGTGGTGGAACAGGGTGGTGTCCTTGCCGGTGACGTCGTAGAAGGTGTGGTCGGTGTCGTCGATCGCCACGGTGCGCTCACGGAGCGGGTAGAAGCCGAAGAACGCCTCCTGCCGGTTCAGGATGTACAGCTTGAACAGGCTGGACCCCCGGTGCACCTTGACCTGAACGCTCGCCTTCTGGACCAGGCCGAGCTCGGCCAGCATCTCCACCGAGTGCGCGATGCCGCCGGCGTTCGTCAGGGCGATGTTGCGGGCGCGCTGCCGGAGGGCGGCCTCGTCCTGGAGCCCGTCGACGAGCACCGGCACGGCCATGGGCGCCGTGGTGTCCGGCAGCAGCAGGCGAACCGTGATGGACTCCGGGGCCAGCCGGCCGGAGCGGACCTTGTCGAGCGGCTCCTGCAACGCGTTGTGCAGCGTCTCGCTGGAGAACCCGGCGAAGTCGAGGGTCACTTGCTGCTGTTCGAAGGCGGCTTCGAGGTGAGGCCGCAGCCCGACCGGCCGAGAGGTCCGCTCCCGCACGAAGGATCCGCTCCCCTGCCGGGTCACGATCAGCCCCTCGGTGCGGAGCAGGTCGAGCGCCTTGTCCACCGTGCCGCGTGCCACGCCGAAGTGCTTCGCGAGCTCGGGGCCTGAGGGGAGCTTGTCGCCGGTCTCGAAGCCCGGCTTCTTGGTGAGGATCGAGGCCCGCAGAGAGCTGCCGACCTGCTGATACGGGGGGCGCGAGTCGTCCGGGTCCAAGGCCATGGGCCAATGCTAGGGCAGGTGCCCAACAGGCGCGAGAAACCCAACTCTCTTGACCTGCCTAAGCAGGTTCTCTATGTTGTAAGTGTCGCACCGAGTGAGACAGGGGTGACACAGAGGGGCCTTCTTTGGGCTGCTCTGACCTGCACGAATGCGCCCGTGAATGGCCGGCCTTCCGCCGTGCCCAGGGCGAAGGGGTCCGGGACAGATCGGGCCGAGGCATCCCGGCGCCTTGTCAGATCGGAGACCTAGATCAAAAAGGCCGCGCCCGCCTTCAAGGGCGCAGACCTGCTGGCCGCCCTGGGTAATCGGGGCGGCCAGTGCTGTTGATCAACGTTGGCCGGGCCTGTGAGAACAGGGCCGCCGCGCCTTCCTTGGCCGGAGCGCGGCGACCCCTCACGGGCCCACACCCCAGAGAAGAGGTAGGCCCATGAGGCTGATTATCGCGGGCCAGACGGCCGCGGACGAAGACGAGTTCGCCGAGCTGGCGCTCGGCGTGGACGAGCAGCTGTTCGCCGGGGTCGCCGGCGAGGGCGAGATCGAGCGCGCGGCCCGGCTGGACGCGGCGCACGCGATGCTGGCGGACCTGCGCCGGGAGGACCCGGAGCTGGCCACCTACGCCGAGCGTCTGCTGCGGTCGGCGCCGGTGCCGCTGCGGCGCCCGGTCGCCGTCCGCCGCACGGCGAGCACCCTCCGGGTGGCGGCGTGAACGGCAACGAGTTCACCGCGCTCACGGCTGCCGTGAGCGCGCTCACCGGCCGCTCGCGGTGCCCGGTTCGGGGGCCGCGATGAAGGCGACGATGGGCCCCGCTCAGATCCGTTCGGCCGAGCGGGCGCTGTCTGTCGGGACGTGGGCGATCACGTTCGGCGCGGTCCTGTACAGCGTGCTCACGGTGACCCCGCTCATGGCCGGCCACACCCCGAAGGGGTGGGAGTGGACGGCGCCGATCCTGCCGCTCGTCGTCGATGCGGCGGTGGTGATCGTGGTGCGGATGGACGCCACGCTCGCCCGGCTGAACGGCGACGGCGGGCGTTGGCCGGTGGTCCTGCGCTGGATGACCGGCCTCATGACGGTCCTGCTCAACGTGGGTCTGTCCGCCCTGGACCGGGATCCGGTCGGGGTGGCGGTCCACTCGGTGGCACCGCTGCTGCTGATCGTCACCGCGGAGACCTCGCTGGCCTACCGGCGGGCGATCGGCGCCGCGCTCGCTGCCCGTGAGTCCGCTGAGCGGGCCGAGCGCGAGCTGCGCGAGCAGCGGGCCGAGGCCCGGCGCCGGGAGGAGCGGGCCGACCGCATGGAGCGCTTCGAGGCTACTGAGCGGGGCGAGCGTGAGCGCCGTGAGCACGAAGCCCGGCTCGCCCGTGAGCAGCGTGAGCACGACGCGGGCATGGCCCGCGACCAGCGCGAGGAGACCGCCCGCCGCGAGGCCGCGGCGCGCGAGGAGCAGGCCCGGCGGGAGGCCGCCGCGCGGGCCGAGCGTGAGCGTCGTGAGCGGGAGGCGAGCGAGCGTGAGCGCCGTGAGCACGCCGCCCGGGCCGAGCGTGAGCAGGGTGAGCGGGAGGCGGCCGAGCGGGCCCGTGCCGAGCTGCTGTCCGCCGGCCCGGCTACCGAGCGGCTGCCGGAGGAGCGGGCCCGCGAGGTGGTGAAGGCCGCCGTCGAGGCCAGGCTGCCGCAGCGCCAGGCGGTGGAGCTGACCGGCTGGTCCGTCGGCTGGATCGCCGCCCGCTACAAGGAACACCCCGCCGTCCGGCCCGCCCTGCACGCCGTCCCCACCACGACCGCTGAGGAGCAGGCATCGTGACCATGCCCGTGTCCGACCCGCAGTTCATCACCTACATGGCCGCCTTCCGGGCCGCCACGGAGCACACCGCCACCTGCGGGCCGTGCCAGGACGGGCGGCCGTGCCCGGTCGGCGACCCGATCCACCGTGCCTTCCTCACCGAGAAGGACGTCTGGGAGGGCAAGCAGAAGTGAAGGCGATCACTTCCCTGCCGCTGGTCGGTACCGTCCGCCGCGACGGCGTCGCCTACCGCGTCGCCGAGCCCGTGCCGCTGGACGTGGTCAGCGGCCTGATCCGCGAGCCGTGGTGCTCGCGCCTGGTCGTCACCGACGCCCGCAGCGGCGGCGCCTGCCCCGGCGAGTTCACCGCGATGTGCGTGGTCGACGGCGAGCCGTTCGTCCTCGTCGGCCGCATCGGACGCAGGACCGACTGATGTTCGGCCGCGACCCGAAGCCGCCCGAGTCCGGCCAGCAACGCCGCGCGAAGGCCGTCCGCGACGCGGACCGCGCCGGGCAGCGCCAGATCGACTCCCACCGCACCAGCCGGTCCACCACCGCCTGGCACCGCGCCGAGTCCCCCCGCGCCTGGTGGCGCTCCTCCTGACCCACTCCCCGACGCGCGCCCCGCACACCCTCGGTGTGCGGGGCGCGCATCCTCTCCGACCTGGGAGTTTCCATGGGCTACCTGCTGAGCCTGTTCCTCGTGCTCCTCGACGCCGCGATCGCCGGCGTCGCCGTCCGCGAGCTGATCCGCCGGGGGTCGAACCGATGACCACCCCGCACAACGGCGACTGGGACGACGACCTCGCCGACCTGCTTCAGCGACTCGTCACCCTCGGCCCCACCCCCGGCGGGCCCGCCGGCGCCCCGACCGCACCGCCTGTTCCGCCGATGCCCTCCGTGCCGCCGATGCCGACGGTCGCGCCCCAGAGCCCGCCGGCCGCTCCGGCCGGCACCGGGCCGGTGGTCGACGAGTGGTGGCGCAAGTCCGGGCCCGTCGTCCACACCCCCGTCCCGCTCGGCGGCGACCAGACCGCCGAACGGCCCTCCTTCGAGGCCGCCGCGCAGGCGTTCTGGGCCCCCGTCGGCCAGATCCTCACCCAGCAGGTGCCCCACATCGCCGAACAGGTCGGCCAGCAGGTCACCCAGCTGATGACCGAGACCGAGGCCCAGCGCCACGCCCGCGAGCAGGTCCAGTACGAGGCCGTCGTCGCCGCTCAACGCGCCGTGCGCGACAGCCAGTTCGCCGCCGCCGGCGAAACCGCCGAGCAGCGGACCGAGCGCCACCGCATCGAGGACGCCCTCGGCCCGGGCCACCGCCGCGACGACCTCGTCGGCATGGTCGACCTGCTCGCCGAGCGCATCGGCGAGACCCCCGACGAACGGGCCACCCGCCGCCGGGCCGAACACGAGCTGGACCGGCAGCGGGCCCGCGCCCGGGAGGACGCCGCCCGGGCCGCCGCCGGGGAGACCCCCGAGCAGCGCACCCGGCGCCACCGCGAACAGCAGCTCGCCGACCGGCGCGAGGCCCGCACCCGGGCCCGCCGCCAGCGCCGCCGCGCCGCCCGCACCGCCGGCCCGTCCGACCGCACCCGGCGCTTCCGCCGCTGGTGCGTGCTCACCGCGATCAGCGCCACCGGCGGCTGGGCGACCGGCCTGGTGCCGCTGATCGCCCCCGGCGGGCCGTTCGTCGGCCTGCTCGTCGCCGCCTTCGGCTGGGCCCTGGACCTCCAGGTCCGCGACCGCGGCCGCCAGCGCGTCTCCGAGGTCACCGGCCCCTTCCCCCTGATCACCCTCGTCGCCCTGCGCGTCCCGGTCGCCTCCGGCCTGGCCGTGGCCGCCGGCCTCGACCGCCTCCTCGCCGCCCTCCCCCTCAACTGAGCCAAGGAGACACCCCATGAGCAGCCTCATCGCCCTCGGCACGGGCGGCGCCGCCACCGTCACCACCATGTACCTCTACGTCGGCGTGCGCGGCAAGAACAAGATCAACGTCGCCGACGAGCACGTCCCCTACTGGGCGTTCGGGATCGGCCTGCTGTCGGCCAACGCGGGCACCGCCTTCCAGCAGCTGGCGGGCATCGGCCAGCAGCTGAGCAGCTCCTTCCAGGGCAACGCCGCCCTGGGGGAGTGGCAGACCGGCGCCACCGCCGCCGTCCTGACGATCGCCGTGTTCGGGCTCAAGCCCAAGCCGTGGAAGGACGCGCTGTGCGGCGCGGTCGCCCCGTCCCTGTTCGCCGCCGCCGGCGGACTCTGGGCCCTGCCGGCCAGCATCCTCAGCGGGCTCATCACCTCGTTCATCGGCTGACCGCCATGGCCGAGAAGATCTTCCCCACCGAGAAGCTGGGCGCCACCCTGCTCTACCCGGTCACCGGCCTCGCCGCGGGCACGCCCGTCCTCCTCCGCAAGCTGACGGCCCCCCAGCGCGAGCGCCGGGCCGAGGCCGCCGCCCTCAAGGCCAAGCGCGACGAGATCACCACCCAGGCCGCCGAAGCCGCCGAGGCCGCCTTCACCCAGAAGCTCCTGACCGAGGCGGACCCGGTCAAGCGCGCCGCCATGCTCCAGGCCCGGGAGGCCGCGCAGGTCACGGCCCGCCAGATCGAGCTGGAACAGGCCAAGACCGCCCGCAAGGAACAGCGGAGCAAGCTCGGCGACACCGCCGGCGCGGCGGCCCTGCTGCTGGTCGTCGGCGGCCCGCTGGTCTGGTCCCTCGCCCGCCCCTGGATCCAGCCCGGCATCGGCGTCCTCCTCGGGGTCTGGTGGATCGCCGCCCTGATCCACGCCCCCGCCCGCGGGAAGGACGCCCCGGCCGACGGCCAGGAGGAGCAGGACGGGCCGGTGCCCGCCCTCGAGGAGGAGCCCGCCGAGGAGGACCCTGTCGGCGCCCCCGAGGAGACCGTCCCGACCCCCGTCGAGGTCCACTCCCTGACCTCCTCCCTGACCGGCTCCGGCAACTCCGTTCTGCTGACCCGGTTGGCCACCGATCTGGGCGCCACCCACCCCTCCTGGACGGGCTCCACCAAGGCCGTCCGCGCGCTCCTCTCGCAGGCCGGCATCCCGGTCCGCGAGGGGGTCCGCACCCCGGACGGCAACGGGCCCGGCGTCCACCACCAGGACGTCCCCCCACTCCCCTCCCCCTCCGAGACCCCCGTTGTTGCCAACGTTGGCCCAGGTCAGAGTGCCAACGCCAACGCCAACAACACCCGGGAGTGGTCCACCCGAGAGGGGTTCGTCATGCAGACCGACCCCGACAACCCGGCGCGGACGATCATCGTCGGCCGCCCCGCCACCGCCGCCTGAACCACCGGCCCGGTCCAGCAGCGCGGCGCCCGCGCCGAGCGGGAGGCCGGCCGGGCCGGCCCCGCCTGGAAGAGACCCGAATGACCACCGAGCACGACGACCCGTACGACGCCTGGGACGACTGCAGCGAGATCGAGGGGCCGACCCGCGCCGAGGAGAAGGCGTACGAGATCGCCCTCGACGTCGCCGACGAACAGCGCCGCGCCGAGGAGGAGCGGGCCGCCGGCCCGCAGCCCGGTCACACCGAGACATGCGAGGGCTGCCACGGCACCGGCGGCGGCTACGAGGACGAGGTCTGGGACGACGACGCCTGCGACGTCGTCACCGTCGACCACGACCGCTGCCCCGAGTGCGGCGGCTGCGGCTTCTACGACTGCGACGGCACCTGCGAGACCGACCAGGACTGACCCGGCCCGCCCGGCCGGCCGTGCCGTCCGCACCCCGCCGCAGCCAGCGGCCCGGGGCGCGGGCGGCGCGGGGACCGGACAGCCCGGACCCGCATCACCCTGGAGACGAGCACATGGCCGACCCGCACACCCCGTACTTCGAGGACCTCCTGGCCGCGCTCGGCGACAACGCCGACCGGACCGAGTCGTTCGCCCAGTACTGCAACGACGACGGCGAGCAGATGCTCGCCGAGATCTTCATCCAGCTCGACAACGACCGTGCTGACGCCGCCGGCCACCCACACGGCCTGGGCCTGTTCTGGAACCAGACCGTCGGCTGGCTCTGGATGCGCGCCACCAGCGACGGCCGCTACTCCAACGAGCAGCCGCTGGTCCTCGCCCTGATCGCCACCCCCGCCAGCATCGCCGCCGCCGTCCACGCCCTCCTGACCGGCCGGGCCGCCGAGCTTCCCCTGCGGGGAGAGGACGCCCCGGCGGCCGCCTACCCGGCGCTGCAGGAACTGATCCGCGCCACCGACTGAACCCGCCCGCGTAACGCGAAACCCCTTACCAGCCGCCGACCTTGGCAGAGAGACGGCTGGTACGGGGCTCATGACCACGTCTCCGCAGACGAGATCGGACACCAGCATGCCCGAGTTCGACCGCTTCACGCTCGCCGTCATCGACGACATCGCCGACCGGGAGCAGGCCAGCGACGGCCGCTCCCGCTACGGCGCCTACCTCGCGAAGTACGCCGCCGACTTCCGCGAGGGTGGCGAGCCGCTCACCCCGGTGGACTTCGCCGCCGTCGCGTGGTCGGTGGCCACCTTCCCGGTGATGTCGCCCGGGTACGTGGACGTGCGCCCCGACCTCCAGCCGCTCACCGTGCACCGCGACCACGACGGCCGGGCCGTCCTGTGCGCCAAGGTGGGCCTGCGGCACGGCCACCTCGCCCGCCGCCCCGCCAGCCGCCCGCGTCCCCTGGACTGGGAGCGCGACCCGTGGGGCAGCCACGACGACCCGTGGCCCGTGCTCGTCGGCCCCGAGCACACCGACCGCCCGGCCGTCCTGCTCACCGCCACCGTCCTGCTGCCCGTCCCCGACGGCATCCTGCTCCGGCCCACCGCGGCGCGGCCCGGACGCACCCTCACCCACGAGGCCAAGACCGTCGTCGCCGCCCTCGCCGCCCACGCGAACGAGTTCCTGTCGCCGCTGGTCGACGACCTGCTCGCGGGTGGCCGGTGAACGAGCGGACCCCGCCGCTCGGCGACACCGGCGGCCTGTGGCAGGCCGTCCTCGCCGCGGCCGCCGGACGCTGCCAGTGCCGCGGCACCTGCGGCAAGAACCACAGCAAGGACGGCGGGCGCTGCCCCGTCGCCCAGGGCGCCTACGTCCGCCACGGCACCGGCCCCGTGAGCCTGCTCGCCGCCCCCGCCCAGCCGGACGGCCTGCTGCTGCCCGCGCACCGCGCCGCCGCCCTGCCGAAGCAGGAGCTGGCCGCGTGGTGCCCGGCCTGCCACGACGCCACCCGCCGCACCGCCCGCGCCGCCCGGCAGGCCACCGCCCCGGCCGCCGGGCCGGACGCCCTCTTCTGAACCCCTCCCTCTCGCGGCCCGCGCCCGGCACCGCCCGGGCGCGGGCCGCCCTGCTCCGTACGAAAGGAGCCCGTCGTGAGCGCTGAGTCCGCGCACCCGAACGTGATCCCGTTCCGGCCCGAACCCGCCGAGATCAAGGCCGCCGAACAGGCCGTCATCGGCGCCGCCCTGCTCGACCCCGTCCAGATCCCCGCGCTGGCCGCGCAGCTCGGCGGCCCCGGCGCGTTCTACCACCCCGCGCACGAGACGATCTGGCGGGCCATCACCCGCATGGCCGACGGCGAGCGCCCGGTGGATCCGCTGCTGCTGACCGGTGTCCTGCGCGCGCAGGGCGACCTCGGCCGGATCGGCGGGCCCGGCTACCTGCACGCCTGTGTCGAGGCCACTCCGACCGCGGCGAACGGCGACTACTACGCCGAGATCGTGCGCGCGGCCGCCGAGCGGCGCCGGATCAACACCGCCACCAGCCGCCTGGCCCACATGGCCGGCGACGGCCAGGCGGACCTGGACGACGTGCGCGCCGCCGCCCTGGCCGCGCTCGCCGACCTCGCCACCGGCGAGAGCTGGCTCGACCCCGTCCCGCTCGGCTCACACGGCACCCTGCCCACCTTCCCCGTCCACACTCTCCCGAAGTGGGTCGGCGCCTATGTGGAGGCGGTGGCGGAGTTCACCCAGACCCCGCCCGACATGGCCGCCACCATGGCCCTCGCCGCCCTCTCCACCGCCGCCGGCGGGCGGGTCGGCGTGGAGATCCGGCCCGGCTGGCGCGAGCAGTCCAACCTCTACCTGGTCTGCGCCATGCCCCCGGCCAGCCGCAAGTCCGACGTCTTCGCGACCATGACCGCACCGATCTACCGCGTCGAGGACGAACTGCGCACCAACGCCCGGGCCCGGATCATCGAGGCCGAGACCGCCAAGGAGACCGCGCTCGCCGAGGTCGACGCCCTCATGGCCAGGGCCCGCAAGAACCCCGACCTCGATCGCGCCCACCTGGTCGCCGAGATCGCCGGCGCCCGGATGCTGGCCGACGAGATCGTCGTCCCGCCCAGCCCGCGCCTCACCCTGTCCGGGGACATCACCCCCGAGACCGTCACCCACCAGCTCGGCGTCCACCGCTGCCTGGCCGCGCTCTCCCCCGAGGGCGACCTCTTCGACAGCATCGTCGGCCGCTACAGCAGCAAACCCAACCTCGGCGTCTTCCTCCAGGCCCACAAGGGCGAACGGCTCCAGGCCGACCGCATCACCCGCGAACAGCCCACCGTCGACAAGCCCGCGCTCACCATCGGCGTCACCCCGCAGCCCGCCGTGCTCCAGGAGCTCGGCGCCGCCCCCGGCGCCCGGGACCGGGGCCTGCTCGCCCGCTTCCTGTACTCCCTGCCGCCGTCCAACCTCGGCTACCGCAAGATCCGCACCACCCCTGTCCCGGAGCAGGTCGCCGCTGCCTACGACCTGCGCCTCACCACGCTCCTGCACACGCTCACCGCCCTCGACGAGCCGGTCACCGTCACGATGACCGCGGCCGCCGACCTCGCCGTGGAGAAGCTGCAGGAGAAGTTCGAGGTCCAGCTCCGCCCGGACGAGCCGCTCGCCCACATCAAGGACTGGGCGGGCAAGCTGGTCGGCCACATCGCCCGTATCGCCGTCCTGCTCCACCTCGCCGACCACGTCAGCGGCGACTGGCGCGCGCCCGTCGAGGCCGCCACCGTCGACCGGGCCGCCGAGATCGCCGAGTACTACACCGCCCACACCCTCGCCGTGTTCGACCTCATCGCCGCCGACCCCGCCACCGAGGACGCCCACGCCCTCCTCCAATGGCTCCGCCGCCCGAAGAAGGACGGCACCCACCGCACCCACATCAAGGCCCACGACGCCGTCGCCAGCAGCCGCCGCTTCAAGAAGGTCGCCGACGTCGAACCCGCCCTCGCCCTCCTCGAACAGCACGGCTGGCTCCGCACCGACCAGCCGCCCGCCGGCGGTCAGCGTGGCCGGGCCCCGGCCGTCACGTTCCGTGTCCACCCGGCCGCGAGCACCCCCACGGACGGGGCCGAAGCCCCGTAACCGTCAGGGATGTCAGGGGAAATCCCTGACCAGCCAAAACACCTCCGGACGGCCGGTCAGGGCACGTCAGGGATGTCAGGGAAACGCCGAATTTCCCTGACATCCCTGACAATCCCTGACGCCCTGCCAGGGGCCAAAGCCACAGGTCAGCGATTTCCCCTGACATCCCTGACACTTTCCGCCCTCCGCCTCCGTCCGCGAGAGGGCCGGTAACACTCCGCAACCACCATTCGCACCCGCCGATGGAGTCGCCGCCATGCCCACGCAGGACCCGAAGCTCAAGCTCGCCGCCGTCCTCGAAGAGCTGGAGATGTCCCGCTCCGCCTTCTACCGCATGGTCGCCCGCGGGAAGGCCCCGAAGCTCATCAAGCTTCCCAACCATCAGATCCGCGTCCGCCGCAGCGACCTCGACGCCTGGTGGGCCGCGCAGGAGCAGAACGCCGCCGCCTGACCCGCGCCCCGCCCTTCCCTCGCAGCCCCCGGCCGACTCGGCCGGGGGCTGCTCTCTTTCTGGAGCCCCATTGCTCACCTACGACGTCCAGATCCACGCCATCCGCGATCTCGGACGCGGTCGGCGGCCGCACCAACTCCGCTGGCGCGTGGGGAAGAAACCCCACTCCGCGACCTTCGCCACCTTCCCGCTCGCCGACGGCCGGCGAGCGGAACTGCTGACGGCCATGCGGAAGGGCGAGCAGTTCGAGACCGAGACCGGACTGCCCGCGTCCGAGTTCCGGAAGCTGAACCAGGTGTCGTGGTTCGCCCACGCCAAGGAGTACGCCGAGGCGAAGTGGTCACGCTCGTCGGCGAAGAACCGCGCCACCCGGGCGGATGCCCTGGCCACGCTCACCGAGGCGCTGGTGACGGATCGTCGCGGGAAGCCGGACCCAAAGGTTCTCCGCCGTGCACTCTCCTGCTGGGCGTTCAACTTCTCCGAGCACCTCGCCGAACCGCCCGAGGAGATCACCTCGGCCCTGGCCTGGGTGACCAAGAAGTCCATCCCCCTGGTCCACTTGGACGACTCCGAGAACGTCCGCCGCGGACTGGAGGCCATCGCCCGGCTGATGGACGGGAGCGTCGCCGCGGACACCACGCTCACCCGGAAGCGGATGGTCTTCAACAACGCCCTGCGGTACGCGGTCGAACGCCGGCGGCTGCCCAGCAACCCCCTCCAGTTCGTCGACTGGACGCCGCCGGCCACGAGCGACGAGATCGACTTCCGGTGGGTGCCCAGCCCGGCGCAGGGCCGCGCGCTGCTGGACGCCGCCGGGCAGGTCTCGGCCCGGGGGCGGCACCTGCGGGCGTTCTACGGGTGCATCCTGTACGCCGCCACCAGGCCGGCGGAGGCGACGAACCTGCGGCTGGTCGACTGCTCCCTGCCGGAGAGCGGGTGGGGCGAGCTGGTGCTCGGCAGCAGCTCGCCCCGGGTCGGGTCGCGCTGGACGGATGACGGCCAGTCGCACGAGGAGCGCGGCCTCAAGCGGCGGGCCCGGAACGCCACCCGGGAGGTGCCGATCCCGCCCGTGCTGGTCCAGTTGATCCGCGAGCACGTCGCCGCGTACGGGGTGGCGGAGGACGGCCGCCTGTTCCGGGCGGCGCGGGGCGGGCGGCTGCTGACCAAGGAGACCGCGGCCGTCTGGAAGCGGGCCCGGGGGATCGCCCTCAGCCCGAAGGAGTTGGAGACCAAGCTCGCCGAGGTGCCGTACTCCTGCCGCCACACCGCCGTCTCCGGGTGGCTGGCGGCCGGCGTCGACCAGACCGAGGTGGCCCGGCGGGCGGGGCACAGCGTGGCGGTCCTGCTCCGGTTCTACGCGAAGGTCATCAACGGGCGGCAGGAGCGCGCGAATGGCCTGATCGAGCGGTTCCTCGACGGCGACGAGCCTGCCGCGTAGGGCCCGGATCCGTTCCACGGGCGTTCCACACAGGGTGGTCCGGAGGGGCATCCGGGTGGGACAGCCCGGGACTGAATCGAAAAGAGCGGGTATCGGCATGTAGCCGATACCCGCTCTGATCAGGGCGTTCTCCAACTGCGGAGAGCGTGGGATTCGAACCCACGGTACGGGGTCACCGCACGACAGTTTTCAAGACTGTTCCCTTAGGCCGCTCGGGCAGCTCTCCAGGCGGAGGTCAGCCTAACGGGTCCGGCGGGGTTCGGTGCACCGGGTTTCGGGGGTGGGTGGGGTGGGGGTCAGTCGCCGACGCGGGTGCCGAGGGTGACCTTGGTGGTGGCGGTCTGGCCGTTGCGGGTGTACTCGACGTCGACCGTCTCGCCGGGCTTGTGGGTCCAGATCTTGCTGACCAGGGCGGGGCCGTTCTCGATCGGGCTGCCGGCGAGCTTGGTGATGACGTCGCCCGGCTTGAGGCCGGCCTGGTCGGCGGCGCCGCCGGGGGTGACGGCGGGCTGGCCCTGGATGTCGCGGGTCTGGATCTGGGCGCCGTCGCCCTTGTAGTCGTCGTTGCGCAGGACGTCGAGCTTGGCGTAGACCGGCTTGCCGGTCTTGATCAGGGTGTCGGCGACCCACTTGGCCTGGTTGATCGGGATCGCGAAGCCGAGGCCGATGGAGCCGGCCCGGCCGTTGCTGGAGGCGTTCGACTGGATCGCCGAGTTGATGCCGATCACCGCGCCGCTGGAGTCCAGCAGCGGGCCGCCGGAGTTGCCGGGGTTGATCGAGGCGTCGGTCTGCAGGGCGTTCATGTAGGAGGCCTGCGCGCCGGTCTCGTCGCCGGAGGCGACCGGGCGGTCCTTGGCGCTGACGATACCCGTGGTGACGGTGGACTCCAGGCCGTACGGGGCGCCGATGGCGATGGTGGAGTCGCCGACGTTGACCTTGTCGGAGTCGGCCAGCGGAAGCGGCGTCAGCTTGCCCTTGGGCGGGCTGTCGAGCTTGATCACGGCGACGTCGTAGCCCTCGGCGCGGCCGAGCACGGAGGCGCCGTAGGAGCTGCCGTCGGCGAACTTGACGGTCAGTTTGCCGCCGCTGGACGCGGGCGCCACCACGTGGTTGTTGGTGAGGATGTGGCCCTCGGTGTCGAAGACGAAGCCGGTGCCGGTGCCGGACTCGCCGTTGCCCTGGGCCTTGATGGTGACGACGCTGGGCAGCGCCTTCTGCGCGATGCCGGCGACCGAGCCCGGGGCGGGTTCGTTCTTCTGGGTGTTGTTGGCCTGGACGGTGGTGGAGCTCCGGTCGGCCTTGGCGCTGACGGTGGAGTCGTCGCGGTCGGCGACGGCCACGCCGTCCCCCCCGCCGGCCACGCCGGCCACCAGGGCGACGGCCGCGACCAGGGCGATCAGGCCGCCGCGCTTCTTGCGCGGGCCGCCGGGGAGGGGCGCGCCGGGGTACTCGCCCGGGTAGCCGAGCGGACCGCCGGGGCCGCCGGGGGCCCCGGGCCCGCCGGGGGTGGCGTCGTGGGCGCCCCAGCCGCCGAGCGGCTGGCCGGCGCCGAACGGGTGGTGGTGCTGGCTGGTCGCGCCCGGGCCCTGCGGGGCGCCGCCGGGCGCGTACGGGTCGTGCGCGGCGAGCGCCGGGGGCACCGCCGTGCCCGGGGCCGGGGTGGCGTACGGGTTGCCGCCCTGCGGAGCCGCAGGAGCCGCAGCGGCAGCCGGAGCGGCCGGCACGGGCGGCAGGACCGGCGGCGGGGCGTCGAGGTAGCCGGGCTCGACCGGCGGGGCCGGGACGGGCGCGGCGGGCGCCGCCGGCTCCGGGGCGGCCACCTTGCTGAACGCCAGGGTGGGCGTGAACCCGCCGGAACCCCCCTCGGCGGCCGGGGCCGGCTGGTCGGCCGCGGGCGTCACCGCGGGGTTCGGGCCGGCCGCAGACTGCTGCGCCGGACCGTCAGAAGCGGAACCCACCACCCCCTGGCCGCTGGAGGGCTGTTCCCCCTGCGGCCCGGTGGACCCAACCTCGCGCTCGGTGCTCACGGACGACCTCCATCGCTGACAGGACCAACAACCATAGTTTTTCGCACACTCGATTCGATTGCCGTAAGGACCCTTCTGAAGAACTCATAAGAATCCTTAGCCCGGCCAGACGGGCGGCCCCGAGCGCCTCGCACGCACCCCCCTGGCCTTGGCGTTCTCCCCCGTGCCCGCTACCCTGTCGCTCCGAACTGACACGCGGGAGCTTGGACCCACCAGGCTGAGAGTGCGCCGGTCGACCGTACGCCACGGGATCCGTGGACGGCCGTCGAGGGGGCGCAGACCGCCGGAACCTGTCCGGGTAATGCCGGCGTAGGGAGTTATCGGCCATGCCGCCTGCTTCGCCATCCTCGTCCTCGGGCGCCCCCGCGCCGCGGAACGTCCCCCAGCTCCAGGACGCCGCGAACGCCGTCCCCGGTTCCCCCACGGGCGGCACCGCCACCGCCGTCCTGGAGCCGCCGGCCCGGGTCGAGGCGCCGCTGGTGCTGGACACCGAGCCGCCCCGCACCCTGGCCTTCCGCGACCACTTCGCGCTCTGGATGAACCTCGGCGTCTCGCTGATCGGCTTCACCACCGCCGCGACCGTGCTCGGCGCCAAGGGCAGCGAGCTGTCGCTGGCCGCCGCCGTGACCGCGATCGTGGCCGGCACCGCGGTCGGCACCGCGATGCTCGGGGTCGCCGCGCTGATCGGCGCCCGCACCGGCGCGCCCGCCATGGCGAACCTGCGCGGACTGTTCGGCACCCGCCTGTCCTACGTGCCGACGGTGCTCAACATCGTCCAGTGCGTCGGCTGGGGCGTCTACGAGCTGCTGACGATCGCGCTCGGCGCGCAGACCGTCGTCGGCACCGACGGCTACCGCTGGGCCTTCGTCGTGCTGGCCGGCGCGGTCACCACCGCGCTGACCATCTGGCCGCTCGGCGCGATCGCCGTGCTGCGCCGCTTCGTCGCCGCGGCGGTGGCGGTCGCGATGGTCTACCTCACCGTCCAGCTCGGCCGGCACGGCGTCCCGGACCCTGGCGCGGGCAACTGGCACGGCTTCCTGAAGGCGACCGACGCGATGATCGCGGTGTCGATCTCCTTCGTGCCGCTCGCCGCCGACTACACCCGGCACTCGCGCACCCCGCGCTCGGCCTTCTGGGGCAGCTTCTCCGGCTACACGATCGCGCAGGTCTGGTGCTACGTGCTCGGCCTGCTGGCGCTGCTGCAGGCGGACGGGGACCCCGACCGGATCTTCGACTCCTTCCTGGGCGTCTGGGCGGGCTGGCTCTTCCTGCTGGTGCTGGTGCTGCGCGAGACCGACCAGTCCTTCGCGAACGTGTACTCGACCGCGATGTCGATCCACAACCTGCTGCCGAAGGTCGACCGCCGGGTGCTCACCGGCGCCACCGGCGCGCTGATCACCGTGCTCGCCCTGCAGATCACCGCGTTCACCGACTCGTACTACGCCTTCCTGGGGCTGATCGGCGCGGTCTTCGTGCCGATGTTCGCGGTGCTGGCGGTCGACTACTTCCTCGGCGCCGGGCGGCGCGGCTGGGACCTCTCCGCCGACGCGCCGTCCCGCTGGCTGATGCTGCTGCCGTGGGCGCTGGGCTTCGCGGCCTACCAGCTGATCGCGCCGACCGCGGTGGCCGGCTGGTGGACGGACTTCTGGACCTCCGCGCAGGAGGCGCTGCACTTCACCCCGCAGGAGTGGACCTCGGCCTCGCTGTTCGGCTTCCTGGTGCCCGCCCTGGCCACCTGGGCGCTCACCCCGCTCACCCGGGGCACCCGGGGCCGGGCCGCCGCCGAGGCGCGCTGACCCCGCCGCTGACCCCACCGCCCGGCCCGCGGATCCGCCGGGCCGACCGAGTGACGAAGACGGCCCCGCCGATTGGGGCCGTCTTCGCCTTCGTGTCACCTCCGCCGCCTATCGTGGGGGGTGTGACCAGCCCTGATGTCTCGCCCGCGACGGCCCGCACCGCGCCGCCCGTCCAGGTGATCGCCCACCGCGGTTCCTCGCACGCCCTGCCCGAGCACACCCTGGCCGCCTACCGCCGGGCGCTCACCGAGGGGGCGGACGCGCTGGAGTGCGACGTCCGGGTGACCGCCGACGGGCAGCTGGTCTGCGTGCACGACCGGCGGATCGGGCGGGTCTCGGACGGCCGGGGGACGGTGTCCGCGATGACGCTGGCCGAGCTGGAGGCGCACGACTTCGGTGCCTGGAAGACCGGCCGGCCCAGCGAGGACCCTGAGCTGCGTGGCGTGCTGCGGCTGGAGAGCCTGCTGGAGCTGGTCGTGGACTGCGGGCGCCCGGTGGACCTCGCGATCGAGACCAAGCACCCGGTGCGGTTCCGCGGCCGGGTGGAGTCCGAGCTGCTGCGGGTGCTGGACCGGTTCGGGATCGGCGGCGCGGGCGCGGGCGGGGGCCGGCGCGGCGACCCGGCGGACACCGGGGCGGCGGGCCACGGCGTCAACGCCCGGATCATGAGCTTCTCCTCCGTCGCGCTGGCCCGGGTGACGGCCGCCGCGCCGCAGTACCCGCGGGTCTTCCTGTTCGAGCGCGGCCTGGTGCTGCGCGGGCGGCTGCGCCCCGGCGCGCCGCTGCCGGGCGGGGCGCGGATCGCCGGCCCCGGCATCGACCTGGTGCGGGCCCGGCCGGGGCTGGTGACCAGGCTGCGCGAGCTGGGGCACCAGGTGCACGTGTGGACGGTGGACGAGCCGGCCGACGTCGAGCTGTGCCTGGAGCTCGGGGTCTCGGCGATCATCACCAACCGCCCGGCGGAGGTCCTGGCCCAGCTCGGCCGGTGACCCCCCGGGAGGGCGGATCGGCGACCGCCGGGGGGCACGCGAGCGACCGCCGGGGAGCGCGTGAGCGACCGCCGGGGCGGGCTCCGTTCCGCGCGGGCAAGCGGTGAAGGATGGTGAACCGTTCAACCACTGTGACGCGTTGACCGTACTGGTAGGGACTCAAACCTTTCAGCCTCGATTTCTGGCGCATTTCATACAGTTTCACGACTGAGGGTGAGCAACGAATCACCTGTCGCGCACCGTCGGTGTACCGGCCTGAAATGACCGCGCGGGATCGCCGCGCGGTCGTTTCCGACGTATTGCCAAGGGGCATCCATCCCTCGGCATACGCTGAAGGAGGTCCGGGGGTGGCGTTGATGGTGGCGCGTGAAGTGCCGACTTCATCGACCATGGCAGTGCCGCACGGCCCAGCGAGTGTCGGGGTCGCACGGCGCCGACTGCGTCGAGATCTGGGAGACCGGGAGATACCGGAACCGGTCATTGATGATGCTGTTCTGATCCTTTCCGAGCTTTTGAGCAACGCCTGTCGCTACGCCCGACCGCTCGGGCCGCTGCCGGCCCTCGGCCGGGGTGCCCGCGCCGAGGCGGTCGAGGCACTGCTGGTCGGCGGACCGTCCCGGGCCACCGGCCCGGCGGGGCCGGCCACCGCACCGGGCGAGCCCGTCGAGGACGCCGGCGGCGTCCTGGTCCGCTGGCAGATGCACGCCGACGGGGTGCTCACCCTGGAGGTGACGGACGGCGGGGCACAGACCCGGCCGTCGCCGTCCAGCCCCTCGCTGACCTCGCACGGCGGCCGCGGGCTGAGCATCGTGGACCAGCTGGCGAGCGACTGGGGCGTGCGCGACGCCCCGGGCGAGGTGACGGTGTGGGCGGCCCTGCCGGCCCGGGCCCGGCACGCCCGGCGGACCACCGGCGGGCACCGCGAGGCCTGAGCGGACGGAACGCGGTCCGCCCCCGCGTCCCGCCCCCGCGGCCCGCCCCCGCGTCCCGCCCCCGCGTCCCGGCGTGCGCCCACACGCCCGGGGAACGTCAGTAGGCTGCCCGGAGCACAACACCACCGTTCCCGGGAGAGCCGCACCATGGGCAAGAAGGCCGCCAAGAAGGCGCCGCAGCGCAGCCAGTCCACCCCCGCCGTCACGGGCGAGATCCCCGTGGTCGGGGCCCGTGAGAACTGCCCCTGCGGCTCGGGCCGCCGCTACAAGGCCTGCCACGGCCGCGAGGCCTCGCACGCCGTCCAGGAGCTGGTGCACCGTCCGTTCGAGGGCCTGGCCGGCGAGGCGGACTGGGTGGCGCTGCGCGAGCTGGTGCCCGCCGCCACCGTGCCGCTGACGCTGGCCGCCGGGGTGGCCGAGGGCGCCAACGGCGAGGTGCCGTCGGTGACCCTGGCCACCGTGCTGCCGCTGGCCTGGCCGGCGCTGCGCCGTCAGGACGGCTCGATCCTGCTGGGTCTGCAGACCCAGTCGGCCTCCGGCGACCTGAGCCGGGACCTCGCGGACGCCCTGGAGCTGGCGCTGGCCGTCGAGCCGGGCTCCCCGGTGCCGGCCCGCCGGACCGTGCCGGGCGGCCGACGCCTGCAGGACCTGCTGGACACCACCGCCGCCTTCGAGCCGGCCGTGCACACCGGCTTCGAGTTCTGGCTGGAGGACGCGGAGACCGCCACCGGCGAGGTGGCCGCCTCGCTGGAGCGCGCCAACGCCTCGGCGATCCCGACCGAGAAGCTCACCGGCGTCGACTCCGCCTACTGGTGCGGCACCCCGGACAAGAACCACCTGCGCTGGGTGATGACCGTGCCGGAGGAGCAGCTGCTGGACGCGCTGGCCCGGCTGACCGCCGCCGAGCAGTCCGCGCTCGGCCCGGACACCCGGCTGGTCGGCTCGTTCCGGGCGCACGGTCTGACCGTGCCGGTCTGGGACCTGCCGGTCGGGATGACGGCGACCGACTGCGAGAAGCCGGCCGCCGAGTTCGCCGAGCGGCTCGCGGCGGTGCTGGCCGACCCGGCGCCGCTGACCGCCGACGAGCGGCGGACCCGCGCCAACCTGGTGAACCGTCAGGTCACCCTGAACTAAAGGCGGGACGGAAGGCCGGCGACCGCCCGGCCGAACAACGTGATACGCGTCACATTGTTGCCCGCGACCCGCAATTTCCGGGCTGTGAGGGCGTCTTGGAAATTGGCGCGGGCGCGGATCCTTGTTACTGTCTAAAGAGTCCGGTCGCTGGTGCATCCCCCGTCGCCAGCGGCCGGATCTTTTGTTTTCCGAACGGCCCACGCCGGCGCGGGTCGGCCGTGCCCGATCGATGCGCCGGCGGCGCCCCCCGGTCGCACCGCGCGGGGCGCCGGCCCGGCCACACGCCGTCAGCGCCCCGGCGGCACCCCGTCAGTACGCCGGCCGCCCGCCGCCAGTACGCCGTCAGTACGCCGAGCGGCCGCTGTCCAGCTGGACCGCCGCGGCCACCAACTCGCCCAGCAACGGCCCGACCTGGGGCAGCCGGACGCCGCCGTCGGCGCCCTGACGGGGCGGCAGCACCCAGCGCACCCGGTCGCCGGCCCCGCCACCGGGCGGCAGCAGCAGGAATCCGCCACTTCCGTGGTAGCGCAACGAGCCCGGCACCCAAGGGAGTTGGACGAGCATCTCGCCGAGCGCGTCGAGCGAGTAGGGGGCGACCAGCATGGCGTACCGGTCGGGCATGGCCAGCACCGGGCCGAGCGGCAGCCGGAGCGCGGCGAGGTAGGCGAGCGCGCGGGCCCCGGCCGCCGCCGGCAGGCTGACCGCCGAGACCGTGCGGCCGGTCGCGACCAGCAGCGGGGCGTCCGGGCAGCGCCGCTCCCACCACCAACGCACCATCCGGGCATCGGTGGTGGCCGCGAGCAGCGGCGGGTCGTGCGGGTGGGCCCCGGGCACCGGGCAGTCCTGGTCGCCGCAGGAGCAGTGCCCGCCGGCGAGCAGGACGGTGCCGGGGACGACGGGCCAGCGGTGCTCGGTGGCGGCCGTCAGGGCCCCGGCCAGTCGGGCCGCCCGGGCCGCCGACCGGTTCTTCGGGTCGTCGCGCAGTGGGTTGTCACGCATTGGCACCCGTTCCTTTCCGTGACCGCTCGAAGGCTCCGCCCCGCGGCCGCCGGGCCGGCCGCCGCCGCGCGTCCGGGGACGTCGGCCGGCCCGCGAACCGGACGGAGGGAACGGACCGGGAGCCGGGCCGGGGCCGAACGGCGGGCAGGGCGGGCGGCGGTGCGGACGGCGGTGCGAACTGCGGCGCGGGCCTGGAGCACGCGGCGGAGCTGATGTGAAAGGGCCGCGGAATAGAACAGCCCTTGGAACGAGAATCCCGTATGCGACCGGATGGACGCCGCCCGGGCGCGGTTGGTTCCACCGTACGAGTGAGTCGCTTCCGGCCGGCCCGGCCGGCCGGCGGTAAAGGCATACGATCCGGACGGCCGCCGGCACCGTCCCCTCGGTTCTGCCCGTTCACGGCCGCTCCATGCCCGTCGACCGGAGCCATCACGCCGCGCCGGACCGTGGTGCGACCGACCGGCGCGCACGGGGAAGAACGCGCCCCCCGACCGGGCCCCACCAGGCCCGGAACCGGTCACCCGCCCTGTCATGACTCTGGACATGCCCCGAATGGCCTGTGTAGAAGTGGTGGCATTGCTGTCGATCAATGACGAGTAGTAGCGAATCGAGGCGAAACGCGCCCTTTTGGCCGTGCTCGCTCCACAACGGCCGCCCTGGGGGTTCCGCATGATCCGCATGACACGTACCACCGCGTCAGGAGTGGCGGCATGACCGAGTCCCCCCAACCGTCGACGTCCTCCGAGCCGGTCGAGCCCGGCGGCGCCAGCGGGCTCTCCGTCCTCGATCCGCCGGGCTTCCACGGCCCGGCCGCGCCGACGGCCGCCGGGCAGCCGGACGGCGAGCAACCGGCCGCCGGGCAGCCGGACGGCGAGCCGCCGGACGCCGCCGGGGGCCACGCCCCGGACGGCGGCACCGACCGGCGCACGGACGGCGGAGCGGGCGCGACCCCCGCCGCGGACGCCCCCGGCGCACCGGACGGCGCATCGGACCGCGCGCCCGACGCCACACCGGACGGCGCACCCGACGGCGCGACCCCGGCCCCGGCCCCGGCCCCGGCCCCGGATCAGGCCTCTGACCCGGACCCGGCCTCTGACCCCGCCGCGACCGGGATGCAGGACCGTTTGGCCGGACGCCTGTCCGATTTCGCCAGCCTCTACGAGCACACCGAGCGGCTCGCCCGCGCCCGCGGCCTGCCCGCCACCCTGGACGCCGTCCTCGCCTCCGGCACCGCGCTGCTCGGCGCCGACCGCGCCCTGCTGGTCACCGCGCTGCCCGGCGGCGGCCCCAGCCAGCCGGTCGGGCTCGGCCTGGACCGCGCCAGCCTCGGCTCGCTGGAGACCGTCCCGCCCGACCAGAGCCTGCTCGCCCGGCTGCTCCGCGAGCACGACCGGCCCGCCGAGGTGCGCTCGCACGACCTCGCCGAGGACGAGGCGATCGGCGCCCGGCTGCGCGAACTGGCCGGCCAGCTCGGCCTCGGCGGCTGCTACGGCCTGCCGCTCGCCACCGAGGAGGACGGGCCGCTGGCCGCCGCCCTCTGGTTCTACGACGGGCCCGCCGACCCGAGCGACCGCCGGCGCGAACTGGCCCGGCGCTACTGCGACGTGGCCGCGCCGCTGCTGGCCAAGCAGTTGGACGCGGAGAAGGTCAGGCGCACCACCGAGGCGCTGCGGCGCGGCCTGCTGCCCGACCGCCTCCCGCAGACCGCCGGACTCCGGCTGGCCGCCCGGCTCGACCCGGCCGGACTGGACCGCTCCTGCGGCAGCGACTGGTACGACGCCATCCCGCTGCCGGACGGCACCGTCGGCCTCACCGTCGGCTCGGTCTCCGGCGACGGCCCCGGCGCCGGACCGGGCTCCGCCCCCGGCGCGGCCGCCGCGATGGGCCGGGTGCGGGCCGCGCTGCGGGCGTACGCGGTGCTGGAGGGCGAGGACCCGGTGTCCGTCCTGGGCGACCTCGAACTGCTGCTCAAGACCACCGAGCCGACCCGCAGCGCCACCGCCGTCTACGCCTGGGTGGAGCCGGAGGAGCGGCGGATCACCCTGGCCGGGGCCGGCCACTGCCCGCCGGTGCTGGTCACCCGGTACGGCGCCGAGTTCGTCGAGACCTCGCTCTCCGCGCCGCTCGGCATGCTCTCCTGCTGGGAGGCGCCCGGGGTGGAGTTCACCGCCGAGCGCGGCGACACCCTGGTCCTCTACACCGAGGGGCTGGCCCGCCGCTTCGGCCCCACCCTGCACGCCGGGCAGGCCAACCTGCGCCGGGCCGCCGCCGACGCCCCGCGCGACGTCCGGATCGACCCCGACCGGCTCTGCGCCCACCTGCTGGCGGCCGCGGCCGAGCGGTCCGCCGACCGGCGGGACGCGGCAGACGGCGGAACCGCCGGCCGGCACGCCGCCCTCGCCGAGGGTCCGGCCACCGACGACCTGATGCTGCTCGCCGCCCGCTTCGCCTAGCTGGGGTCCTGAATCCCTTACCGGGCCGTTCGAGGACCCGAACGGGTGGGCGGCCGGGCGTCCGTACCATGGACGCACGGCCGCCCACCTGTGTCGCGATCCGACGCGCCCCGGGCGGCACCACGCGCAAGGAGGCGACGTACGTGACCGAGGACCGCACCCCGGCGGTGGCCGAGAACCCCGAGGCCGTCGGCGGCGACGAGGAACCGCAGCAGTTCAAGGGCCGCAAGAACGGCCTCTACTCCGAGGTCTCCGACGAACTCGCCGCGTCGATGAAGTCCGGCTGGGCCGACACCGAGCTGCACGGTCTGGCCCCGGTCCCGCAGGCCCCGTACACCGCCGAGCGCCGCGCCAGGCTCTCCGCCGCCTACCCCGGCGAGCGGCTGGTCGTCCCGGCCGGCACCCTCAAGATGCGCTCCAACGACACCGACTACGGCTTCCGCGCCGCCAGCGAGTACGTGCACCTCACCGGTGACCGGACCGAGGACGCCGTGCTGGTCGCCGAGCCCACCGGCGCCGCCGGCCACGAGTTCGGCCTCTACCTGCTGCCCCGCTCCGACCGCGAGAACGGCGAGTTCTGGCTGGACGGCTACGGCGAGCTGTGGGTCGGCCGCCGGCACAGCCTCGCCGAGCAGGAGCAACTGCTCGGCCTGCCGGTCCGCGACGTCCGCAAGGCCGCCGACGAGCTGGCCGACCGCACCGCCGACGGCGTGCCGACCCGGATCGTGCGCGGCTACGACGCCGGCCTGGAGGCCGCGCTCGGCGACGTGCTGGACGCCGACCGGGACGCCGAGTTCAAGGAGTTCCTGAGCGGCCTGCGGCTGGTCAAGGACGAGTGGGAGATCGGCGAGCTGCGCGCCGCCTGCGCCGCCACCGTCAACGGCTTCACCGACTGCGTGCGCGAGCTCGGCCAGGCCGTCGCCACCTCCGAGCGCTGGATCGAGGGCACCTTCTGGCGCCGCGCCCGCGTCGAGGGCAACGACGTCGGCTACGGCTCGATCTGCGCCGCCGGCCCGCACGCCACCACCCTGCACTGGGTCCGCAACGACGGCGAGGTCCGCCCCGGCGAGCTGCTGCTGCTGGACGCCGGCGTGGAGACGCACACCCTCTACACCGCCGACGTCACCCGCACCCTGCCGATCAACGGACGCTTCAACGCGCTCCAGCGGAAGATCTACGACGCGGTCTACGACGCCCAGGAGGCCGGCATCGCGGCCGTGAAGCCCGGTGCCCGGTTCCGCGACTTCCACGACGCCTCGCAGCGGGTGCTCGCCGAGCGCCTGCTCGCCTGGGGCCTGCTGGACCCCTCGGTCCACGACGTCGAGAAGGTCCTGGAGCTCGGCCTGCAGCGCCGCTGGACCCTGCACGGCACCGGCCACATGCTCGGCCTGGACGTCCACGACTGCGCCCACTCGCGCACCGAGGAGCACGTCGACGCGCTGCTGGTGCCGGGCATGGTGCTGACCGTCGAGCCCGGCCTCTACTTCCAGCAGGACGACCTGACCGTCCCGGAGGAGTACCGCGGCATCGGCGTGCGGATCGAGGACGACATCCTGGTCACCGCCGACGGCAACGAGAACCTCTCGGCCGGCCTGCCGCGCCGCGCCGAGGACGTCGAGGCGTGGATGGCCTCGTTCGCCTGAGCCGGGCGACACCCCGGGGCGTGCGCGCGCCCGGACGGACGAACCGCCGGCGGTCCGGCCCCCGAGCAGGGGGGCGGGCCGCCGGCGGCCTTCTTGTCAGGGGCTGCCTGGTGCACCGGGCGGTCAGGGGCTGCCCGGTGGGGCGAACTTCGGCTGGACCACGACCGGCGCGGCGTCCCGGCCGTCCCCCCTGGCCCCCACCACCACGGCGAAGTCGGCGTCCGGCTTCCACCCGTCCGGAACGCTGATCTGGAACTCGAAGTACTTCGAGTCGTGCGGCCGCATCAGCCGGTCCAGCAGCGAGGTGTCGACCACCAGTTGGCCGCTGCCGTCCGGCGTGACCGGGAGCGTGCGCATCCCGACCCCGGCGCCGTACCTGGTCTCGACGACGACCCTGCCCGCGTCCGCCCCGGTCAGCAGCAGGGTCGGGACGACCGAGGCCAGCGGCGCGGCCCCCGGGTTGCCGACGGTCATCGAGAAGGAGCTGGGCCGCCCGCCGGCCACCCCGTCGTACGGCGCCGAGTTGAGCCTGAGCTCGGGCGCCATCCGGCCGGCGGCGGGTGCGCTGGTCAGCAGCAGGGGCGCCAGCGCCGAGCCCTCCTCGATCCGCTCCGGGGTGGCCGGCAGCAGGGCCAGCGCCTCGATCAGCAGCGTCCCCTCCGCGCTGTCGATCGAGGGGTCCAGCCGGAAGCGGACGGTCCGGGCGGCCCCGGGGGCGAGCGGGAACGCGGCGGCGTCGCCCGCGGTCAGATAGGCGCCCGAGCCCACGGTCAGCGGGACCTCGGTCCAGCCGCCGCCCTCCTCCTCGCGCTGGAGCCGGCCGCGCACCGAGCGGCCCGAGCGGACCGCGCCGGTGAGCGTCCGGACCGACACCACCGGGGCCACCGCGTCGTACGGCTGCTGGGTGGTGTTGCGCCAGGTCACCGAGAAGGTCGTCGGGCCGGCGCCGATGATCGCCGCCGCCCCGGCCAGGCCGTCGAAGCTCAGCGCGACGCCCCCGCCCGGACGGACCGAGGCAGAGACCGAGACCAGCGGCGTCGCCGCCGGGGCCGGGTCGGACGGCGCACCGGTCGTCGGCCCGCCCGGCGGCGGGGACGGCTGCGGCCCCGTCCCGGATCCCGGCGGTGCGGGAGCGTCCCCCGCACCGCCGGGCACGGCCGGCCCGCTCGTGCTGCCCGGGCCCTCCGACGGACTTTCGGCCGGCCCCCCGGCCGGCCGATCGGTCTCACCGACGAGCGGTGCGGGGAACCCGGTCGGGGACGGCTGCTCCCCGCCCCGGGTCGGCACCGGGCCGTCGCTCATCGTCGCCGCGGGCGCGTCGTCGCCCTTGTGGGCGAGCGTGTCGGTGGGCACGGTGAGCACACCGACGAGGGTCGCGGCGGCCAGCCCCATCAGCGGCAGGCCGACCAGGTAGGCGGGCCGCCGGCGGTTGCGGGGGCCCTTCGGCGGGTCGGCCGGGCGCAGGTCCTGGGC
Source organism: Kitasatospora misakiensis (assembly GCF_042656005.1). Lineage (NCBI taxonomy): Bacteria > Bacillati > Actinomycetota > Actinomycetes > Kitasatosporales > Streptomycetaceae > Kitasatospora > Kitasatospora misakiensis. The sequence goes on along the minus strand of NZ_JBHSOF010000036.1, from coordinate 46,625 downwards.
GGTGATCCGGGTGGCCCGGGCCGCCAGGGCCTCCCGGAGCAGCCGCTCCATCGCGGACTCGCCGCCGGCCTGGGCGGTGCCGCCCACGCCGCCGTGCAGCCCCCGCTCGTTCGGCTCGCGATCGTTCCCGGGGCGCCGATCGTCGCTCATCGGGCACCCTCCAGCTTTCGCTCCAGGGCGTCCAGGGCCCGGCTGGCGGTGGACTTCACGGTGCCGCGGGACACCGCGAGGATCTCGGCGATCTCCGACTCCGACAGATCGGACCAGTAGCGCAGCACCAGCACCTCGCGCTGGCGGGCGGTCAGCTCCTGCATGGCCACCAGCACCCGCCGGTGCTCGTCGTGGAGGACGGCGTGGTCCTCCGCCGAGGGCGCGTCCGCCTCGTGCGGCGGCACGTACTCGCGGGCCGTACGACGCCGGCGCAGCACCGACCGGGCTCCGTTGACCACGGCCGTGCGCAGGTAGGCCAGCGCGTTGTCGAGGTCGTCGAGCTCGTCGCCGTGCCGTTGGTACAGCTTGGCGAAAGCTTCCTGCACGACGTCCTCGGCCTGGTCCTGATGGTCGACCAGCAGCACCGCGAGGCGGACCAGGCTCAGCCGGTGCGTGAGATAGAGGTCGGTCAGCGTCGGCCCGGCCTCGCGCGTCCGGCCGCCGCCGGGCAGCAGCAGGAACCCGGCCCGGCGCTGACCGACCGTCCGCGCGGCGACCGGGACGTCGAGGACCTCGCCCGCGCCCTGCGCCTCCCGCGCGCCGAACAGCAGCGTCACCAGCCCGCGGAGGGTGAGCCTCCGCCTCTGGTCGGCCTGCGCGGCCGGCCCGATGGCCATGGACATCCGTCTTCGCTTTCCCCCCGACGGCACTCCGGTTCCACGCCGGCGCGTCAGGACATCGTCATTCGGTGGGGTGGCGGACCGGACCCGGTCGGATGATCGGATCACGCGGGGCCGGTCGTTCGGGGCTGTCGGGCGGTACCGCGCGGCCTCGGCTAGGAGGTCGCCTTCGGGGCGTCGTCCAGCATCCAGGTGATCCGCGGACGGGCCTTCTGCGTCGGCAGGGTGCCGCCGTCCACCGCCCCGCCGACCGTGAACTCCAGCCCGCCGCCGGCGTTCCAGCCCTTCGGCACGTTGAACCGGAACGGGTACACGGCCGTCTCCCCCGGCGCCAGCACCCGGGTGAGCCCGGCGGTGTCCAGCCGGACCAGGCCGTCCGCGCCGAGGACGCCCGCCAGCCGGCGCCACTCGCCGTCCACCAGCACCTCGGCGGAGAGGTCGCCCGGCACCAGGCCGTGCGTGGTGTTCCGGCCGAGCGGGTCGGTCACCGCGACGGCCGGGGCGACGGTGTGGTTGCCGGCGGCGTCCAGGTTGGCCAGCTCCACCCGCAGCTCGGAGGGGATCCGGCCGACGGTCATGTCGGTCGGCCTGGTCGTGGTGAACCGGACCGGCTGCCCCGCCGTCACGTTCATCCGCGCCTGCGCGCCGCCGACCGAAACCGCCTTGGGGCCGCGGCCGACATAGCCCTCGGCCTGGATCGGCAGCCGTCCTGACATGCTGTCGGCCGTCAGGGTCAGGCGGTAGCGGACCGCCCGGCTCTCGCCCGGGTCGAGCGCGAACGCCCCGAGCTGGGGGCCGTTGTCCACGCCCTGCTGGTCCAGCTTGACCTCCCGCCACTCGTCGAGGTCCTTGCGGTCCAGCAGGCCCTTGGCCGTCGCGCCGAGCCGGGCGACGGCGGCCGGGTGGTCGAACGGGAGCACCCGCACCACCGGGACGATCTCGTCGAAGCGCCGCTCGGTGGCGTTGGTCCAGGTCACCTCGAAGTCGAAGTAGTTGCCGCCGCCGCGGATCTCCCAGCTGCCGCTGAGCGAGCGGATCGCGACGTCGACGCGCTCGGCGACGGCCGCCGGCATCTCCTCCGGCCCGGTCTGGACGGTGCCGGGGGCGGGGGCGGGGGCGGGGCCGCCGGTCGGGGCGGTGACCGGGGCGGGGTTCGACCCGGGTCCGGCGGGGTGGGCCGCACCGGACGGCGCGTTCCCGGGGGTGGCGGTGGCCGCGGCCGTCGCCCCGGGCACCGGAACCCCCGGGGTGGCCGCCGGGTCCGTGCCCACCGCGGTCGCGGCCGTCCCCGCCGTCCCCGCCGGGACGGGCCGCGCGTCGGCCACCGGCGCGACGAGCGCCACGCCCAAGGGCGCCGGAGCGACGGACCCGGCCGGGCGGGTACCCGCGCCCGCCTCGGCCGGAAGCAGCGCGTAGCCGGCCGCGCCGGCGACGACGGCCACCAGCGGAACGGTCCTGACGAGGCGCCGGACAGTGGACGGACGCATGGTGGGTTCCCCGTGGTAGTCGGACTCGGCCAGTGAGCGAGGCCCGGCACCGGTGCGGTCGCGCCCGCGCCGGATCGGCCCTCACCCTCTCAGACGCCCATCCCCCCGGGGAGTTGTGGGTGGTTTCGAAGAAAGTTTCGGAATGGCCGGAACGACTACACTCACCGGCATCCCGCCACCACCCGTCCGTAGGGGGTTCCCATGGCCGAGCAGCACGCGAGTGGTCCCTCGGGGGGTCCCGGAACCGGCCCGGTGGCCGTCACCATCGGACGGCGACCGGAACCGGTCCACGAGGTCGCGGTCTACGCCTTCGACGGCATGACCCCGTTCGAACTCGGCGTGGTGGTCGAGGTGTTCGGCCTGGCCCGACCCGAGCTGAGCGGCCTGCTGGCCGCCCCCTGGTACGGGCTGCGGGTCTGCGCGGACCACCCCGGCACCCCGCTCCGCTCCGTCGGCGGATTCACCGTCACCGCCGAGCACGGCCTCGACGACCTCGCCGCCGCCGACACCGTCGTCGTCCCCGGCGTCCCGAACGCCTTCGGCGGCGTGGTCTCCCCCGCTCTGGTCGAGGCGCTGCGCACCGCGCACGAGCGCGGCGCCCGGATCGTCTCGATCTGCTCCGGCGCCTTCGCGCTGGCCGCCGCCGGACTGCTCGACGGCCGCGAGGCCACCACCCACTGGCGGTACGCCGACCTGCTGCAGCAGCGCTATCCCGCCGTCCGGGTCGACCCGGACGTGCTCTACGTGGACAGCGGCTCGGTGCTGACCAGCGCCGGCAGCGCGGCCGGGATCGACCTCTGCCTGCACCTGGTCCGGCGCGACCACGGTGCCAGGGTCGCCAACAGCGTGGCCCGCCGGTTCGTCGTGCCGCCGCACCGGGACGGCGGCCAGGCGCAGTTCATCGAGGCCGCCGTCCGGCCGGTCGAGGAGGACGACGACGGCATCGCCCGCTCGATGCAGTGGGCGCTCGACCACCTCGCCGACCCGCTCACCGTCACCGGGCTGGCCCGGGCCGCCCGGATGTCCGACCGCTCCTACCTGCGGCGCTTCACCGCCCGCAACGGCACCAGCCCGATGCGCTGGGTGATCAGCCAGCGCGTCGCGGCCAGCCTGCCGCTGCTGGAGGCGCCCGAGGGCACCGTCGAGGAGATCGCCGGCGCCGTGGGCTTCGAGAGCGCCGCGACCTTCCGGCACCACTTCGGCCGCGTCATGCGCACCTCCCCGACGGCCTACCGCCGCTCCTTCGGCCGCGGCGCGGCGTGAGCCGTCGGGCTCGTCAGGCCGGTCAGGCCCGTCAGGCTCGTCAGACCGGTCAGCCCTGCTCGCCGGTGCGGAGCGCCGCGTTGGCGAGCATCGCGTCGTGCAGCCACCGGGCGAGGCCCGGGGCGAGCTCCTCGTAGACGGCGGTGAACCGCGGGTCGGCGACGTACATCCCGGCGATGCCGCGGTGGATCTCGAAGGTGCAGTCGTAGAAGTTCTCGCGGATGTGCTGCCGGTGCGCCTCGGCGAGGTCCATGGCCGGGCCGCCGTCGGCGGGCTCGCCGGCGGTGAACAGCTCGACCAGACGGGCGTTGAGCGCGTCCGCCTCGGCCTTGATCCGCTGCCAGTCCGCCTTGTCGTAGCCACCGGTGCGGCGCTGGGACTCCGCCCAGGCCGCGGTGTCGCCCCAGCGCTGCTCGGCCTCGCCCTCCCACTCCTCGCGGTAGTGCTCGCCGAAGAGCTCGAACTTCTCCTCCGGGGTCAGCTGGATACCCATCTTCTCTGCCTCCATGGCGTGTTCGACGGCCGCGGCCAGTTTCTGGAGATGCGCGATGCGGTCGGTCAGCAACTGGTGCTGGCGCCGCAGGTGCTCGCTCGGGCTCACCGAGTCGTCGTCCAGAACGGCCGCGATCCCTTCCAGGGGAAACCCGAGTTCGCGGTAGAACAGGATCCGCTGCAACCGTCCGAGGTCGGCCTCGTCGTACCGGCGGTAACCGGCCGGCGTGCGCCCCCGGGGGGAGAGCAGGCCGATCTCGTCGTAGTGGTGCAGGGTCCGGACGGTCACCTTGGCGATCCTCGCCACCGCGCCGACCGTGTGTCCCGTGCGGCCGTCGTCGTCACCGCTGTTCATCGGGGTTCTCCCTCCGTGCTGACCACGACTCTCCTTCCTCCCGTTGCGTGAGGGTCAAGTCGAGTTCCGGCGTCCGGTGGAAGAGCCTCCGAGCCTCCGAGCCGCCTAGGCCGCCGCCCGCTCCTCCGATACGCGCGGCCCCGACGCCCGCTGCCGCGGGACGCGCCGCTCGGAGCCGCCCCGCCCGGAGCCGCCGCGCCCGGAGCCGCCCCGCTGGCGGGTGGGCAGGAGCAGCACGCACCCCGCCGAGACCACCACGAAGGCGAGCCGGACCAGCCCGCGCGCCGGGTCGGACGGCAGGAACAGCGTGCCCCCGTACAGCGAGACCAGCGCGATCCAGCTCCACCACGGCACCAGCCGCCGCTGCCCGACGGTGTCCCAGAGCAGCGTGCCGAGCATGATCGACGCGGTGTAGTAGGTGTAGACGCTCGGGTCGAGCAGGATCCGGGCGTCCGCCCCGAGCAGGACCACGGCCGGCCAGCGACCGCGCCACACCGCCACGGTGCCCAGGCCCAGGCCGAGCGCGAACTGCGCCGGGCGGTCCCACCACGGCGTCGACGGATCGGTCACCCCGAACCAGCGCAGCGCCGAGGCGGTCTGGTTGGGGATGGTGAACTTCGCGGCCGCCACGGTGTCCAGGTCACCCAGGTAGAACGGCAGCCAGGCGACGGCCACCAGACCGACGAAGCAGAGCGCCGTCCGCACCCATCTGGACCTGGGCAGCGCCAGGATCAGCGGCGCGAACGCCAGCGCCCACGGTTTCGCGTCCACCGCCAGCGCCAGGTAGACGCCGACCGCCATGGCCCGGCCCCGGCTGAGCTCGTACGCGGCGAGGGTGGTGAAGAACAGCGCCAGCGCGTCGTCCAGGTGCGCGAAGCGGACCGACACCTCGACCCACATCGGGATGAACGCCAGGCCCGCGACCAGCAGCCGCTGCTGAAGCCGGCGGTGGTTGATGCCGGTGCCCAGGTGGTACCGGGCGGCCGTGCGGCCCACCAGGACCAGCATCGCCAGCCCCAGCCCGGACATCACCGCCTCGGCCAGCACCTCACCGGTCCGCGTCGGGAACGGGGCGAAGAGCCGCGCCACGGCCAGGCTGACCGGGCCGATCTGCAGCTCGGGGTGGTGGGCGTAGAGCGCGAGGCCGCCGTCCGGTCGGCCGCTGAAGAGCAGTTCCTCGCCCTGACGCAGGTAGTGCCAGGAGAACCCGCCGCTCGGCTCGACCAGCAGGAACCAGACGACCGTCCAGGCCACCAGCAGGACGTGGTGCCTGCGGACGGGCAGGCCGGCGATCCGCCCGGTGGCGGACCCGTAGTCCGTACCGGACCGCGTCGAGCGCCTCGACCGTCCTGGTTGCGCCGAGCGCGCCGCGCTCCGTACCCGCACCATGTACCTCGTCCGCCGTGCCGTCCCCTCGGCGGATCATCCTAGGCCCTCGCTTCTGGATCTTGCCGGGCGCGTGACGCCGGGCAGGATCCGAAAGAGCGGGCCCGGACCCGGCCTCGGCGCGGAACGCAGCCGCCCCGCGTCCCGGTGGTCCGGGAGCGCGGGGCGGTGTGCGTCAGCGGGTGCCGTCGGCCGCGGGCTCAGCCCTGCTGCGCGGAGCGACGGCGGCGGAGCACCACGACGGTGCCGACACCGACCGCGAGGACGGCGCCGCCGGCGATCGCGATGCCGGTGGTGTCGTCACCGCCACCGGTGCTGGCCAGGGCCTTGTCCGCCTTGGACCGGGCCTGGGCGACGCCCGCCGGGGTGATCGGCAGCGGCGCGACGACCGGGAGCTTCACCGGGAAGTCGATCGGCTGCCGGACACCGCCGTCGTCGTCACCGGGGGTGCCGGTCGGGGCCGGGGCGGCCGGGGCGGTGGTCGCGGGGGCGGTGGTCGCGGAGGCGCTCGGCGAGGCGCTGCCGGGGGCGGTCGGCGAGGTGCTGCCGGTCGGCGTCGTGGTGGCGGACGGCGAGCCCGTCGCGGTCGGCGTGGTGCTCGCCGACGGGCTGCCGGTGCCGGTGGGCGTGGTGCTCGCCGAGGGGCTGGTGCCGGTGCTCGGCGTGACCGGGGCGCTCGGGCTGCCGGTCGGGGGCTTGGTGCCGGACGGCGAACCCGACGTGGTCGGCGCGGTCGGGGTGGTGCTCCCCGAGGGGCTGCCGGTCGGCTTGCCGGTCGGGCCGGCGGTCGGGCCGGTCGGCTTCGAGGTCGACGGCGTCGCGGACGGGCTCGGCTTGCCGCCGCCCCCAGCGACGATCTTGAAGCTCTCGCCGCGGATGCCGTCGCAGCTGAACTCGCCCTCGCCGACCGGCTGGTTGCCCTCCGCCTTCGCGGCGAAGACCACCGGGACCACGCCGGCCGAGCCGAGCGGCGCGTCCTTGCCGACCGAGACCCGCACGGTGACGGTGACGCTGCTGCCCTTGTTCACGGCGAGCAGCGCGTTCGCGTAGTCCGGGACCGAGTCGTCGATGAGCTTGGCGAGCAGGAACAGCACGCCGTCGTCGTCGCTCTCGCCGCCGCCCGGGGCGGGCGCGGCGGGCAGCCAGGTCTTCGACTTGTCCAGCGACTCCGGCAGCTGGTACTCGACCTTGAGGTGCTGTGCGTGCAGGCTGCCCCTGGCGTTCTTGAACTTGAGCAGCGGGTAGTAGACGAAGTCGCTCTTGGTGTTGTTGTCGACGGTGAAGTTGAACAGCCTGGTCTCGCCGCCAGCGACGAAGGTCCGCGGCACCCCGTCCAGCGCCAGGTCGAGCGAGCGGGCGGTCGCCTTGTCGGCCTGCGGCGCGGCGGCGGGCGTCGATCCGGTGGTGGCCGCGGCCACGGCACCCTGGGCGCCGGTGAGGGCCATCGAGGCGGCGAGCGCGGCGGCGCCGGCCAGGGCGAGACTGCGAGGTATGGAGATGGACAAGGGAAACCTCACGGGAGTCTCCGGGCGCGGCCCGGGGCGCGGGTGGACCGGGCGGTCGTCCGAGCCACGATCCCCCCGCGAAGCTGAAAGTGCGACGGAGACTACCGAAGGCCCCGGTCACACCGGAAGGTGGGTAGCGGTTTACGGCGGCCATGAGGGGCTTTGTGTCCGATTGGCCCAACTCTGCCCCTCAACGGGGCTTTTGCCCCCCAACCTTCCGGGGGGACGCCGCCCCGCGGCCCGACCCCCGTCAGGCGTCGGCGAAGAACGACTTGGCCGCGATCAGCGCCCGCTCGTCGCCGAGCACGTCGCCCGGGCGGTTGCCGTGGCCGAGCAGCGCGCCGCCCCACCGCATGCGCATGTACTCGGCGGTGAGCCGCAGGGTGCCGACCAGCGGCTCTGTCTTGTCCGGCTCGGTGGCGTACGCGGTGACCGCCCAGACGGTGCCGCCGGCCATCCGCTCGCGGAAGTCCGCGCCGGGCACCCGCAACCAGGCCGACCAGTGGTCCAGGTAGAGCTTGGCCGCGGTCGGCAGGGCGTACCAGTACAGCGGTGCGACGAAGACCAGGTCGGTCGCGGCCAGGGTGGCGTCCAGCAGGGTGCGGCCGTGGCCGGTCGGCGGTTCGTACCCGCCGTCCGCCGTGTGCCGGAGGTCCTCGAACGGCGGCAGCGGGTGGTCGGCCAGGCGCAGCCACCGCTGCTCGGCCCCGGCCGGCAGGCTCGCCTCGGCGGCCAGCCGGGCCAGCCGCGCGGTGTTGCCGTCGGGCCGGGCGCCGGCGTCGAGGAAGAGGAAGGACCGCCGCGCGTCGGCGCGGTCGCTGGGCTCGGACATCGGGACCCCCGGGGGCGGACAGGTGTGCGATCGAAGATCCCGAGCCTATGCCGCACCCCGCCCCACCGGCCGTGACGCCGCTCACCACCGGGGCCGGCGGCGCTCTTCGGGGCGCCCGGCCCGGGCCACCGGTCGGGCGTCAGGCCCGGCCGCGCTACGCGGGGAGCCCGGCCCGGCGGCGCGCGACCGCGGCGACCGCCGCCCAGTCCTTCTCGCCGTCGCCGTGCGCGAGCGCGTCCAGGAACGCGTCCCGCAGCACACTGCCGAACGGCAGCGGCACATGCGTCGCGGCGCCGGCGGTGAGCGCGAGATCGACGTCCTTGAGCCCGAGCGGCAGCTTGAACCCGGCGGGCTCGTAACGGCGTTCGGCCACCATCGAGCCGTACCCGGAGTAGATCGGACCGGGGAAGAGGGTGCTGCTGAGCATCTCGATCAGATCGGTCGGCCGGACGCCGTTGGCCTCGGCCAGGCTGCACGCCTCCGCCATCGACTCGATCGCGCAGGCCAGCAGGAAGTTGGTGCTGATCTTGGCGGTGTTGGCCTGGGCCGGGCGCTCGCCGAAGTGCCAGGTGCGCCGGCCCATCGCGGCGAGCAGCGGCTCGACCGCCGCCAGGGCGTCCGCGCTCCCGGCGGCCAGGATGTTGAGCTCCCCGGCGGCGGCCACCGGGGGCCGGCCGAGCACCGGCGCGGCGACGTACCCGATGCCGTGCTCGGCGTGCATGGCCTCGGCGCGCTCGGCCAGGGCGACCGACACGGTGGCCATGTTGACGTGCACGCCGGCCGAGGCTCCCGCGAGCAGGGCCGGGTCGAGCAGCAGCCGTTCGACGGCGGCGTCGTTGGCGAGCATCGAGACGACCACGTCGGCCGCGAAGACGTCGGCGAGCCCGTCGGCCGCCAGGGCGCCCTGGGCGACCATCGCGGCCACCGGCTCGGGCGAGCGGTTCCAGACCCGGACGGTGTGCCCGGCCCGCACCAGGCTGGCCACCATCCCCTGGCCCATCGCGCCCAGTCCGACGAAGCCGACCGTCGTCCCGCTCATCGCACGCTCCCACTGTCGCCCGGTGGACGGACCGGTCGTCCGACCACGAGCAACCGACTGTACGTCAGCCCGGGAGACCGGTCCGGGGGAGACCGCCAGGTGGACCGGTCAGGCGGAGGCCGCCGGGTGGAGGCCGTCGAGTGGAGGCCGTCGAGTGGAGGCCGTCGGGCGGACGCCGTCGGGCCGACCGGTCAGGCCGCCGCGGCGTGGTGCCCGTCCACGGCGCCGGCCTCCAACTGCGCGACCACCCGGCGGCGCAGCAGCTGGTACTGGGCCTGGAGCCGGCCCGGGCGCTGCGGGCGGGCGACCGGACGCCCGGGGCCGACCTGCTCGTCCGGGCCGAAGCGCGAGCGGGTCATGTCGACCTCCGCGCCGGCCGCGGACCGGTTCCACCAGTGCAGGTCCGTCCGGACCCCGCCGGTGTACACCTCGCCCATCATCAGCTCGCCGCCCAGCAGGTCGTGCACCACCAGGGCGGTCGCCCGGCACTGGCCGTGGGCGGGATTGTCGGGACGCCAGTGGGCCTGGTCCTCGGGCGCGCAGGTGTCGACACCCCAGGAGGAGCGGATCGCACGTTCGATGTCGTTGAGGGTCCACGCCGTCATAGCGGGAAGCCTGCCACGCGGCACCGACAGCGGCAGCGGCTTTTCGGCCAAAGAGCCCGTGTTCTGCGACGACCTGCGTGACCTTCACCCGTACGGGGAGGCCGCCGGACGGCGAGGCGCGGCGCTGCGGGTGGCGCAAGCAGGGCGCGAGCGGGACGAGAGCGGGGCAAGAGCGGGGCGAAGGGGCTCGGCGAGGGGCGTGGGCGTGACCGGGGGTGCTTGCCGCGCGTCGGAGCCCCGGGGCACGGGTGAGGTGCACGCCGGGGCGTCGACGGCGGGGCCGGCCGGGGCACGCCGGAGTGGTCGGGGGCCCGCTCCGGCGCGCGGTCCGGCCGCGCGCCCTCACCCGGTGGGCGTCACCTACCGAGCGCCTCGACACCCGCCTGCGCGAACTGCTCGTCCAGGTCGCCGCTGGGGGCGCCCGCGACACCGATGCCCGCCACCGGCGCGCCCTTCGACTGCACCGGGGCGCCGCCGCCCAGGAACAGCGTGCCCGGGATGTCCTTCAGGTTCGGCGCCTGGGCGAGCCGCTTGGCCAGCTCGGAGGTGGGGGCGTTCCAGGAGACCGCGGTGAAGGCCTTCCGCTCGGCCGACTCCGGCGACTGCGGACCGGCACCGTCGCCCTTGAGCAGCACCCGGGTGACGCCGTCGCGGTCGACGACCGCCACCGAGACGCGCTGGCCGGCCTTGGCGGCGGCGTCCAGGGCGGCCTGGGCGGCCTTGGTGGCGGCCTCGATGGTCAGACCGGTGGTCTGGGCGAGGTTCTTGTTCTGGGTGTCGGCCTTGACCGCGGCGGCGGCGACCGCCGGGGTGTCGGTGGCCTCGGCGCTGGCCGAGACGGCGCCGACGGTGGCGGCGGCCAGCGCGGCGGCGGCGACGGTGCCGGTCAGCACCTTGGCGCGAACGGAGGTCTTCTTCATGGTCCGGCTCCTCGTCGGATGGTGTCGCTGGGAACGGAATCGATCCTCCGGCCGCGGCCCCCTCCGCCACATCGACGTTCCGGACACCGCCCGCGGGCATGATGGACGACGGACCCGTCAGCCGATCGGTTGATGCGCCCCCGGGCCCGACGGGTCACCATCGAGGGATCACCGCAGCTCGGCCGGCACCCGCGACGCCACCTGTCACCTGTCACCTGTCACCTGTCACCCGACAGAGCGAGGAGCGGCCCCGTGCACCACCCCGGCCCCCCGCTCGACACCCCCGGCCCCCGGGTCGCCTCCCCCAGCCCCCCGCTCGCCTCCCCCGACCCGGACGCCGGCCGGCTGGCCGTCCTGCTCGACTCCGCGTTCCTCCTCCTGCTGGCCACCTCGCTGAGCCGCTTCCTCACCCACCACCCCGGCAACCCGCGCATCCCCTGGGTGCTCGGCCTGAGCATCGCCCTGGCCGTCGTCCAGCCGGTCGGCTCCTGGCTCGCCCACCGCCGCCCGCCCGCCCCCGGGCAGCGCCGCCACCCCTGGCCGCTGGCCGTGGTGACCGCGCTCTGGGTGGTCCTGGTGCTGCTCGCGCCGAGCTTCGCCTGGTGCGCCGTCCCGCTGGTGTACACCGCCCTGCGGACGCTGCCCACGCCGGCGGCGGTCCCGCTGGTCGCGGCGCTCACCCTGCTGGTGGTGGTCGGCGAGGTCCGGCTGCCGGGCCCGGTCGACGCCAACCTCCTCCTGCTGCCGCCCGCCGTCGCCGCGCTGGCCACCGGCGTCTTCCTGTACATGGAGCGGCAGGCCGCACGGCAGCGGGCGCTGATCGCCGACCTGGTCCGCACCCGGCGCGAACTCGCCGCCACCGAACGGCGCGAGGGCACCCTGGCCGAGCGCGAACGGCTCGCCATGGAGATCCACGACACCCTCGCCCAGGGCCTCTCCAGCCAGCAGATGCTGCTCCAGGCCGCCGACCGCACCTGGGACGGCGACCCGGCGACCGCCCGCGGCCACGTCCGGACCGCCGCCGAGGTGGCCGCCCGGAACCTCGCCGAGGCCCGCCGCTTCGTCCACGACCTCGCGCCCGCCGAACTCGCCGACGGCCGCACCCTCGACCAGGCGCTCCGCTCGCTCGCCGAGCGGGAGTCCGCCGAGAGCGGCCTGCCGGTCCGCTTCCACCTGGACGGCGCGCCCGTGCCGCTCCCGGCCGCGGCGCAGTCCGCGCTGCTGCGGATCGCCCAGGGCGCGCTCGCCAACGTCCGCGAACACGCCGGGGCCTCGACCGCCGCGCTGACCCTCTCCTTCCTCGGCGACCAGGCCGTCCTGGACATCGCCGACGACGGCCGCGGCTTCTCCGTCGACGCCCCCGCGTCCCCCACCGCCGCCCCCCGCGGCCATGGGCTGCCCGCCATGCGCGCCCGGCTGCGCCAGCTCGGCGGCACCCTGACCGTGGAGAGCGCACCCGGCGAGGGCACCGTCGTCTCCGCCGCGATCCCGCTCGGCCCCGCCACCCCGGGCAGGCCGTCCACCACCGACCACCACCACGGTCCTGGAGCCGTCCGATGAACCCCGCCCCCGCCCCGTCCCCGGTCCGACTGCTGGTCTGCGACGACCACGCCGTGGTCCGGGCCGGTCTGCTCGCCCTGCTGGCCAGCGCCGGCGACATCGAGGTGGTCGGCGAGGCGAGCAGCGGCGAGGAGGCGGTCGAGCTCGCCGCCCGGCTGACCCCGCAGGTGGTGCTGATGGACCTCCAACTCGGCGAGGGCATCGACGGGGTGGAGGCCACCCGGCGGATCACCGCCGCCCCGGACGCCCCGCACGTCCTGGTGCTGACCACGTACGACACCGACGCCGACATCACCCGGGCGATCGGCGCGGGGGCGACCGGCTATCTGCTGAAGGCCGAGCGGCCGGAGGAGTTGTTCGCCGCGGTGCACTCGGCCGCCCAGGGCCGCACGGTGCTCTCGCCGCCCGTCGCCTCGCGGGTCATGGCGCAGATGCGGGCACCGGCGCCGCAGCTCACCGAGCGCGAGACGGAGATCCTCGCCCAGCTCGCCCAGGGGCTCGGCAACCGGGAGATCGCCCGCGCGCTGTTCATCAGCGAAGCGACGGTCAAGACCCACCTGGGCCGGATCTACGACAAGTTGGGCGTCGACACCCGCGCGGGCGCGGTGGCCGTCGCCAAGGAACGCCGCCTGCTGCGCTGACCCGCGCGCCCGCCACTCCACCCACCAACCGGAGCGAATACCGACATTCCGTTCGGAATATCGGATTCCCCCACGGCCCCGGCCGCCCCTTGCCAAGCGGACGCCCATCCCCGATTGTGGATGTTTCATGGACATGGGGTATTGACAAACCAACCATGCGGTTTGTTACCGTAAAGATCAACGACGCCCCACAGCAAGGGGGCTTGCCGGGCCTGTGCGGAGCGCTCTCGCCGGAGAGTGGCGCCAGGGGGGGACGGCGGGAGTCCGGGGCGGTCGGGGGGAGCGGCTCAAGAGCCGCGCGTCGACGCGGCGCGGAGCGAGTCCGGGGGGACTCGCTCCGCGCCTCCCTGCTTTTCGGCACCTTTTCGGCATCTTCTTCGCCACCCGCACTCGACGCCCCGCCAGGTAAACTGCACCGGGTAGTGCAACACGCCGAGGAGGGGACCCGCCCGATGAGCACAGCGAACCCGGCAGCGACCGCCGGCTCACGCCGCATGCCGGAGAAGCGCCAGGCCATCGCCCGCGCCGCGAGCACGGTGTTCGGCCGCGAGGGCTACACCCGGGCCAGCGTCGACGCCATCGCCACCGAGGCCGGCGTGTCCAAGCGCACCATCTACAACCACTTCGGCGACAAGGAGAAGCTCTTCCTCTCCGTCGCCCTGGAGACCGCCGGCGAACTCACCGAGATCATCGCCGGCCTGGCCGACCGCCACCTGCACAAGATCGTCGACCTGGAGGCCGACCTCACCGCCTTCGCCGTCGACCGCGCCAAGGCCGTCCTGTCCGTCGGCGAGCACTACGCCCTCGGCCGCACCATCCGCGCCGAGGCCGGCAACATCCCGCCCGACGTCCTCGCCGCCTGGCTCGCCGCCGGCCCACTCGCCTCCCACCGCGACCTCGCCGACCACCTCGCCCGCCTCGCCGCCCAGGGCCTCCTCACCGTCGACGACCCCGACCTCGCGGCCACCCACTTCACCCTGCTCACCTTCAGCGGCGCGGCCGACCAGTCCTTCTACGGCGCCGTCCCCATCTCCGACACCGCCCTCCGCACCACCGTCACCACCGGCGTCCAGGCCTTCCTCCGCCTCCACCCCCGCCCCTGACCCCCACCCCCGAAACACGAAAAAGGCCCAGCCCGGGATCCCTGTCCCGGCCTGGGCCTTCACTACTGGAGCGGGCGACGAGAATCGAACTCGCGCTCTAAGCTTGGGAAGCTCATGTTCTACCATTAAACTACGCCCGCTTGACGAGCCGTCAGAGACCGCTCGATCCGGGCTTCACTGTACCCCATCCGTGACGGTCGTTGCACAGGTGGGCGGTGGTCGTGGCGGAGCCGCGGGGGGTGGGGGCGGGGGCGTACTGTGTGGCCGCGTGAGAGTGCCCCGGCGGGTGGGTGCGGGCGGCGAGCCTTGGTGTGGAATGTCCGGAACTTCCCCTAATGTGACGCTGGTCCCGGGGGCTCCGCCGTTCGGGGCGACGAGTACGGGTGAGTACTGGGGTAAGGATGGGAAGGGGATCGATGGAGCAGCGCGCCGTCGTTCGTTGTGCCGAAGGGCACCTGTTCAGCACCACCACGTTCCCGATGCAGAATCTCGGACCCGCCCGGCTGGGGCCCGGCCGGCTGATCCGGTGTCCGCAGTGCGGGCGGCTGAGGAGCTCGGTGCTGGCCGACGTGCGGGAGCTGTCCGAGCCGCAACTGGCCCGGGCGCTGCGGCTGGAGGCCGCGGAGTTCCTCGCCTGACGAGGGTGATCACGGGAGAGATGTGACGGGTGCGGCCCCGGACGATTCGTCCGGGGCCGTGTCGTGCACGTAACCTCGAAGCGTGCTGCTCTCTGACAAGGACATCCGGACCGAGATCGACAACGGCCGGGTGGTGATCGACCCGTTCGACCCCGCGATGATCCAGCCGTCGAGCATCGACGTGCGACTGGACCGCTTCTTCCGGGTCTTCGAGAACCACCGGTACCCGCATATCGACCCCTCCGAGGAGCAGCCGGACCTGACCCGGCTGGTCGAGCCGGAGGGCGACGAGGCGTTCATCCTGCACCCGGGCGAGTTCGCGCTGGCGTCGACCTACGAGGTCATCACGCTGCCCGAGGACATCGCCTCGCGGCTGGAGGGCAAGTCCAGCCTGGGCCGGCTCGGCCTGCTGACGCACTCCACGGCCGGCTTCATCGACCCCGGCTTCAGCGGGCACGTCACGCTGGAGCTCTCGAACGTCGCGACCCTGCCGATCAAGCTCTACCCGGGGATGAAGATCGGGCAGCTCTGCATGTTCCGGCTCTCCTCGCCGTCGGAGCACCCGTACGGCTCGGAGCGGTACGGCTCCCGCTACCAGGGGCAGCGCGGTCCGACGCCGTCCCGCTCCCACCTGAACTTCCACCGCACCAAGATCTGAGCACTGTCCCGAGCGGCACGACGGAACGGGCGGTCACCCCTGCGCCAGGGGTGACCGCCCGTCGGCGTCTCAGGCCCGCTTCGGGCGGGTGACCGCGACCAGCTCGCTGCCGTCCTCGGAGAGCCGCAGCTCGGTGCGGAGCTCGGCCAGCTCGCCCAGGTGGTGCAGGTGGGTGCCGCCGCAGAAGATCTGCGCGGCGCCCTCGGGCAGCTCGCAGTGCCACTGGCGGCGGGCGGTCAGCTCCGGGCCGGGGACGTCGATGCGCACCGGGGCGTCGGCGGCGACCCAGCCGGCCAGTCGGCGGTTGACGGCCTCGGTGAGCTCGGGGAGGGCGTCGGCGAGCGCCGGGAACTCCTCGGCGGCCTCGGCGGTGAAGCCCTTCTTGCGCAGCGACTTGCCGAGCCGGTAGGTGTCGGTGCTCGCCTCGGTGTCCATCACCGAGCTCGCCATGGCGAGGCTGTCGAAGTCCGGGTGGCCGAGGGCGTCGGCGCGGCCCGGGTCCTTGCGCCAGCGCGGCGCGAGCGCCTCGTTGAGGGCGAGGGCGAGCAGGTGGCAGCCGCTGTGCGCGGCGCTGAGCGCCCCGCGGCGGCCGGCGTCGACGGCGAGGGCGGCGGTCCGGCCGACGATGTCGCCCGGGTCGGCCGCGAGGACGTGCAGGACCAGCCAGGACCACTCCTCGTCGCCGCGCCGGACCGGGATATCGGCGCCGACCAGCGGCGCGCCGCCGTCCGGGCCGACGGCGCCGGTGAGGCAGTCGACGACGGCCAGCTCGACGCCGTCCACGGTGAGCGTGCCGAGGTCGGCGGGCTGGTCGGGCCAGGTGTGGTCGAGCGGGTGGAACGGCGTCGACCCGGTGACCACGGCGTACCGGCCGCCGTCCAGCGGGTGCACCGCGAGCACCGTCGACTCGCCGGTCACCGCCCCGGTCGGGAAGCTGACGTGCGTGGTGGGGAGGGTCATGCCTGGCTCCGTGCGGGTGAGGGTGCGGGTGAGGGTGGACTGGGCAATGGAAACGGGCCCCGCGAGGCGAGGCCCGGTCCGTGTTCCATTGTCCCCGAGGCCCGGCGCCCCGGGTCAGCCCCGGGTCAGCCCCCGGTCAGCCCAGGGTCGGCAGCTTGATCAGCACCAGCAGCGCCAGCAGCTGCAGCGCCGCCGCGCCGGCCGCCTTGCCCCAGGGCAGGTCGTGCACCCGGCGGACCATGCTGGTCAGCAGGAACGCGCAGAGCAGCCAGGTCGCCCAGCCGACCGCCTGGACGACCGTGTTGTCGGCCGGCAGCACCAGCGCCAGCAGCAGCCGGGGCGCGTCGGTGACCCAGCCGATCAGCACGGCCAGGCCGACCGTGGACTGCCAGGGGCCGTCGCCGCCGAACTGCCGGGCCAGCGCGTACGTGACCGCGCCGAGCATGGCGCCGGCCAGGGTGAAGCCGATCGCCGCCGCGAGCATGGCGGTGAGGGCCACGGTGAAGGTCGAGTTGACCACGTCGTCGCGGGTCATGCCGAGGCCTAGGACGGCGAGGGCGCCGTACAGCAGGGAGACCGTGACGGCGGGCAGCCAGACCTGGTGGTCGCGGGTGCGGTCGAAGATCGCGGTGGGGGTGCGGAACAGCCCGGTCAGCAGCTCGCGCCAGCCCGGCCGCGGCCCGGTGGCCTGCGGCGCGGACTGGCCGCCGGCCCGGTAGACGGCGACGTTGTCCTCGCCGTAGCCCTGCTGCGGGCCGGCCTCAGCCCAGCCCTGCTGCCCCGGCCCGTAGGAGGACGGCTCGCCGGCGTACGGGTCGGCGCCGACCGGGAAGGCCCGGGTGTGCCCGGGGTGGTCGGCCGCGTACGGGTCCGGCTGTGCGTACGGGTCCGGCTGCCCGGCGTACGGGGAGCGGGGGCCGGGGCCGTACGGGTCCGGCGGGCCCTGCTGGGCGGACGGTCCGCCGGGGCCCTGCTGCGGGCCGGTGAAGTACTCCGGTCCGTCCGTCGGCCCGTACCCCCCGGGCGCCGCCTGGTGCTGCGGGGGCGCCGACCACCCGCCATGGGGGTCGGCGCCCTGACCGCTGTCGTATCGATTGCCAGCCACGCTCCGAAGGTACCCGCCCGGCGGGCACCTCGGCGGCCGGGCACCGGACCGGGTCCGGTTTGCAGCGAGCCTGTTACTGCCGCGGCCCACCGCGGGGCACGCGGGTGCCCTACTGCCCCACGGCGACCTTCGGCCCGTGCACCGCCGCCGCGGCGCTGGTACCGGCCGGGCAGCCGCCCGGGCCGGCCGTGGTGCGGACGGCGCCGACCGGCAGCAGGGTGCCGCAGGCGATCCGCACGCCGTTCGGCAGCTCGTTGTCGGACTCCACGATCGCACCGTCGCCGATCACCGCGCCGTCCAGCGCGGTGCGGTCGCCGATGGTCGCGAAGGCGCCCACGATCGAGTCCTTGACCAGGGTGTCGGGGCCGATGACGGCGCCGGGCAGGATCACGCTGCCCTCGACGATCGCGCCGGCCTCGACCACCGCGCCCTCGGAGACCACGGTGCCGCCGCTGAGCACCGCGCCGTCCCGGACGGTCGCGCCGGGCAGCAGCAGGGCGTCGCCGGTCGGGCCGGGGACGGCGGGCGAGTCGACCTTGCCGAGGACGAGGTCGGCCGAGCCGCGGACGAAGGCGGCCGGGGTGCCGAGGTCCAGCCAGTACGAGGTGTCGACGACGCCGCGCAGCAGCGCGCCGGTGGCCAGCAGCTCGGGGAAGGTCTCGCGCTCGACGGAGACCTCGCGGCCGGTCGGGATTCGGTCGATGACGGAGCGGGTGAAGACGTAGCAGCCGGCGTTGATCTGGTCGGTGACGATCTGCTCCGGCGTCTCCGGCTTCTCCAGGAACTCCAGCACCCGGCCGTGCTCGTCGGTCGGGACGAGGCCGAAGGCGCGCGGGTCCTCGACCCGGGTGAGGTGCAGGGTGACGTCGGCCCCGGCGGCCACGTGGCCGTCGCGCAGGGCGGCGATGTCGACGCCGGAGAGGATGTCGCCGTTGAAGACCAGGACCGGCTCCTCGGGGCCGCAGGTGAGCCCGGTGGCCGCGTTGCGGATCGCGCCGCCGGTGCCGAGCGGCTCGCGCTCGGTCAGGTAGACCAGCTCGATGCCGTACGGGGTGCCGTCCTGGAAGTGGTCCTCGAAGACCTCGGCGAGGTAGGACGTGGCGAGCACCACGCGGGTGACCCCGGCCGCCGCCGCGCGGGCCAGCTGGTGCGCGATGAACGGGACGCCTGCCACCGGCAGCATGGGCTTGGGGGTGTGGGTGGTCAGCGGACGCAGTCGCGTGCCCTTACCACCGACCAGCATGATCGCCTCGGTCATGGTCTGCGCTGTTCCCCTTGTGGTCTCTGCGGCCCGGCCCGGCGGGCCGGTACCTCCGCGGTGTGTGCTGTACGCCGTTCCGGGGGCCGGAACGGATCGACCGGCTCACGGCCGGTCCGGCGCCTACTGTATTTCCTTCCGACCGGAGCGCCGCCGGGTGGTCCGGCAGTCGGCGGCCGGGACGGGCCCGGGTGCCGGAGGCCGTCACCCGAAAAGCCCGGCCCGGGCGGGCGCCGATGGCACCCCCCCGGGCCGGGCGGGTTGTTGCAGAACTGTCGAACAACCGGGCCGGTTCACGGCCCTGTCGAGCAAGACGCGTCTCAGGCGTCGACCGTCTGCGGCTCCTCCGCCTCGGCCGGCGGGATCGCCTTGACCGAGTCGAGCAGCAGCTGGGCGACGTCCACGACCTTCAGGTGCTCCTTGGCCGCGCCCTCGTTCTTCTTGCCGTTCACCGAGTCGGAGAGCATGACGAGGCAGAACGGGCAGGCGGTGGAGACGATGTCCGGGTTGAGGGAGAGCGCCTCGTCGACGCGCTCGGTGTTGATCCGCTTGCCGATGCGCTCCTCCATCCACATCCGCGCGCCGCCGGCGCCGCAACAGAAGCCGCGCTCCTTGTGGCGGTGCATCTCCTGCTGGCGCAGACCGGGGACCTTGTCCATGATCTCGCGCGGCGGGCTGTAGACCTTGTTGTGCCGGCCCAGGTAGCAGGGGTCGTGGTAGGTGATGAGGCCCTCGACCGGGTTGACCGGCACGAGCTTGCCCTCGTCGATGAGGTGCTGCAGCAGCTGGGTGTGGTGGATGACCTCGAAGTGGCCGCCCAGCTGCGGGTACTCGTTGGCGATGGTGTTGAAGCAGTGCGGGCAGGTCGCCACGATCCGCTTGGCCGGAGCGTCCTCCAGCGCGGCGTTCAGGGTCTCGACGTTCTGCGCGCCGAGCATCTGGAAGAGGAACTCGTTGCCCAGGCGGCGGGCGGAGTCACCGGTGCAGGACTCCTCCTTGCCGAGGATCGCGAACCGCACGCCCGCGGTGTGCAGCAGTTCGGCGAAGGCCTTGGTGGTCTTCTTCGCGCGGTCCTCCAGGGCGCCGGCGCAGCCCACCCAGTACAGGTACTCGACCTCGGCGGGGTCGATGTCCTCACCGATCACCGGCACCTCGATGCCGGTCTCCTTCTTGAGCTCCTTGACCCAGTCGAGGCGGGCCTTGGTGGCCATGCCCCAGGGGTTGCCCTTGTTCTCCAGGTTCTTGAGCATGGTGCCGGCCTCGGTGGGGAACGAGGACTCGATCATGACCTGGTAGCGGCGCATGTCGACGATGTGGTCGATGTGCTCGATGTCGACCGGGCACTGCTCGACGCAGGCGCCGCAGGTGGTGCAGGACCACAGCACGTCCGGGTCGATGACACCGTTCTCTTCGGCGGTGCCGATCAGCGGGCGCTCGGCCTCGGCCAGCGCGGCCGCCGGGACGTCCTTGAGCTGCTCGGCGGTGGCCTTCTCCGCGCCCTCCATGTCCTTGCCGCCGCCGGCCAGGAGGTAGGGGGCCTTGCCGAAGGCGTGCTCGCGCAGGCTCATGATGAGCAGCTTCGGGGAGAGCGGCTTGCCGGTGTTCCAGGCCGGGCACTGCGACTGGCAGCGGCCGCACTCGGTGCAGGTGGAGAAGTCGAGGATGCCCTTCCAGGAGAAGTGCTCGACCTGGGAGACGCCGAACACGGCGTCGTCGGCCGGGTCCTCGAAGTCGATCGGCTGACCGCCGCTGGTCATCGGACGCAGTTCACCGAGCGCGGTGGAGCCGTCCTCCTCGCGCTTGAAGTAGATGTTGAAGAAGGCCAGGAAGCGGTGCCAGGCGACGCCCATCGAGGGGTTGATGCCGATGGTGATCGCCCAGGCGAAGGAGATGCAGATCTTCAGCATCGCGAAGACGTAGACCAGGTTCTCCAGCGTCCCCTCGGAGAGGCCGCGGAAGGCCACCACCAGCGGGTAGGAGATCAGGTACTTGGCCTCGTAGGAGCCGACGTGCTCCAGCGCGCCCTCCAGGCCGCGCAGGATCATGATGCAGAGGCCGATGCCGAGGATCGTGTACTCGACGTAGAAGGCCTGCCAGGCGATCGAGCCGGCGAAGCGGGACTTGCGGCCTGCCCGGCCGGGCAGGCTCAGCAGGCGGATCACGATCAGCGTCGCGATGCCCAGCGTGGTGAGGGTGCCGACCAGCTCGGTGAAGAGCTCGTACGGCAGCCAGCCGCCGAGCACCGGCAGCACGAACTCGGCGTCGAACAGCTGGAAGAACGCGGTGAGCAGGGTCAGGCCCAGGGTGAAGAAGCCGACCGCGACGAACCAGTGGGCGATGCCCACGATCCCCCAGCGGTTCATCCGGGTGTGGCCGACGAACTCCACGGCCACGGTCTTCACCCGCTGCGCGGGCTGCCCGAAGCGGCCGGGGTCCGGCTGGCCGGTCCGCACCACCCGGTAGATGTACAGCGCCGCACGAGCGGCGAGCGCGGTGCCGACCACGAACGTGACCAGCGAGATGACGATCGCTGCTAGCTGCATCGGCTCTCCGTCTCCTGCGGCTTGCTTGTTGCGGGTGTGCAGTGTCTACGGGGCAGTGTACTCGTCGGTAACTTCCCGGGCCGACGGCCCGGACATTACCGGTGGGCAACACTTCTCCTGAAGATGCTCAAGGTATGGCGGCAGTCACGTGGACGCACGCCCGGGGCCGCCGTTCCACCCGGAAGGCACCCCTCCGACGGAGCACCGGCTCACCGTCGGCTCACCAAAGTTGAGCCGCTCGGACTCATAGCTGTTGACGCTTCCCGTCCCGTCGTGCATCCTTGAGCCTGTAAAGCTCAACTCTTCCGTGGAGGTATCTACGATGGCACGCGCGGTCGGCATCGACCTCGGTACGACGAACTCGGTCGTCAGCGTTCTGGAGGGTGGCGAGCCCACCGTCATCACGAACGCCGAGGGCGCTCGGACCACGCCGTCCGTCGTCGCCTTCGCCAAGAACGGCGAGGTGCTCGTCGGCGAGGTGGCCAAGCGCCAGGCGGTCACCAACGTGGACCGCACCATCCGCTCGGTCAAGCGCCACATGGGCACCAGCTGGAAGATCGGCCTGGACGGCAAGGACTTCAACCCCCAGCAGATCAGCGCCTTCGTGCTGCAGAAGCTGAAGCGGGACGCCGAGGCCTACCTGGGCGAGACCGTCACCGACGCCGTCATCACCGTCCCGGCGTACTTCTCGGACTCCGAGCGCCAGGCCACCAAGGAGGCCGGTGAGATCGCGGGCCTCAACGTCCTGCGCATCGTCAACGAGCCGACCGCGGCCGCCCTGGCCTACGGCCTGGACAAGGACGACCAGACCATCCTGGTCTTCGACCTCGGCGGCGGCACCTTCGACGTCTCGCTGCTGGAGATCGGCGACGGCGTCGTCGAGGTGAAGGCCACCAACGGTGACAACCACCTCGGCGGCGACGACTGGGACCAGAAGGTCGTCGACCACCTGGTGAAGGTCTTCCAGGCCGGCCACGGCGTCGACCTGTCCAAGGACAAGATGGCCCTGCAGCGTCTGCGCGAGGCCGCCGAGAAGGCCAAGATCGAGCTGTCCTCGTCCTCCGAGACCTCGATCAACCTGCCCTACATCACGGCCTCCGCCGAGGGCCCGCTGCACCTGGACGAGAAGCTCACCCGCGCCCAGTTCCAGCAGCTCACCTCGGACCTGCTGGAGCGCTGCAAGGTCCCGTTCCACAACGTCATCAAGGACGCGGGCATCGCCCTCTCCGAGATCGACCACGTCGTCCTCGTCGGCGGCTCGACCCGTATGCCGGCCGTCGCCGAGCTCGTCCGCGAGCTGACCGGCGGCAAGGACGCCAACAAGGGCGTCAACCCGGACGAGGTCGTCGCCATCGGCGCCGCGCTCCAGGCCGGTGTCCTCAAGGGCGAGGTCAAGGACGTCCTGCTGCTCGACGTCACCCCGCTGTCCCTCGGCATCGAGACCAAGGGCGGCATCATGACCAAGCTGATCGAGCGCAACACCACGATCCCGACCAAGCGCTCCGAGATCTTCACCACGGCCGAGGACAACCAGCCGTCCGTGCAGATCCAGGTCTACCAGGGCGAGCGCGAGATCGCCGCGTACAACAAGAAGCTCGGCATGTTCGAGCTGACCGGCCTGCCGCCGGCCCCGCGCGGCCTGCCCCAGATCGAGGTCACCTTCGACATCGACGCCAACGGCATCATGCACGTCGGCGCCAAGGACCTCGGCACCGGCAAGGAGCAGAAGATGACCGTCACCGGCGGCTCCGCGCTGCCGAAGGACGACATCGAGCGCATGATGCGCGAGGCCGAGCAGTACGCGGAGGAGGACCACAAGCGCCGCGAGGCCGTGGAGACCCGCAACCAGGCCGAGCAGCTCGTCTACTCGACCGAGAAGTTCATCGCCGACAACTCCGACAAGCTCCCGGCCGACGTCAAGACCGAGGTCGAGACCGCCATCGGCGAGCTCAAGGAGGCCCTGAAGGGCGAGGACATCGCGGCGATCCGCGAGGCCTCGGAGAAGGTCTCCACCACCGCCCAGAAGCTCGGCCAGGCGCTCTACGCCAACGCCGACGCCGCCGGTGCCGCCGGTGCGGGTGCGGCCGGTGACGCCGGTGCCAAGGACGACGACGTCGTCGACGCCGAGATCGTGGACGACGAGAAGCCCAAGGGCAGTGCCGCATGACGGAGAAGCCGCAGGGTGCCAAGCCCGGCGACGACTCCGCCGCCGAGGAGGCCGCTGTCGACGGCGCTCGGGGCAAGGCGGCCGAGGAGGCCGCCGCGACCGGTGCCGAGGGCGCCGGCTCGGACGACCTCGCCTCGGCCAAGCGCGAGCTGGCCGAGCGCACGGCCGACCTCCAGCGCCTCCAGGCCGAGTACCAGAACTACCGCAAGCGGGTCGAGCGCGACCGGCTGACGGTCCGCGAGATCGCCGTCTCCAACATCCTGGAGTCGCTGATCCCGGTGCTGGACGACATCGGCCGGGCCCGTGAGCACGGCGAGGTGACGGGCGGCTTCAAGTCCGTGGCCGAGTCGCTGGAGACGGTCGTCGCCAAGCTGGGCCTCCAGCAGTTCGGCAAGGAGGGCGAGCCCTTCGACCCGACCATGCACGAGGCGCTGATGCACAGCTACTCGTCGGAGGTCACCGAGGACACCTGCGTCCAGATCCTCCAGCCCGGTTACCGGATCGGCGAGCGGATCATCCGCCCGGCGATGGTCGCGGTCGCGGAGCCCCAGCCGGGCACCCAGACCACGGCCGCCCCGGACGCCGACGCCGCCAAGGGCGGGGAGAAGAAGGACCAGGCCGACGGTGGCTCGGACAGCTGACCAGCGGTGACAGCTGACAACCCTCGCGCTGCGGAGTCGTACGCCGGCCAGTACGGCGGCCGGCTCCGCAGCGCGCTGTCGACGTGCCCCGGCACCAGTGGCCGGGTCCCACCCGTTGACAGCACTGTGACGATGGACCTCGGGAGGTGGCGCCGGCCATGAGCGGCAAGGACTACGTGGAGAAGGACTACTACAAGGTCCTCGGTGTGCCCAAGGACGCCAACGCCACAGAGATCAAGAAGACCTACCGCAAGCTGGCGCGCGAGTTCCACCCCGACGCCAACAAGGGCGACGCCAAGGCCGAGGAGCGGTTCAAGGACATCTCCGAGGCGTACGACGTCCTCTCCGACGAGAAGCGCCGCAAGGAGTACGACGAGGCCCGCAGCCTCTTCGCCAACGGCGGCTTCCGGGCCGGCGGCCCCGGTGGCCCCGGCAGCTACAGCTTCGACTTCGGCGACCTGTTCAGCGGCAGCCAGGGCGGCGGCCAGGGCGGCGGCGGGCTCGGCGACGTCTTCGGCGGGCTGTTCAACCGCGGCGGCCGGCAGGCCCAGCCGCGACGCGGCACCGATGTCGAGACCGAGGTGACGCTCTCCTTCGAGGAGGCCGTCGACGGCGCCACCGTCCCGCTGCGGATGACCAGCCAGGCCCCCTGCCGCCTCTGCAACGGCACCGGCGCCAAGTCCGGCACCACCCCGCGGGTCTGCCCGACCTGTGTCGGCTCCGGCACCGTCAGCCGCGGCCAGGGCGCCTTCGCGCTCTCCGAGCCCTGCCGGGACTGCCGCGGCCGAGGCATGATCGTCGACGACCCGTGCCCCGACTGCCACGGCAGCGGCCGGGCCAGCTCCGCCCGCACCATGCAGGTCCGGATCCCGGCCGGCGTCCAGGACGCCCAGCGGATCCGGCTCAAGGGCAAGGGCGCCCAGGGCGAGCGCGGCGGCCAGCCCGGCGACCTCTACGTCACCGTGCACGTCGACCCGCACCCCGTCTTCGGCCGCAAGGGCGACAACCTGACCGTGACCGTCCCGGTCAGCTTCCCCGAGGCCGCCCTCGGCGGCACCATCGAGGTGCCGACCCTGAACGGCCCGTCGGTGAAGCTCAAGCTGCCCCCGGGCAGCGCGAACGGCCTGACCCTGCGGGCCCGTGGCAAGGGCGCCACCCGCAAGGACGGCACCCGCGGCGACCTCCTCGTCACCGTGGAGGTCGTGGTGCCCCAGAACGTCACCGGCGACGCGCTGGCCGCCCTGGAGCAGTACCGCGAGGCGACCGCCTCCGACGACCCACGAGCCGCCCTCTTCAGAGCGGCGAAGGGAGCGTGACGACCAGATGATC
This sequence comes from Kitasatospora misakiensis, assembly GCF_042656005.1. NCBI lineage: Bacteria > Bacillati > Actinomycetota > Actinomycetes > Kitasatosporales > Streptomycetaceae > Kitasatospora > Kitasatospora misakiensis. The sequence continues at coordinate 21,308 of NZ_JBHSOF010000036.1, read as the reverse complement.
CCCGACGAACCCATCGGCCCCGGTCTCGGCGACGGTCTGCCCGGTGGCGGCGCCCGCCGCGCCCCCCGCCGGACCGCGCCGCAGCCCCAGTACGTGCTCACCGAGGAGACCCCGGTCTACGTGATCTCGGTGGCCGCCGAGCTCTCCGGGCTGCACCCGCAGACCCTCCGTCAGTACGACCGGCTCGGCCTGGTCTGCCCGGACCGCACCGCCGGCCGTGGGCGCCGCTACTCCGCGCGCGACATCCAGCAGTTGCGCGAGGTCCAGCGGCTCTCCCAGGACGAGGGCATCAACCTGGCGGGCATCAAGCGGATCATCGAGCTGGAGAACCAGGTCGCCGCCCTCCAGGCCCGCGTCTCCGAGCTGGTCGACTCCCTGGAGGGCGCCGCCACCGCCCTCCAGCAGCGCGAGGCCACCATCCACGCCTCGTACCGCCGCGACCTCGTCCCGTACCAGCCGCCCACCCCCCACTCCAGCGCCCTCGTGGTCTGGCGCCCCAAGCGCTGAGCCCCGCCGGATCTCGCCGCCGGATCCCCGGCCCCGCGCTCTGTACGCCGCTGTCGGCACCCCGTCCATCGAGGGGTGCCGACAGCTGCGCGTCATGCGTAGAGTGCTCACCGGTGAACTCGCGCCCGACTGCGGCCATCGAACAAGGATCCTGACGAGCGCCCTGTCACAGGGGGTCGTCGCCGTCGGGCCGGGACGGTTGAAAGGTCGCAGATGAACGCTACGAGTGGGACGGAGCCTGGGGGAGCGTCCACGAGCATCCTCTCCGAGGAGGCGCGCACGCTCTACCTCCGAGCGGTGGCGAACGGGGGCCGGCTGGCCTCGACCGATCCCAGCATCGCCGTGCCCCGCGCCGAACTCCTCGAGTTCGGCCTGCTGATTCCCGACGTCGACGACCCGTCGACGATGACGGTCGCCGATCCCTCCCGGATAGCCGGACGCCTGGTCGGCCAGTGGCAGGAACAGGCCCTGCATCTCCTGATGAGGTCCTCGGCCGCTCCGAAGGCGTTCCAGGACCTCTCGCACGCCTATGGCTCGATGAACCACAGAACCGAGCCCGGCGGTCCCATCGAATACGCGCTCGGCGTTCCGGAAATCAACCAGCAGATCGAATCCCTGGTGGAGAACGCGGCAAAGGAAGTGCTCACCGCACAACCCGGCGGAAGCCGCCCGCTGGCCATCATTCAGCGAATTGTGGAACGCGACATCGCGTTGTTGCACAGGGGCGTCCAGCGGCGGACCATTTACCAACCGAGCGCCCGTTATGCGGCTCCCACCCGGCAATACGTCGAGCGGATCACCGAGCACGGCGCCGAGGTCAGGACGCTCGCCGAACCCTTCAAACGCCTCATCATCGTCGACCGCGAGGTCGCGGTGATCCCGGCGCAGGACGACAACGCGAAAGCGGCCATAGTCCGGGACCCCGCGGTGATCAGCTACCTGATCGACTCGTTCGAGGGCCTGTGGATACGCTCGATACCCTTCCCCGGGGCGACCGAGGTGCCCCAGGAGGTCATCTCACGCCTGCGCACGAAGATCCTCCGCATGATGATCCAGGGCGTGGGGCACCGCGTGATCGCCCGGAGCCTCGGCATCAGCGAGCGGACGCTCGCCCGGCACATCGCGGAGTTCCGCGAGGAGTACGACTCCGAGACGCTCTTCCAGCTGGGCTGGCGGATGGCTCAGCACCCACCGCACCTCATCGCGGCGGACGACGCGTCATTCCCGGGGCTGGAGGGCGGCGATCCGGTTCACCAGCCCCAGTCCTGAATGGGCTGCGGCGCGGCCGGCACGACGGCGGCCGTCGTGTTCGGGGCCGGGGCGCTCCAACCCCAGTCGTTGGCCATGGCCTGCGAGGTCGCGACGGCACCGCCCTCGCGGTGCTGCGTCTGCCAGCCCCAGTCCTCGGGAGAAGACACCATCGGGACCGCAGCAGTGATCGCGACCACCGCCAAGGCACGGATCAGGATGCGCGGTGCACGACGCATGTCACGACTCCTTGTCATGTATCTGCTATAACCGACCATGTCCATGAGTGGACCCGTACGGTCCGGTGGTGCGGCGAAGCGTGTGGGAGATGCGCAAGACATCAAAGCCTGCGCAGCCCTGCCTGTGCAAACATTTGTCCACTCCTGGGACTGTCATCCTGATGCCAGGCAGAAATATGACACTCCCTGCCGAAACCCATGGCGTGAACCTGCCCGCCAGAGGTGGTCACGGTGTCATCTGTCTGCCAGACACGGAGATGACACCCTTCACACGTGGACTGTCGCCCGCCTCACCCGAGACGATCAGTGCACACCCCATCAACCATGCGCCGGGCAGCACCAGCGTTCCGCACCGCGGCCGGACCACGGGCCCTATCGCACCGCCGTCAGCTTCAGTCGTGCGAGGCCCTCCTCCAACACCACATCGTCCAGGGGGACTTGAAAAATTCTCCTGGTCGGTCATTCCCCCGGAGTCGACAATGACCGAGCCCTACCTGCGTCACCACGACAGCCAGGCCCATGAGGGTCGGCGTGCACGAGTCTTCCTGGCCGCGCCGCTGATGCGGTTGACCGGGCCGGCCGACAGTGTGGTGACGCTCGCCAGCCGGACGCGGCTGACGACCCTGCGCACCACCCTCCTCCGTAGTGGCGCCGCCGTGTACAGCGCCCACCACAGCGACGCCTGGACCGTCGCCGGGCGCGCCCCCGAGCCCCGGGTGCCCTCGGACTTCCGCGCGCTGCAGTCCGCCGACCTGGTCTTCGCCTACGTGGGCGCGCCGCTCTCCGCCGGCGTCAGCCTGGAGCTGGGCTGGGCGTCGGCGCTGCGCAAGCCGATCGTCCTGCTCGTCGACGAGGCCATCACCCACAACCCGCTGATCGCCACCATCGAGCAGGTCGCCCCCGTCCTGCCGCTGGTCTTCGACGACACCTGGTCCCAGGAGGCGCTCCACCACACCGTGGAGACCGCCCTCGACTGGGCCGGTATGGCGCTCTCCCTGCGCGAGGGCTTCTGGACCGCCCCCGGCGAGCAGTTCACCGTCCCCCGTCAGCAGCCCCCGGCCGTCGGTCCGGCCGGCTACTGGCCCACCGGCGCGGCCACCGGCTGACCGCGGTTCAGGCACCGGGTTCCCCCGCCCGGGCCCCCGCGGGGTCGACGCGCCCAACCGGCCTGTGCTCCCGCCCGGTCCAACCGGCCGGGAGCACAGGCCGGTTGACGTTTCCGCCGACCGCCGGCGCCGCGCGGTCGGCGGTCGGCGACCGGCCGGGTCAGCCGTCACCGCGGTCGGCGGTCGGCAACCGGCGGGGTCAGCCGTCACCGCGGTCGCCCCGCATCATCCAGCCGAGCTGAAAGAGGGTCTGGGCGCCGTAGCGGTCGCGCAGGCGGGAGATGTGCGCGGCGACGGTGCGTTCGCTCAGGCCCAGGCGGGTGGCGACGGCGCGCTGGGTGAGGCCGCGGGCGAGGAGCCGGCCGACGCGTTCGGGAGCGCTGTGCGCGGGGCCCTGGCGGAGGGCGGCGGACCAGTCGGTGGCGTCGGCGCGGGACCAGTCGCGTTCGAAGGCGTTGACGATGAAGGCGATCCCGGCCGGGTCGGAGATGAACGCGGCGGTGCTGTGGTCGTCGGTGGCGGAGATGACGGCGACCGAGCGGTCGAAGATCATCAGCCGCTGGATGGGCTCGTCCAGGATCCGGATCAGCGAGCCGCGCCGGGTGACCTCCTCGGCGTAGGCGAGGGCGGCGGGTTCGGACATCGCGACGGGCTGGTAGATGGTGCGCAGCGAGCAGCCCCGCTGGAGGAGCTGGACGTCCTGCTGGATCGCGATCTTGAGGGCGTCGGCGGGCCGGGCGCCGGGCTGGGCGGTGAGGACCTCGGTGCGGCAGTCGGACACCAGCTGGGAGATCCGCTGCCGGATGTGGATGTGGCCCTCGATGTAGACGGCGCCGCCGGAGCGCTCGGGCGGGCGGGGCATCGCGTCGTAGGCGCGGGTGAGGGCGTCCAGGGTGCCGGGGAGGTTCTCGGCGCGGACCAGCAGGCGGGTGGCCTCGCTGCGGAGCTCCGCGCCGAGGCGGTCGCTGACCGAGCGGGGGCTGACGGCGGTGTAGCAGGCGTCTATCGGGTTGGTCATCAGCAGGCCGATGGCGACCAGTCGGCGGACGGCGTCCCGGTCGGTTTCGGGGACGTCGGCGACCCGGATGCGGCCACCGTCGGCGAGGATCGCGAGGTAGAGGCGGCGGGCGGCCTCGTCGGGTGCGCCGGCGGTCGTTCCAGCGCCGATCGCGCCGGCGCCGCCGGGGGCCCCGCCCGGGGCGGCCGTCGGATCCGCCGCCGCTTCGAACGTCACGTCGAACGCTCCCTGCCGGATGTCTCTCGGGTGTGTGGTGCTCCTCGCGCGCGCCGCGCGCGGTGGCGGCGGTGCTCACCGTACTAGGGCGACCGACGGTCCCCCGGACCTCGGGTGCCGTCGCACGCGGGTCCGGGGGGCCGCCGGTGTACGCCACGGTCCCGGCACTTCCGGCGAGGCGGAGCAGCAACGCCTCGCCGGCTCCGGTCCCGGGAGCCATCACCACACATGGGTCCCGGCCGGCGCTCTTCCCCCCGATATGCAGGCACGTGCGGACGTGCCGGACGCATCCAGCAATGAAGAGCAAGTCACCGTCATCGGGCTGCGATGGCCCGGACGACCTGGCGTGACTCCCACCCTCACAGTGTGACGGCCGGTGAACAAGTGCCGCCCTGCTGCATGTTCTCGCAATTGCAGGAACCTGCACGGGTGCGCCGGGCCGCACCCGTGCGGACCGCTTCCGGTTCCTGCGAAAGCCCAGGTCAGCGAGGTGGAGTGACGGGCCGCCGACCGCCCGGCCGGTCGGCGGCGGACGCGCGGACTCCGGAAGCGGGGCGCGCCCCAGGTCCTCAGCGCCGTCCGGTACGGCGGGCCGGGCGCGCGGCGCTCCTCAGCGGGCCAGCAGCCGCCCGCCGGCCAGCGCGGCGACCGTACCGCCCGCCGCGATCGCCCAGCCCGCCAGCAGCAGCCCGAACAGGCCGACGGCGAGCCCGGTGAACCCGGCGAACCCGGTGTGCCGGGCGAGCGCGGCCGCCCCGGTGACGCAGGTGCCGACCGGGAAGGTGAACGCCCACCAGGTCATCGCGAACGACATCCCGGCCCGCCGGGCCCGCAGGTTGGCGGCCAGGGCGAGCAGCAGCCAGAGCATCGCGACACCGAGCACGGCCACGCCGTACAGCTCGGCGAGGGCGCGCGTCGCGGGGGCGAGCTCGGGCAGGACCGGGCCGGCGGCGTCGGCGAGCTGGTGGACGGCGGTGGTGGACTGGCCGAGCGGGCCGAGCACCAGGAACAGCGTGGGGGTGAGCGCCAGGGTGGGCAGCTTGCTGTGCGCCAGGCCGGTGAGCACCACCGGCAGCAGCGCCAGGGTGGCCAGCAGCCCGATCCCGAACAGCGTCGCGCAGCCGTACAGCAGGGCCTCCCGGGCGGCGCCGGCCGGCAGGTGCGGGACGAGCGCCGGGCCGGCGGCGGAGGCGACCAGCGGGGCGACCACGGGCAGCAGCCAGGTCGGGTTGGCCGCGAGCGGGGACACCTCGTGCCGGGTGATCATCAGGTAGGGGATGCCGACCGCGACGGCCAGCGCGTACACCGTGCCCGCCGTCCAGAGCACGAGGTCGATCGCGACGGCCGGGCCGGTGCCGATGGCCCGGGAGCCGACGGTCAGGGTGCCGAGGCCCACCGCGAGCAGCGCCATCGGCGGACAGCCGTAGAAGACGGCGGTGGCCGGGTTCTCCAGCAGGTGCTCGCGGGCGGCCTCGCGGTACCGGGTGAGGTGGACCACCCGAGCGGCGCCCAGCACCAGCAGACCGGCCAGCCCGAGCGCCCACATCAGCTCGGCGAAGCCGAGCAGGCCGGGCCATCTGACCGGAAGGGCGACCGCGCCGTTGGCCACGATCGCCGTCCCCATGACCACCGCGTACCAGTTCGGGCTGAGCTGGGCGAGGTCGAGGCGGCGGACGCGGGTGGACGGGCGGGGGACGGTGCTGAGCAGGGTGGCCATGACACCCACCGTCCCCCGGGGCGGCGGCGGCCGGTAGCGCCGCCCGCTCTATGAGGGCATAGCCTGAACCTATGGCCCTCTCTCCGCGCGTCCCCGAGCTCGGTGCGCTGGAGCTGCTGCTCGCGGTGGCCCGGCTCGGCAGTGTCGGCCGGGCCGCCGCCGAACTCGGGGTGAGCCAGCCGACCGCGAGCGCCCGGATCAAGGGCATGGAGCGGCAGATCGGCGTACCGCTGCTGGAGCGCTCGCCGCGCGGCTCCCGGCCCACCGAGGCCGGCCGGCTGGTGGTCGAGTGGGCCCGGCAGGTGGTGGAGGCGGCCCAGGCGCTGGACGCCGGGATCGACGCGCTGCGCGAGCGCCGGGACGCCCGGCTGACCGTGGTGGCCAGCCTGACCGTCGCCGAGTACCTGATGCCGGGCTGGCTGCTGGCGCTGCACGCGACCAGTCCGGGGACGGCGGTGACGCTGCGCACCGCGAACTCGGCGGACGTGGCCGGTCACGTGCTGGCCCAGGAGGCCGACCTCGGCTTCGTCGAGGGGCCGCTGCCGCCCGCCGGACTGTCGGGGGCGGTGGTGGCGGCGGACCGGCTGGTGGTCGTGGTGGCGCCGGACCACCCGTGGGCGCGGCGCCGCTCGCCGCTCTCCGGGAAGGAGCTGGCGGGCACCCCGCTGGTGCTGCGCGAGCCGGGGTCGGGGACCAGGGAGGTGCTGGAGATGGCGCTGGCGCCGTACGGGGGAGCCGCGGCGCCACGGCTGGAGCTGGCCTCCTCGACGGCGCTGAAGGCGGCGGCGATGACCGGCGCCGGGCCGGTCTGCCTGAGCGAGCTGGCGGTGGTCGAGGAGTTGGCGACCCGGCGGCTGGTGGCGGTCGAGCTGGCGGCGGAGCTGGATCTGCGGCGGCCGCTGCGGGCGGTCTGGCCGTCGGGGCAGCGGCCGACCGGGCCGGCCCGGGAGCTGCTGGCGCTGACCCGGCGGACGGCCGGGACCCACCAGGCGCGGATGGCCCAGGCCCGGACCCTCCCGCCGAGGACGGCCCGGCAGCCCACCGGGGCCTCCGGCGCGGGCGGTTCCGGGGCGTCCTCGCGGACCGAACGGCCCGTCCTGCGGGCCCGCCCCGATCGTTCACGCAAAAGTTGAGCGGAATAGACTCAACTTAGTGCATGCTGTAGAGAGCAGACATCAGCTCGACGAGGGAGGACCCCCCAGCAGTGGACGCCAGCAAGTTCACCACCAAGACGCAGGACGCCCTGTCCGCCGCGATCCGGCAGGCCGGGGCCTCCGGCAACCCGGACGTCAAGCCGGTGCACATCCTGATCGCCCTGCTGGAGCAGCCCGAGGGCATCGCCAGGCCGCTGCTGGAGGCGGTCGGCGCGGACGCGTCCCGGATCGACACCGAGGCCCGCCAGCAGCTGACCGGACTGCCCAGCGCCTCGGGCTCCACCGTGGCCGCGCCGCAGCTGGCCCGCGACACCATGGCCGTGCTGACCGAGGCCGGCAAGCGCGCCGACGACCTCGACGACCAGTACGTCTCCACCGAGCACCTGCTGGTCGGCCTGGCCGCCGAGGGCGGCGCGGTCGCCGAGCTGCTGGCCCGCCGGGGTGCCACCGCCAAGGCGCTGCTCGCCGCGTTCAAGGACGTCCGCGGCAGCGCCCGGGTCACCTCGCCGGACCCGGAGGGCACCTACAAGGCCCTGGAGAAGTACGGCACCGACCTCACCCAGGCCGCCCGGGACGGCAAGCTCGACCCGGTGATCGGCCGGGACCAGGAGATCCGCCGGGTGGTCCAGGTGCTGTCCCGCCGGACCAAGAACAACCCGGTGCTGATCGGCGAGCCCGGCGTCGGCAAGACCGCCGTCGTCGAGGGCCTGGCCCAGCGCATCGTGGCCGGCGACGTGCCGGAGTCGCTGCGCGGCAAGCGCCTGGTCGCGCTGGACCTCTCCGCGATGGTGGCCGGCGCCAAGTACCGCGGCGAGTTCGAGGAGCGGCTGAAGGCCGTCCTGAACGACATCAAGCAGAGCGACGGCCAGGTCGTCACCTTCATCGACGAGCTGCACACCATGGTCGGCGCGGGCGCCGGCGGCGACTCCGCGATGGACGCCGGAAACATGCTCAAGCCGATGCTGGCCCGCGGCGAGCTGCGGATGGTCGGCGCCACCACGCTGGACGAGTACCGCGAGCGGATCGAGAAGGACCCGGCCCTGGAGCGCCGCTTCCAGCAGGTGCTGGTCGGCGAGCCCAGCGTCGAGGACTCGATCGCCATCCTGCGCGGCCTCAAGGGCCGGTACGAGGCGCACCACAAGGTGCAGATCTCGGACGCCGCGCTGGTCGCCGCGGCCACCCTGTCGAACCGGTACATCACCTCGCGCTTCCTGCCCGACAAGGCGATCGACCTGGTCGACGAGGCGGCCTCCCGGCTGCGGATGGAGATCGACTCCTCCCCGGTCGAGATCGACGAACTCCAGCGCTCCGTCGACCGGTTGCGGATGGAGGAGCTGGCCCTGGAGAAGGAGTCGGACGCGGCCTCGGTCGACCGGCTGGCCAAGCTCCGTCGCGATCTCGCCGACAAGAACGAGCAGTTGAGCGTACTGACGGCCCGGTGGGAGCAGGAGAAGAAGAGCCTGAACCGGGTCGGCGAGCTCAAGGAGAAGCTGGACGATCTGCACGGCGCGCTCGAACGCGCCCAGCGGGACGGCGACTTCGAGCGCGCGTCCAAGCTGATGTACGCCGAGATCCCGGCCGCCGAGAAGGAGCTCGCCGACGCCCAGGAGCGCGCCGCCACTGCGAATGACGGGCCTGGGTCCGCCTCCGCCTCGATGGTCAAGGAGGAGGTCGGCCCGGACGACGTGGCCGATGTGGTGGCCTCCTGGACGGGCATCCCGGCCGGTCGGCTGATGGAGGGCGAGAGCGCCAAACTCCTGCGCATGGAGGAGGAGTTGGGCCGCCGCCTGATCGGTCAGCCGGAGGCCGTGCAGGCCGTCTCGGATGCCGTGCGGCGCACCCGCTCGGGCATCGCCGACCCGGACCGCCCGACCGGCTCGTTCCTCTTCCTCGGCCCCACCGGCGTCGGCAAGACCGAACTCGCCAAGGCCCTGGCCGACTTCCTCTTCGACGACGAGCGGGCGATGGTCCGCATCGACATGAGCGAGTACGGCGAGAAGCACTCGGTCTCCCGCCTGGTCGGCGCCCCGCCCGGCTACATCGGCTACGAGGAGGGCGGCCAGCTCACCGAGGCGGTCCGCCGCCGCCCGTACAGCGTGGTGCTGCTGGACGAGGTGGAGAAGGCCCACCCCGAGGTCTTCGACGTGCTGCTCCAGGTGCTCGACGACGGCCGGCTCACCGACGGCCAGGGCCACACGGTGGACTTCCGCAACGCGATCCTGATCCTCACCTCCAACCTGGGCAGCCACGCGTTCAGTGAACCGAGCCTGGTCGACCCGACCACCCCGGAGGAGCGGAAGAAGGACCTCGTGCTGGAGTCGGTGCGGGCCGCCTTCAAGCCGGAGTTCCTCAACCGGCTGGACGACATGGTGGTCTTCGAGCCGCTCGGCACCGCCGAGCTGAGCCGGATCGTCGACCTCCAGGTGGCCCGGCTCGGCGACCGCCTGCGCGACCGCCGGCTCACCCTGGAGGTCTCCGCGGCCGCCCGGGACTGGCTGGCGCTCACCGGCTACGACCCGGCGTACGGCGCCCGGCCGCTGCGCCGGCTGGTGCAGTCGGCGATCGGCGACCAGCTCGCCCGGGCGATCCTGGCGGGCGGGGTGCACGACGGCGACACCGTACTGGTCGAGCGGGACGAGGCGGGCGACCGCCTCACCGTCCGCGCCCGCGGCCCGCTGGAGAAGTGACCGCCGACGCCTGCCCTGGTACCGGCCGGACCGCCCCCCGGTACCGGTCGGCGCCGGCCCCCGCACACCCCCCGCACACCCCCTGACCAGCCCCGGCGCACCTCCCGACCGGTGCCGGTGCGCCCCCGGTCCACCCGGGGGCGCACGTTGATCCGGCCATGCCGCACCGGCTTGTCGGCACCTCTGTGAGGCGGGCCCCGGATGAGGCAGGATGGAGTCGGAAGGGCGGCCTCTCATTGCCGACCACCACGTGCACTGAGGAAGAGGACCCCATGAGCATCGACCCGTCGTCCATCCCGTCCTTCGGCGCGCCGCAGGGCGGCCAGCCCGGCGGTCAGGGCGGCCGGCCGGCCGGCCCGCCGCCGATCATCGTCCCGGACCAGGCCCTGGTGGGCCAGCTGCTCGACCAGATGCAGCTCAAGCACGTGGTGGACGAGGAGGGCGACCTCACCGCCCCCTGGGAGGGCTTCCGCGTCTACTACATGTTCCGCGGCGAGCAGAAGGAGCTCTTCGCGGTGCGGGCGTTCTACGACCGCGCGTACCCGCTGGAGAAGAAGGGCGAGATCCTCGACCTGATCGACGAGTGGAACCGCGAGACCCTGTGGCCCAAGGTGTACACCCACACCCACGAGGACGGCGTGGTCCGGCTGATCGGTGAGGCCCAGATGATCGTCGGCACCGGCGTCAACCTGGACTACTTCGTCACCACCACGGCCAACTGGACCCAGGCCGCGGTCGGCTTCGAGCAGTGGATGGTCGAGCGCCTGGGCCTGCAGGACGAGATCGAGGGCGAGGACGGCGAGGGCAAGCCGTCCGACGGCCCGGACGAGAGCTGACACCGGGGACTCCCCGCCCGGCCCGCCACCGACAAACCCGGTGGCGGGCCTTCCTTGTCCCCGGCCGCCCCCAGGCCCGAGGATGGGGCCCGACCACCGCCGACGAGGTCGAGGAGCCGTGATGGGTGCGAGGCCGCTGCTGAACCGCCGCTTGGACGGGCACGGCACGACGATCTTCGCGGAGATGTCCGCGCTGGCCACCGCCACCGGCTCGATCAACCTCGGCCAGGGCTTCCCGGACACCGACGGGCCCGAGGAGGTCCGCGAGGCCGCCGTCCGCGCACTGCGCGACGGCCGCGGCAACCAGTACCCGCCCGGCCCCGGCGTCCCCGAGTTGCGCACCGCGATCGCCGAGCACCAGCAGCGCTTCTACGGCCTCACCTACGACCCCGACACCGAGATCCTGGTCACCGCCGGCGCCACCGAGGCCATCGCCGCCGCGCTGCTCGCCCTCCTCGAACCCGGCGACGAGGTCATCGCCTTCGAGCCCTTCTACGACTCCTACGCCGCCTGCATCGCCATGGCCGGCGCCACCCGCGTCCCGCTCACCCTCCGCGCACCGTCCTTCCGCCCGGACCTGGACGAGCTGCGCGCCCTGATCACCCCGCGCACCCGGCTGCTGCTGATCAACACCCCGCACAACCCCACCGGCCTGGTCCTCGACCCCACCGAACTGGCCGCCATCGCCGACCTCGCCATCGAGCACGACCTCCTGGTGGTCACCGACGAGGTCTACGAACACCTGGTCTTCGACGGCGCCCACCACCCGATCGCCGCCCTGCCCGGCATGCGCGAGCGCACCGTCTCCATCTCCTCCGCCGGCAAGACCTTCTCCTTCACCGGCTGGAAGGTCGGCTGGGTGACCGGCGCCCCCGAACTGGTCACCGCCGTCCGCACCGCCAAGCAGTACCTCACCTACGTCAGCGCCGGCCCCTTCCAGTACGCCGTCGCCGAGGCACTCCGTCTCCCCGACAGCTACTTCGACGGATTCCGGGCCGATCTGCTGCACAAGCGCGACCTGCTCACAGACGGCCTCGCCGCCGCCGGCTTCCGGGTCTTCCGCCCCGCGGGGACCTACTTCATCACCACCGACATCACCCCGCTGGGCGAGAAGGACGGCATCGAGTTCTGCCGAAGCCTCCCCGAGCGCTGCGGCGTCGTCGCCATCCCCAACGCCGTCTTCTACGACAACGCCGACGCCGGCCAGAGCCTCGTGCGGTTCACGTTCTGCAAGCGGGATGACGTTCTCGGTGAGGCCGTATCGCGGCTCCAGCAGCTCTGACCGCTCCGGCCGAGACGCATCGCTTACCACCGCTACCCGGCAGCGGCGGTAAGCGCGCCGGGCCTGGCACCCAGCCTGGCCTTGGCTGCATTCAGCGCTGCTCGGGCTCCGGCCGCACCGGTGCGGGTGGCGGCCTCGCCCGTACCGACCGCGATGGTCCGGGCCGGGAGACCCGCGCACGGGCGGCAGATGCCCGGCTGGGGCACCGGGTCGTGGCACTTGGCGCACTCGGCGTACCGGGCCGCTGCTGGGCGCACAGGGGTCGGTACGGGTGGCATCTTGCGCTCCAGGCGGTTGCGGAGCACCGCGACCGCCGAGTGCACCGGGCTGGGCAAACCGGGCAGCAGGGCCAGGGCGAGGTCTGCGGAGGTACACCCGCGCTCCAGCCACTGGGCGACCAGCGGGGCGAGCGCCTGCGCCTCGGCCTCGCCGAGGCGCAGGCGAGGTTCGGGGCGGATTACCCGGAACAGCGTGGCGACCGCCTCGCGGACCTGTTCGTCCGCTGCGACCGGAGCCTCCTGGTCGATGGGGTGGCCCTCCTCCCGCCCTTCGGGCTGCTCGGCAGGGTGGGAGGGTTCTTGGTACCGGTTCTTTACAAGAGGGACGCCAGCACAGCCGGTGCTCGCCTCACCGGGGACCGGACGGGTGGTACCCGGCACCGCCAACTGCGGGGTGTCGTAGACGTGGGTCTCGGTGCGGATGGTGCCGTCGGGCATGCGAATCTTCTCGACCCGGTAGTACCCGGCCTCGGTCAGCTCCTTCAGGGCCTTGCGGATCGCCCCACGCCCCTGCGGGCTGGTGTCGGCCATGTGCCGGCCGTCCTCGCGCCAGCCATCGGGCCGGGAGAGGAGGTCCGCGAGCAGTCCGCGGGCGGTGAAGGACAGCCGTCGATCCTGCAGCAGGCTGTTGGGCAGCACGGTGAAGTTGCGCATGTGGGCGCTACGATGGACTCGCATCGGGAGTTACTGCTCCTGGTGCCGGACCCCGGGGTGTTAGCTGCACCGCCGGGGTCTCCTATTTTCGGTTTGGCGACGGAACGTACCACAACGACCAGACACACAAGCCGCGTTGACATCAGCGGTCTTGATCAGGTCCAAGGTCTGTCGTTTTTCGACGGATCCGTGTGCGGTTGCCGTCGTGGGTTGCGCGTGGATGTCGGGTGACCGAGCTCCCGCCACTCTGACACTCAACGGGCGGCAAGGAGTTCTCCGCGATCTTCTTCCTGCTGAGGGCTGGCCCGGTGACGGCGATCTGTAGGTCGGGGGTCTTTCGTCACGTGCGAATAAATGTACGAAAACGGAGCGGCCCGGGTGACCGGCGCGCCGACCTGCTCGCGGACGGCCTCGCCGCGGGCGGCTTCCGGGTCTTCCGGCCCGTGGGGACCTCCATCACCCTGCTGGGTGAGGAGGACGGCATCGAGTTCTGCCGCGACCTGCCCCGGCGCTGCGGCGTCGTGGCGATCCCCGACGCCGTCTTCTACGACAACGCCGAGGCCGGCCAGAGCCTCGTGCGGTTCACGTTCTGCAAGCGGGTGGATGTCCTGGAGGAGGCCGTCGAGCGGCTGGCTCGGCTCTCCCGGCCCTGACCCATCGGCCGGACCTCTCGTACGTCCTGACGATTCGTCAACTCTCCTGGTGAGGGCTGCTTTTGCTGCCCACCGGGCAATCCTTCGTGCCTGTACGGCAGGGCCCCGGCGGGTGCCGGTTGCCGTGCGCCCGGCGCGTTGGGGGTGGGGGCGCACGCGTCGTGAAAACGGCGTGCGACCCGCGCGAACGGCGCGCGTACCGGGGCGAGGGGCGCGCGCGGTGCATAGTCGCACACCGGGTCGATCAGAGCAGGGAAGCCGATGTGCTCGAAACGGTGAATGCTTGACAAAGTTGGGTAAATCACCGACGGACCCGGCGTATTCGTGCTTCTCTGCTGCTGAATCTCCAGCCGGAATCCTTCCTTCCACGGTCGGCCGCGCCCTGGACCGCACAGCCACGAACAGCCCCGCCTTTTCCCGGGCCCACTCGCTGCTGCTCGGAGGGCGCGCACGGAGCTGAAACGCGGAGCCGAGCATGCTCACCACTTTGCAGACCTCCTACACGGACACCCGCGCGGGTGACCTGGCCTGGTGCCTGGGCGGCGAACCGCTGCCCGCCCTCGCGGTCCGCGACCTGAGACTCGATGGCCCCGGCCACCCCGGCCCGCCCGGCACCCTCCAGCTGCGCCTGCTGGGCGCCTCCCACCAGGTGGTGATCGCCGCCGGGCCGGGCCACTGCCTGGAGACGGTGGCCTGCCTACCCGGCCGTCGAACGCCGCTGCCGGCCCGGGTGGCCAAGCAGGTCGACGGCTGGGAGTACGAGTTCGCGGCCCGGATCGAGGCGCTCCCGCCGCACGACTTCGCCGCCCGCGCGCAGGAGCTGCTGGCCCTGGTCGAGGGCCACCCGCGCGGCCTGGCCGGCGTCTTCCCCGGCGACCCCAGCGCCTTCACCGCGCTGGTCACCCAGGGCGGCGTGGACCGCCTGCTCTGGCGCACCTGGCACGCCTATCCACAGGAGGGACGGCTGGTCTGCACCCGGTCCTCACTGGTGGTCTCCCGATGACCGACCCCGCCGAGCCGCCCATAGCCCCGCCCGCCGACCTTCATTCGTACGCAGGAACGATTCGTCAACCTGCCATAACGCCCTGTCCGTCGAATGGGCGCAGCCGTCCGTCCCGAACGTCGCCTAGCGTTTGTTCGTGATCAATCATCCGGCCGGTCCGCCCCCCGTAAAGCCGGGACTCGACCTCGACGACGGCAGCCCACCCCGGCCCGGGCGGAGCCTGAGCCCCCTGCCGACCCGCCGTCGCTGCCGGCTGCGCGCCCGCCCCCGGCTCGCCCGGCTGGTGGTGCTGCTGGCCGCGTTCGTCTGCGCGGCCTGCGGACTCGTCTACGAGCTGGAACTCGTGGCCCTCGGCGACTATCTGCTCGGGGACTCGGTCACCCAAACCTCGCTCGTGCTCTCCGTCATGGTGTTCGCGATGGGCCTCGGATCCCTGCTCGCCAAGCGCTTCACCCGCCGGCCCGCCACCGCCTTCGCCCTGGTCGAGTGCGCCCTCGCGCTCACCGGCGGCCTGTCCGTGCTGGTGCTCTACTCCTGTTGGGCCTGGATCGGCCGCTACCAGGCCGCGATGGTCGGGCTGACCTGCCTCATCGGGGTCCTCATCGGCGCCGAGATCCCGCTGCTGATGACGCTCGTCCAGCGGATCCGCCGCGAGGACGCCGGACGCGCCGTCGCCGACCTCTTCGCCGCCGACTACGTGGGCGCGCTGATCGGCGGCCTCGCCTTCCCGTTCCTCATCCTGCCCCTCCTCGGCCCCGGCAGCGGCGCGCTGGTCACCGGCGCCGTCAACGCCGTCGCCGGGGCCTCCGTGGTGCTCTGGCTCTTCCGCGAGGAACCGGCCCCGCGGGTGCGGGTGCTGCTCTGGGGCGGCTGCGCGCTCGTCCTCGCCCTGCTCGCCGCGGCCGCCGCCTGGTCCGGCGCGGTCGAGCGGGCCGCCCGGCAGGCCCTGTACGGCGGACAGATCCGCTCCGTCAGCCAGAGCCGGGACCAGGAGATCGTGCTCACCGGCCCGGCCGAGGGCCCGCTCCGGCTCTACGTCGACGGCCGGCTCGCGGTCTGCGGACCGGACGCGTACCGGGGCGACGAGGCGCTCGTCCACCCCGCGATGGCGGCCGGACCGGACGGGCGGGTGCTGCTGCTCGGCGGCGGGGACGGGCTCGCGCTGCGGGAGGTGCTGCGGCACAGCGGCGTCCGCTCGGTGCTGGTGGTCGACCCGGACCCGGCGCTCCCCCGGCTCGCCCGCACCGACCCCGGCCTCGCCGCGCTCTCCGGACACTCCCTGGACGACCCCCGGGTGCGCACCGCCGAGGCCGATCCGCTGGACTGGCTGCGCGGCGTCCGGCCCTCCCCCGGCCAGTCCTTCGACGTCGTCCTCGCCGACCTGCCCGCCCCCGCCGACGGCGGGCCGGTGAAGTTCCACTCCCAGGAGTTCTACGGCCTCACCACCCGGCTGCTCGCCCCCGGCGGACGGCTGGCCGTGCGCGGCGGCGACGAGCAGCACGGGCGGCAGGGCCTGTGGCAGGTGGAGTCGGGCCTGCGGGCCGCCGGGCTGCGGACCGTCCCGTACGCGATCGCGGGCAGCGCGACGGCCAGCTGCCGCCCGGGGCCGGAGGGCAGCCAGAGCTTCCTGCTCGCCGCGGCCGCCCAGCCGCCGCTCACCCTCGCCCCGGACGCCCCGCCGCCCCGCGCCCTCAGCGCGGACGCGCTGCGCGCCTCCGCCGCCCGGCTCACCGCGCTCCGGCCGCTCCGACCGCCTGCCGCGCTCACCCTGCTCGGCCCGCACTGACTCCCCGGCCCGCACCGACTCCCCGACCGGCACCGACTCACCGGCCCGCTCGACCCCGGCCCTCCCCGGGAAAGAGCGGGCGACGACGCCGGAACGTGGGGCGCGGCGGCAGGTAGGGGACAGGGCGGGGCCCGGGGCGGGTTCGGTCGGTAGGCTCCGTGGCATGGAGCATGAGGTTGTCGTCCCGATGCCGGCCGGGCAGGTCCGGCAGGCCCTGCAGGATCCGGCGCTGCTGGCGCGTTCCGTGCCGGGGCTCAGCACCGAACCGGCCGCCGTCGGCAGTGGTCCGGCGGAGGAGATCGGTGGACGGCTGAAGGTGCGGATCGGCACCTCCACCATCACCTACAAGGGCGTGCTCTCGCTGATCGAGGGCCGCGAGGGCGTGCTGACCGCGTTCGCCGAGGGCCAGGAGGCGCGCGGCGGCGGCGAGGCCACCGCCACCGTCCGGATCAGCGTCGCCGACGGCGCCGAGGAGGGCACCGCGGTGGTGCGCTTCACCGGCGACCTGAGCGCCACCGGGCGGCTCACCGAGTTCGACGGCGAGACGCTCACCGCCGCCGGGCATCGGCTGCTGGAACGCTTCGCCACCGCCCTGACCTCCCCGGACGGCGCCGCGGCGGCCGACCCGGACAACGGGGCGGACTCCGAGGCCGGTGTCGGGACCGACGCCGACTCCGACACCGATTCCGAGGCCCTGACGGAGACCGCCCCGGACGGCACCGACGCGGACGACGTCGAGGACACCGAGGACACCGAGGACACCGCCACGGTGGTGTTCCTGGAGAACCGCCACGAGGACCGCCACGACGGCCTCGACGAGGACCGCGAGGACGAGCCCGGCGACGACCTCGACGACGACCTCTCCGACCTCATCGCCTTCTCCGACGCCGACGCCGAGCGCTTCGGCCTCCCGCTCGGCGACCCGGACGACGCCGACGACGTCGACGAGCCCGCCGCCGGCGCGGCCGGGGCCGACACGCCCGCCGCCGGGACCGGGCACGAGGTCTCCGCCGAACTCCCCGCCGAGCCGCCGTTCGGCTACGAGCCGGAGCCGGTGCTCGGCGGCCCGGTCCGCCGCAGCATCGTCGGCCGCTCCGCCGAGGAGGTCGACCACGCCCCGCCGCGCGGCCCGTATGCCCCCGCCCTGCCGGCCCGCAGCGCCCGGGCCCGGGCGGCCTCCCGCTGGGGCGGCGACGCCGGCGGGATCGTGGTGCCGGGCGTCGGCGGCCGCAACGCCGTCCCGTGGATGATCGGCGGCGGGGTGGCCCTGCTGGGCGGCACCGTCGTGCTGGTCAGGGCGCTGCGCCGCCGTCACTGACCAGCCCATGCTCTGACCAGGGCCAGGGCCTAGACTGAACGCTCATGAGCAACGACCGCGACGCCCTGCTGGCACAGATCAAGGACAAGGCCGTCGTCCACGGCAAGGTCACCCTCTCCTCCGGCAAGGAGGCCGACTACTACGTCGACCTCCGCCGGATCACGCTGGACGGCCAGGCCGCTCCGCTGGTCGGCCGGGTGATGCTGGACGCCACCGCGCACCTGGAGTACGACGCCGTCGGCGGTCTGACCCTGGGTGCCGACCCGGTCGCCGCCGCGATGCTGCACGCCGCCGCCGCGCGCGGCCGTGAGCTGGACGCCTTCGTGGTCCGCAAGGCCGGCAAGGCGCACGGCCTGCAGCGCCGGATCGAGGGCCCGGAGGTCAAGGGCCGCCGGGTGCTGGCCGTCGAGGACACCTCCACCACCGGCGGCTCGGTGCTGACCGCCGTCGAGGCGCTGCGCGAGGCGGGCGCCGAGGTGGTCGGCGTCGCGGTGATCGTCGAGCGCGGCGGCGCCGCCGCGGTCGAGGCCGAGGGCCTGCCGTACGTCACCGCGTACAACCTGGAGGACCTGGGCCTCTGAGCCCGGCCCCTCCCCGCACGACCGAACGGCCGGGGCCGGTGCTGTTTCACGTGAAACAGCACCGGCCCCGGCCGTTACTTCGAGCGGAAGGCCAGTCGCGGAAGGCTCAGCCGCGCCGGTGCCGGCCGCCGCCGGCCTGGACGGACTCGTTCTCGGCCTCGACGTCCCCGCCGGCCTTCTTCTTCCGGCGCTCCCGCACCACCTCGACCAGCATCGGCGAGATGGAGAGCAGCACGATCAGCAGCACGGCCGGGATCAGGTACTTGTCGATCACCGGGGCGAGCGCGTCGCCGAAGAAGTAGCCGATCAGCAGCATCGACTCGGTCCACAGGACGCCGCCGACCACGTTCCAGAGGAAGAAGGTCTTGGCCGGCATCTCCAGGGTGCCCGCGACCGGGTTCAGGAAGGTCCGGACGATCGGCATGAAGCGGGCGAGCACGACGGCCTTGCCGGGGCCGAAGCGGTTGAAGTACTCCTCGGCCTTCAGCACGTACTCGCGCTTGAAGATCTTCGACTCGGGCTTGTCGAACATCCGCGGTCCGACCTTCACCCCGATCTGGTGACCGAGCTGGGCGCCGGCGATCGCCGCGATCGGGGCCCCGATCAGCAGGGTCGCGATCGGCAGCCGGCTGCCCTCGCCGAGGACCGAGGAGGCGGCGCTGGAGGAGGCCACACCCGCGATGATGAGCAGTGAGTCGCCCGGGAAGAAGAACCCGACCAGCAGGCCGGTCTCGGCGAAGATGATCGCGATCAGCCCGATCGCACCGAGGGACGAGATCAGTGATTTGGCGTCGAGCAGATTGACGGCCAGCTGGTTGTAGTCCACGGCCGCAGGATAGCGGGCCCGTCCTCGCCCGGGCCTCGCCCCCGGGGGCGAGTGCCGCTCATCCTTTCGTCGCACAGCACCGCCACAGCGCCGCCTCCCCCGGCGGGCACCGCGGGAGGCCGTCCCGACAGGCGGGCCGCATGGTGGAGGCGGTGGGCATTCTGGGAGGATGGCACCGGCGACCGGCCCGCGGTGGCGAACACCCTCATCGCCGTACCGCGGCCGCTGCCTCGAACCTCGGTACCGGTCAAGCCGCACCGCAGAGCCGCGCACCGGCCCCGGTACCTCGGAGTCGTCAAAAGGCGTACACAGCGTCGGACAGCACCGTCCGTGCGCCGCACACCCGACAGGAGCGGATTCGCATGCCCATCGCAACTCCCGAGATCTACAACGAGATGCTGGACCGGGCCAAGGCGGGCAAGTTCGCCTACCCGGCGATCAACGTGACCTCCTCGCAGACCCTGCACGCCGCGCTGCGCGGCTTCGCCGAGGCCGAGAGCGACGGCATCATCCAGATCTCGACCGGCGGCGCGGAGTTCCTGGGCGGCCAGTACAGCAAGGACATGGTGACCGGCGCGGTCGCCCTCGCCGAGTTCGCGCACATCGTCGCCGCCAAGTACGACATCACCGTCGCGCTGCACACCGACCACTGCCCGAAGGACAAGCTGGACGGCTACGTCCGCCCGCTGCTGGCGGTCTCCGCCGAGCGCGTGGCCCAGGGCCGGAACCCGCTCTTCCAGTCGCACATGTGGGACGGCTCCGCCGAGACCCTGAGCGACAACCTGGCCATCGCCCAGGAGCTGCTCGCCGTGGCCGCCGCCGCCAAGATCATCCTTGAGGTCGAGATCACCCCGACCGGTGGCGAGGAGGACGGCGTCACCCACGAGATCAACGACGAGCTGTACACCACCGTCAACGACGCCGTCCGCACCGCCGAGGCCCTCGGCCTGGGCGAGCAGGGCCGCTACCTGCTGGCCGCCTCCTTCGGCAACGTGCACGGCGTCTACAAGCCGGGCAACGTCGTGCTGAAGCCGGAGCTGCTCCGCGAGCTCCAGGACGCGATCGGCAAGCAGTACGGCAAGACCGACCCCTTCGACTTCGTCTTCCACGGCGGCTCGGGCTCGACCACCGAGGAGATCGCCATCGCGCTGGAGAACGGCGTCGTGAAGATGAACCTGGACACCGACACCCAGTACGCCTTCACCCGCCCGGTCGCGGCGCACATGTTCCAGAACTTCGACGGTGTGCTGAAGGTCGACGGCGAGGTCGGCCGCAAGAACACCTACGACCCGCGGACCTGGGGCAAGCTCGCCGAGGGCGGCATGGCCACCCGCGTCACCGAGGCCGCCGTGCAGCTGCGCTCGGCCGGCAACCGCCTGAAGTAAGGCCCCCGCTCCCGGCAGGGTCCGGTGTCCGTGCCCCCCGGTGGTTCACTGGGGGGCATGAGCATTCACGAGAACCTCCTCGGGGGTCCGCCCCCGACGCACCTGCCCGCCGAGCCCGCTCCGCTGGAGCTGCTGGCCGGCGGCGCCTCCCCGGCCGAGGTCGCGGCGAAGTTCCCGACCTCCTCCTTGGCCTGGGCGCAGCTCGCCGACGACGCCTACGCGGCCGGCCGGGTCGTGGAGTCCTACGCCTACGCCCGCACCGGCTACCACCGCGGGCTGGACGCGCTGCGGCGCAGCGGCTGGAAGGGCCACGGCCCGGTGCCGTGGGAGCACGAGCCGAACCGCGGCTTCCTGCGGGCGCTGCACGGGCTCGGCCGGGCCGCCGCCGCGATCGAGGAGAAGGAGGAGGCGGAGCGCTGCGCGCAGTTCCTGCGGGACAGCTCGCCGACCGCCGCCGCCACCCTGGGCTGACCTCCGGTCCCGGTGACCGGACCACCCGCGAACCGCCGCCCCCGGTGCCCGGAAGGGTACCGGGGGCGGTTTTTGTCCGTTCCGTGCATACCCGGTATGTGGACAGTCACCGGTCCGCCGTGCCAGGGTGGGCTCGCCAGGGGGGCGCGCACGTCAGTTCGAGATTTCGCGACCCCACGGGTCGACAGAAAGCCCCAGCGTGCCCGAAGCCAGTCCCGCCCGCCGTTCCCGCGCCGCCGCACGTCCCGGGCCACGCCCAGCACGCCGCGCCGGAGGCGGACCTGGCGGCCGGCCCGGCGGCCGGGCGGTCCCGGGACGTTCACCGCCTATGTGGTGACGGCGG
>NZ_JBHSOF010000035.1:0-94270 GCF_042656005.1 Kitasatospora misakiensis | reverse complement strand
GCGCCCGCCTCCACGCCCCCACCCTCCCCGACATCCCCCTCAAGGCCCGCGGCCGGGTGCGCTGACCTGCGGAAAGGCCGGGACGGAGGTGGGTGGGCGGGGCGGCGAGGTCGTCGGGTCCTACAGAGCCCGCTTGAGCGGCCTGGTCATGCCGTCCGGCGGCGGCGGAATATGGCTCGGATCGCGAGCACGATCGCGACGAGGAGCCCGATCGCGAACAGGACGATCAGGAGGATGACGACGAGCACGGCGATGCCGAGCTTCTTGAAGAAGCCGCCCTTCTTCTTCTCGTCCTTCTTGTCGCCGGATGCGAGAGTGGCGCCGTGGGCTGCACGGGGGGCCGTCGACCGGAGGGCGGTGGAGGCTTCGGCGGAGCCCGGTCCCTGGGCGGTCTGTACGGGCTGGGTGGTGACCGTGGCCGAGGGGGCGGCCTCGGCGGTGGTCGGCGCACCGAGCAGGAGCCCGGCGGCCACGAGGGCGGGTACGACCTTCGCGAACAGGCGCGACTTCATTGCTTCTCCTGGTGTCTTCGGTGTGTCGTCGGTGCCGTGAGCTGTGCGCTGGTCGGTCTCAAGGTGCCGGACGCTGACTGCGGCTCAGCCGTAGGAGAGGTTGGCGCACGGGTCGTCGTCGGCGGAGCGGGCGTCCTGGGTCGCGCTGGTCGGCAGCGGTGCCGGGGTGGCGGGGGACGCGGGGGTGGTGGTCTCCGCCGATCCGCCGTTGACGGCGGCGTAGTCCTTGCCGAGGACGAGGCTGATGCCCGCTCTGCTGCTCGCCTCCAGCGTGGCGCCGGGGAAGAGCGTGGCCACCTGTTGGGCCTTGGCCTTCTCCCCGGGGCCGTACCGGACGAGGGTGCCGGTGCGGTCCCGGGCGGCTGCGGTGCCTGTGGTCGTGACGGTGTACTTCGCGGCCTTGAGCGTGGTCGCGGCCTTGGCGGCCAGTCCGGTGGCGGTGGTGCCGTTGTAGACGCCGACCTTGACGCCGGTGCCGTCCGGGGCGGCGCCGGCCGGGGTTTCGGCCGGGGGAGCCGGGGGAGCCGACGGCTCGGCGGCGGCCGAAGCGGTGCTCACGCCGGCGTCCTGGCCGTCGATGGTCCGGTCCGCCTTCAGCGCGGCCCAGAGCTGGTCGACGTCCGGCTTCACCAGGGCGACGCGCGGCCCCTCGTAGCGCCACGGCACGGTCAGGAACTTCATGTCGTGCAGGTCGATGTCCTTCAGCGACAGGGCGAAGGAGAGCAGTTTCTGGGCCGAGCCGAGGCCGGGGTCCACGGTCAGGGACCTGGTGGCGGCGTCGGCGAGGGGCAGCAGGGCGGTCGGGTTCATGCCGCGGCTCTTGACCTCCTTGATCAGGGCGGACATGAACGCCTGCTGGCGCTTGGTGCGGCCGATGTCGGAGCCGTCGCCGAGGCCGTGGCGGATGCGGACGTAGTCCAGGGCGGCTTGGCCGGACACCTTCTGCCGGCCCTTGGGGAAGAGCAACTTGCCCTTGCGGCCGAGGTTGGGGTTGAGGTCGCCCTCGTAGACGTCCTTGGGCATGCAGATGTCGACACCGCCGATGGCGCCGGTCATCTCGGCGAACCCCGCGAAGTTGACCACGATCGTGTGGTCGATCCGCAGCCCGGTCAACTTCTCGACGGCGTTCTGCGTGCAGGCCGGGTTGCCCTCCTCCGTGTCGCCCACGGCGAAGGCGCTGTTGATCATGACGTTGCTCTGCGGCTTGGTCCACTTCCCGCTCGGCAGCTTGCACGGCGGGATGTCGACCAGGGAGTCGCGCGGGATGGAGATGCCTGTCGCGTGCTTGTGGTCCGCGTATATGTGCAACAGGATCGTCGTGTCGGAGCGGGCGCCGCCCTCGTTGCCGCCTCCCAGGTCGGAGTTGCCGCCGCCCCGGGAGTCGGAGCCGATCAGCAGGACGTTGGCCGGGGTGCGGCCCTGGGCGTCCGGCCTGGCGGCGTCCGGGCGATCGGTGCTCACCGCGTCCCCGTCGAAGGTGGTGATGTTGCCGTTGAGCCGCCAGTAGACGACGCCGCCGGCGGTGGCCGTCAACCCCAGGACGCCCGCCGTGGTCCACGCCACGATCCGCACCCTGGAGTGCCTGCGCTTCTTCGTCCGGCTCGGCCTGCCCCGGGCCTGCGCCCGCTGGTGTGTGCCGGATGGAATCGAGCCCCGGCGGTGGCCGGTCATGTGCGTACCCTTCACCGGATGCGTCGCGCGCCCGAAGATGTCGGTCTGTGGATTGGGTGGACTTCCGCAAACTTCTACACGTCTGTAGAAGTAGAGGGCAGCATACAAAGCGGCTCGGGAGAAGTCACACCCGGGGTGGCGACAGGGCCCGCGCACGAGGGGACGCCGAAGGCCCGCGGCACCCGCACACTCGCGGGTACCGCAGGCCTTGGCGCGTGCGGGCGGTGAGTACGGCTCAGTTCTCGGTGTAGACGGTGTCCTCGGGTTGGGCGGTCATCCGTACGGCGGAGCCGTTGATGATCTGGACCAGGGGCGCGAGAGTGAGCTGCGTGGTCTTCGTCGACAGGACCTCGACGTTGTCCTCCTTGCCCGCGAGGTAGGCGGGGAAGCAGGTCAGGGACTGCTCGACCAGGTTGAAGTGGTCGACCAGCCGGCGGAACAGCTTCGGGAGGATGACCACCTCGGTGAGGGAGGCCATACCGGTGACGAGGGCGCCGGCCGGGGCGGTGGTGGCGTCGAGCGGCCACAGTCCGAGGCCGGCCTCGCGGGCCTGGCGGGTGACGGCGGCGAGTTCGTTCCGGAGCTCGCGGGGCAGCTTGCTGTAGAAGCCGGGGTAGACCAGGCCGGTCTTGAGCAGGTGGTGGTTGGCGGTGGTCCGCAACAGCGGCACGTCCACCTGCGGTTCGGTGCCGTCGGCGCCGGGCGGGGTGCCGGCGCCCAGTAGGGCGACGCAGCGCTTGAACGGGTCCCCGCCCTGGGTGAGGATCCACCCGGGGGTCTGCGGCGGGTTGGCGGAGACCACCTTCTGTCCGATGCGCTGGACGTCGCCGAATCCGAGGAAGGTGAGTAACTCCTGCGCGGCCTTGTCGCCGAACTCGGCGGGTTGGCGGATCCGCGGTCCGGTCCGGTCGTAGTGGGTCTCCAGGGCGTCGATGCCTTCGAGCCTGACCCTGGCGACGCCGTTCTTGACTTCGACCGGGGCGTCCTTGAGCTTGTCGAAGGCGAGCGGGTTGGTGGGAATGAACTGGATGGTGTCGCCGTCCGGCTCGGTACCGATGATCCGGTACTCGCCGACGACCAGCAGCATGGCCATGGCAGCCCCTTGGTGTGGGAGGGCGGCGCGGCGCCATGGGTCCGATCGGCGTCCGCCGGTTCGTGCCCGGTGGGAAGTCACCGTGAGTCGTCACTTCGCCACGGGACGGGAAGGAAGCGTCGCTTCATTCGTATTCGATCGACTTCAATCGTGGCGCGCCGGCGTGCTCCCCGCATGTCGGTGACGGTTGCGACATGCCACTTGCCGGTTCATGTGCCGCGGCTATAGTGCGAGCATCTCCGATCGCTGCTCCCGGGAATGATCGGGTCGGCGGAGGTTGACTTTTGTCATCTCGGGCTGGTGACTGGGCGGCACTGCCGGGCACGGTCGTCGGGCGGAAGTCTGGTGGCCATGGAAACGACACAGGCGGTGCTGGCGGCCGAGGGGCTGCGGTACCGGTACGGAGAGACGGTCGCGCTGGACGGGGTGGACCTGCGGGTCGGCCCGGGAGAGTGCGTGGCGCTGCTCGGGCCCAACGGGGCCGGGAAGTCGACGCTGGTGACGCTCGCGGTCGGACTGCTCTCGCCGCAGCAGGGGACGGTACGGATCCTGGGCGGTGATCCGCGGCGCGCGGCGACCCGGCGGCGGCTGGGTGTGGCGCAGCAGACCCTGGGGTTCCCGAACACGCTGACCGTGGGCGAGCTGGTGAGCGGTGCCGCCGTCCGTGGTGGGCTGCGGGCGGTGGCGGCCGTTGCGATCCTGGCGGAGCTCGGGCTGACCGATCTGGCGCGCAGGCGGGTGACGAAGCTCTCCGGCGGTCAGAAGCAACGTGTGCAGCTGGCGATGGCGCTGGTCACCGAGCCGGCGCTGCTGGTGCTGGACGAACCGACGGTCGGCCTGGACACGCGGGCCCGCCGGGACTTCTGGCAGATCCTGGCGCGGCGCCGGGCGCGGGGCACCGCGGTGCTGGTGACCACGCACCTGATCGAGGAGTCGCGCGCGGTCGCGGACCGGGTGGTGGTGCTCGACCGCGGTCGGATCCTGGCGGACGCGCCGCCGGAGGAGCTCGTGTCCCGCCTGCCGGACCGCACGGTGACCGTCAGGACCGGCCTCGGCCGGGACGGACTGGAGCGGCTGCCGGGCGTACTCGGGGTCAGCGGGGTCAGCGGGGAGGACAGTCTGGTGACGATCCAGACCCGCTCGCCGGAGGACCTGCTGCGGGTGCTGCTGGACCGGGACCCGGGGCTGTCGGAGCTGCGGGTGCGGGACGTCGGACTGGCGGAGGCCGTGGTCGCACTGACCGGCGGAGAGAAGGCTGCGGCATGAGCGCGGTGATGGGACGGCCCCCGATGGGACGGGCGGCGATGGGACAGGCGGCGATGGGACGGGCGGCGATGGGACGGGTCTACCGGGTCGAGCTGCGGGACGAGCTCCGGTCGATCGTGCGGGAGCCGACCTCGTTGTTCTTCGGCGTCCTCATGCCGGTCGGGTTCTTCGTGCTGTTCAACCTGCTGTACGGGAAGGGCGCCGCGCAGGGCGTCTCGACGGGTACGGCGATGGTGGCCACCTTCGGCACCTACGGCGTGATCATGGTGGCCTCGGTGCAGCCGGGGATCGGGGTCGCGCAGGACCGGGACCTTGGCTGGCTGCGGATGAAGCGGGTGTCCGCGGTGCCGGTCTGGGTCAGCCTCGCCGCCAAGGCCACCGCGGCGCTCCTCTACGGGGTGGGCGTGCTGGTGCTGATGGGGGTGGCGGCAGCGGCCTTCGGCACGCTCCACGCCTCGCCCTGGGCGCTGGCGCGGGTGGCGCTGGTGCTGCTGGCGGGCAGCGTCCCGTTCACGCTGTTCAGCGTGGCGATCGGTTTCCGGTTCCGCCCGGGGGCGGCGGTCGCGCTGCTCAACGCGGTGCTGTTCCCGCTGGCGGTGGTGTCCGGGCTGTGGATCCCGATCCGGTTCCTGCCCCCGGTGGTGCGGGAGATCGCGGAGTTCCTGCCCACGTACCACCTGGCCCAGCTCGGGCTCGCCCAGCTCGGCGACGGCACCGTCCTGATCCATGTGCTCGCCCTGCTGGTCACCACGGCGGTGGCGGCCGGCGCGGCGGCGACGTCCTACCGGCACGCGCGGATCTGAGGTGAAGGTGAGCGACTTCGACGGCACCGCCCCCAGGTCCGTGGCCGAGCGGCTGCGGACCTGGGAGTGGGTCTACCTCGGCTACCTGCTGTTCATGCCGGCCCAGCCGTACTTCTCGCCGGACCCGGCCTGGTGGGAGTGGCCGCTGGCGATCGTGGTGTGCGCGGCCACCGTCCTGCTGTACGCGCTGGCCCTGCTGCGGCGGCGATCGGCGTGGAGCGTCTGGGCCTCGCTGGTCCCGATGGCCGTGCTCGGCACGCTGGCCACGCCGCTCAACGCCGCCGCGAGTGTGCTGTTCATCTACGCCGCGGCCGCCGCGGGCAACGCGCTGCCGTGGCACGTCGCCCGGCGGTGGTTCGCCGGCCTGACCGTGCTGGACTGTGTCACGGCGCTGGTGTCGCAGGTGCCGCTCTCCTACCGGCTGCTGGGCTTCGCCTCGGCGCTCGTCATGGTCTGGGTGGTCGGGCTGCTCGAACTCAAGCAGCGCGACCGGCGGCAGGAGGAGGAGAACCAGCGGCTGCGCACCTCGCAGGTGGAACTGCTCGCGACCCTGGCGGAGCGCGAGCGGATCGCGCGTGACCTGCACGACCTGCTCGGGCACTCGCTGACGGCGGTGGTGATGCGCGCGCAGCTGACCAAGGAGCTGGTGTTCGCCGATCCGGAGCGGGCGCGCGCCGAGTCCGAGGAGATCGAGCGCAACGCGCGGGAGGCGCTGGCCGCGGTGCGCAGCACGGTCACCGGCTGGCGGCGGACCAGCATCCGCGCGGAGCTGGAGGAGGCGCGGCGTACGCTGGCCGGGACCGGGGTGACCTTGCGGGTCAGCTGCGACGACGCGCCGGTCCTGGTCGCGGCGACCGAGCACGAGCTGGGGCTGGCGCTGCGGGAGGCGGTGACGAACGTGGCCCGGCACGCACGGGCGGCCACCTGCCGGATCGGACTGGAGACGGACGGGGAGCGGGTGCGCCTGGTGATCGCGGACGACGGGATCGGCGGCGACGCTCCGGAGGGCACCGGGCTGACCGGGCTCCGGGAGCGGATCGCGAAGCTCGGCGGTGCGGTGCGGCGCTCCGGCTCGAACGGGACGACGCTGACCATCACGGTGCCGGTGGAGGTGGCGGGATGACCCGGGTGGAGACGGCCGGATGACCTACGTGGAGGTGGCCGGATGATCCGGGTGGTGCTGGCCGAGGACCAGGGCATGGTGCTCGGCGCCTTCGCGTCCCTGCTGGACCTCCAGGCGGACATCACGGTGGTGGCGACCGCGACGGACGGCGACGACGCGCTGGCCGCGGTGCGCGAGCACCGTCCTGACGTGCTGGTGACCGACATCGAGATGCCCGGCCGTACCGGTCTCGACCTGGCCGTGGAGCTGAACCGCCTGGGTGACCCCACGCGGGTGCTGATCGTGACCACCTTCGCGCGCAGCGGGTACCTGCGGCGCGCGGTCGACGCGGGGGTGGCCGGGTACGTGCTCAAGGACGCGCCGATCGGTGAGCTGGCGGCGGCCCTGCGCCGGGTGCACGCGGGCGAGCGGGTGGTCGCGCCGGAACTGGCGGTGGCCGCGTGGGACGCGGCCGATCCGCTGACGGAGCGGGAACGTGAGCTGCTGCGCGCCGTCGCGGAGGGGGCCGGCAACGCCGCGATCGCGGCGCGTCTCTGCCTGGCCGAGGGGACCGTCCGCAACTACCTCTCCAGTGCCATGGCCAAGCTGGGCGCGCGCAACCGGACCGAGGCGGCCACGATCGCGCGGACCCGCGGCTGGCTCTGAAACGGCGCCCGTCACCGGCCCGTCACCGGTCGCGGTTCCGGTCGCCGTCGCGGTTCCGGTCGCGGTCGCCGCCGTTGGTGGTCGCGTACAGGGCGCCGAGCAGCATGCCGCCCACCACGCAGACGCCGACACCGACCGAGTCGCCGATCATGAAGCCGCCGACGACGAGCGCCGCGTAGACCATCGGTGCGGCGGTCCTGACGTTCCTGTTCATCTGTCATCCTCCTGGGTTATGGGTGGTTGAGCTTTCCGGGGCCGGGCCGGGCCGGCTCAGCCGAGCGCCCGGGACATGAATCCCCGGATGCCGATCACCGCGGTGACCGCCAGCGCGAACAGCAGCACCAGCGCGTCCGTCCACAGCGGGATCGAGGACGGGGGGCCGGCCAGCACCGCGGCTCGCAGGCCCTCGCTGACGTAGGTCAGCGGGTTGATCGCGGAGACCACCTGGAACCACCTCAGGTGGTCGAGGGACGACCACGGGTACTGGACGGATCCGGTGAACGTCAGCGGGGCGAGCACGATCGCGAAGGTGACGCCGATCCGGTCCGGCGACACGACCGTGCCCAGGGTCAGGCCGAGGGCGGCACCGGTCGCCGCACCGAGGACCAGGATCAGCAGCACGCCCGGCCAGCTGGTGAGCGGCCAGCCGGTGGTGCCCAGCACGAGGAAGCCGACCGGTGCCATGATCAGCCCGGCGAAGAGTCCGCACAGCGTGCCGTAGGCCATCTTGGCGACCGCGACCAGCTCGCCCGGTATCGGTGCGAGCAGCCGGTCCTCGATCTCGCCGGACCACGAGAAGTCCATGATCAGCGGCATCGCGGTGTTCTCCAGGGCGACGATCAGCGCGTTGAGCGCCATCACGCCGGGCAGCAGGGTCACCCCGAAGTCGTCCTTGGTGTAGCCGGCCTCGCCGAGCACCTTGCCGAAGACGAAGAACAGCAGCAGCGGCTGGACGATCACCTGGAGGAGGAACGCGGTCGGCCGGCGGGTGGTGGTGTACAGGTCGCGCCAGAGCACCGCCAGGAAGGTGCGCGCCAGGTCGGCGGCTTCCAAGGCACCGCCGTCTCCAGCGGCTCTAACGGCTCCAGCGGTTGCGGCGGTTTCGGCGCCTTCGATCTGAGTGGTCACCGCAGTTCCCTTCCGGTCAGACTGATGAACACGTCCTGGAGGCTCGGCCGGGCGATCGACAGATCGACCAGCTGGACCCCCCGGTCGACGACGGCGCGCAGCACGTCCGGCAGCAGGACCGACGGGTCCCGCTCGGTCCGCACCCGGAAGTACTGGCTGTCGCCGGCCCCGGTCCCGCCCGGCGCGTCGTGCTCGACCGCGCCGGCTCCGGGCAGCTCCGTCAGCGCGGCCAGGATCTCGGCGCTCGGCAGCTGCGCACCGCGGACCTGCGCGGTGATCGTGGTGCCGCCCGGGAGCGCCCCGGTCAGCGCGCGCGGCGTGTCCAGCGCGAGGAGCCGGCCGTGGTCGACGATGCCGACGCGGTCGGACAGGCTCTCGGCCTCGTCCATGTCGTGGGTGGTGAGCACGACGGTGACGCCGCGCTCGCGCAGTCCGCGGATCCGCTCGTGCAGGAACAGCCGGGACTGCGGGTCCAGGCCGGTCGACGGCTCGTCCAGGAACAGCACCTCGGGCGCGTGCATCAGCGCCCGCGCGATCACGACCCGCTGCGCCTGGCCGCCGGAGAGCCGCTCGACCCGCTGGCCGGCCTGCTCGGTGAGCCCCATCAGGTCGAGCAACTCGTCGGCGCGGCGGACCCGTTCGTCCCGGCCGACGCCGTGGTAGCGCGCGTGGAACAGCAGGTTCTGCCGCACGTCGAGGGAGCGGTCCAGGTTCTGCCGCTGCGGCACGACGCCGAGCAGCCGCTTCGCCGCGGCCGGCCGGGCCACCACGTCCGTGCCGAAGACCAGGCACCGGCCGGAGGTCGGCCGGATCCGGGTGGTCAGCACGCCGACGGTGGTGGACTTCCCGGCCCCGTTCGGGCCGAGCAGTCCGAAGACCTCGCCCCGCTCGACCGTGAAGCTCAGGCCGTCCACGGCCGCCGGTGCGTGCGGGTGGTAGCGCTTGACGAGTTCGCTGACGGTGACGGCGTGCGTCGTGGGGGCCTGAGTCATGGGGGCGTGCGTCATGGCGTCGTCCTTCCAGTGCTCGGGCCGGTCACAGCCGGCCGCCGCTGTCGACGAACCCGATCAGGCCCTCGATGCGGTCCATCGCGGTCACCCCGTGCACGTCCTCGACGGCCCGGGAGACCACGTGGCAGATCAGATTGCGTTCCAGCTCGCCGATGCCGAGCCGGTACATGTTGAGGTACATCCAGTTGAGGACGACCCGGTACCGCTTGAAGGTGCTCCAGCCGCCGAGCTGGTCGGCCGCCGCCCGGTGGCCGCCGAGCACCTGGTGGAACGCGCTCCGGTCCGACCAGGCGCTCCAGGTCGAACCCCAGGCCTCCGGGTCGCCGTTCGGGTCGGTGTCGAGCGCCAGCTCGCCCGTCCCGATCAGCCCGTCGGCCTGGTTGCGGTAGCGGAGCAGGGTGTCGAGGAGGTCGCTGAACGGCACCACGTCGTGGTAGTCGGCGGCCCCGGTGATCTCGACGAGCCGCCGCCGGAAGGTCTCGGCGTTGGCCTCGTAGACCTGGTCGAAGCGGGTGCGCAGGCCGTCGGGGCTCTTCGCCAGGAAGGCGTCGGCGTGGCCGCGGTAGGACATGTAGCCGTAGGTCACCGGCGGGAGGAACCGGTGCGCCGCCGCGATGAAGAGGTCCACCCCGAGGGCCATCTTCGAGCCGCCGTCGCGGATCCAGTCGAGGATGTCGAAGACGAGGCCGGTGGTGTCGACGTAGTAGTCGGCGAGCAGGTCCGCGGCGGCCGGTCCGCCGAGCACGTACTGGCGCCGGTCGTAAGTCTCGGTCTCGACGGTGTTGTTGGGCGCCCATGGGGTCAGCGGCCCGCGTTCGCACTCCTGCTCGGCCAGCCGGACGTGCTCGGCGTACGAGGCCCGCTCGTCCAGCAGGACCGTCGACGGACGCGCCCGCAGGTACGGCTCCAGCACGCCGGCCACGGCCGGCGCGACGACCTCCTCGAAGACCTCGGGGCTCGCCTCGATCGGGATGCGGACGTGCGGCCCGCGCCGCCAGTGCGGCTGGTAGTACACCCGGCGCGCCGCGGGGGCCACCTCGGCGATGAACGGGCGGACCGCGTCGAGCAGCAGGTCGGTGCGGTCGCCGTCGTGGTGGAACACGTTCACGGTGCGCCACAGGGTCTCGGTCGCTGTCTCGGTCACTGTCTCTGTCATTCCTGGCCTCCTCGGCAGTTGAGCTCGATGACGTATTCGGTCACCCTCGGCACCCCCTGGTGATCGGTGAGCGCGGCCTCGGGCCTGGGCGCGACCTCCTGGAACACCGCCGCGCTCGCCGGATCCCTGGCCAGTCGCTCGAAGGCCAGGACGAGGGGCGGCGATCCGATGTCGACGTACATCGGCTTGCGGTTGCGGTCGCTCGCGACCGACCCGTCCGCGACGACGCCCGTCGGCAGCACGGAGACGAAGAACCGCAGGGGGAGGCCGTACTCGGTCAGCCAGGTCGTCAGCAGGAGCAGGAAGTCCGCGTCGGACTGACCGGCCGCGCGGCGCGGCAGGGTCCCCGGCTGGGCCACCCAGGTGGCCCGCCGGAGCACCACGTGGCCGATGCTCAGCCGCGGCGCGTGCAGGACGCGGCCCTGCCCGTTCCCGGTGCCCGCGTCGTGCCGCAACGGCTGGTCGGGGCGCAGCAGCAGGGGATTCTCGCCGAAGGCCTCGACCAGCAGCGCCATGACCGGTGGGAACTGCCGCTCGTAGGAGAGCCCGCCGTGGACCGGGCGGACCACCGATCCGCCGTCGAACAGGGCCGGCAGCCCGTCGCCGTCCAGGCCGACCGTCAGCCGGGCGGGCGGCGGGTAGTCGAGCCGGTCCGGCAGCACCGGCTCGCGCTGGTTGAGCGAGGTGGCCAGGGTCTGGGCGAACTCCGCGTACGTCACCGTGCCCGGGTGCACCGTGTCCACCGGGAGCGGGTCGTCCGCGACATGGCGCAGCAGCCGGCGCACCTGCGACCGGGCCCGGCCGAAGCCGGAGTTCACCGCGTTGACGATCAGCTCCTCGCCGTCGCGCTGGGCGTACACGGCGACCGAGCCGACCGGCCGTACCCAGGCCGGCAGCGTGTCGAGCACCTCCGCGATCCGCCGCCGGTCCGGCAGCGCGCGCCGGACCTCGGCGACCAGGTCCACCAGCTGGCGCACCTCCGCGACCGGGCTGGCCGCCAGGGTCGCGGTCAGCCCGGTCATGTCGAAGGCGACCGCGGCGGGGTGCAGCCGTCTGGCCTCGTGGCCGTCGCGGAGGAGTTCGGCGTAGAACCGGTCGAACGGCACCGGTGCCTCCGGGCCGAAGCGCTCCCGGATGAACGCGGCGACCGCCAGTTTGAACGGCAGCGTGCTGTCGAAGACGGCGAGCAGCCGGCAGGCGAGCGCCAGATCGTCCAGCGCGCCCTGCCAGGACGGCAGACCCGCCTCGACCACGACGCCGGGAACGACCGACTGCTCGGTCACCACGTCCCGCAGCTTGCCGGTGATGCCGAGGCCGTTCAGCCGCTCGTGGAGCGCCGCCCCGAGCCCGACCCGGTCGGCTCCCTTCGCCTCGCCGTACGCGCGCAGGTCCGCCCGGAGCGGAGCCAGCGTCGGGACCCGCTGCGCCAACTGCCCCAGCGGATCGATGCCGTGCTCGTCGAAGTCCGACTCGCCCGGCTGCAGCAGGAGCAGTCCGCTCGCCACGAGTGAGCGCAGGTAGCCGGCCGCCCGCTCCGGCGGCGCGGGGAAGCCCGCGGCCAGTGCGGCGAGGGTCGGGCGGCCGGCGGCGGCGCGCAGGCAGTGCCGCAGCGGCGGGGTCAGCGGCAGGGTGAGGATCTCCTCCGCCGGTGCCGGGCCGAGGAAGCGGACGGTGCCGGCCTCCACACGCGCGCTGGGGTTGACCCGGACGGTCGGCTCGGTCGCGCCGGCGGCCAGCGGGGTGAGGACCGACAGGTCGAGTTCGACGATCGACCGGGCCGGCTCGTTCGTGGCCCAGCGCAGCGCCGGCCCGTCCGGGACGAACCGGCCGAGGCCGCTCGCGGTGAACGTACTGAACGGGCTGGTCTTGACGGCGGCCCGGGCGGCGTAGACGGCCAGCCGGATCAGCTCCTGCCGCCCGGGCCTGCGGCCGAGCACGTCGTACAGGGTGGGGCTGGCGTGGGCGAGGCCCTGGTCGAAGCGGGGATCCGCGCCGAGCTCGCGCAGCCCGGCGTCGACGGCCCCGGTCGCCTCGGCGAGTACGGCCGGCAGCCGCGCCCGGTCGGCCCGGTGCCGGACCAGCCGATGGCCGAACTCGGCGATGTCCGAGGCGAGTTCGGCGCCGAGCGCGGCGGCGGTGCGGGGCTCGGCGAGCAGCCGGGCCGGGTCGCGCAACTGGTGCACCGTCCGGCGCAGCGCCACCAGCTTGGGCTTGGCCGCGGGCTCGCCCAGCGCGCCGATCACGGCGTGGCAGCGCTCGGAGAGCGCCGCCGCGTCGGCCGTCAGCTCGGCTGCCGTGCGGGAGAGCGCGACCAGCTCGCGCCGCAGCCGCTGGTCGACCAGGCGCTCGACCGCGTCTGCGGGCAGGCCCGCGACGCGTACTCCGAAGGTGGTGGCGTGGGCGGTCATGGGAACGGGTGGGGGTGGGGGTTGAGGTCGGCCTCGGTCAGCGGGTGCGGCGCGTGGCCGAGCCGGTGGGGCACCTCCAGCACGCGGGGCAGCCCGGTGGTCCGCCGGTTGCGGTGGCCGAAGGTCATGGACAGGGAGCCGGGCGCGATCACCTTCACGCAGTGCAGGTCGGCGGCCTCGTGCAGGGGCGAGGTCTGGTTGACGACCACCACGTCCATGCCGCCGGCCAGCATCCGGTCGACGGCCAGGTCCAGGTCGTCCCGCAGGTCGGTGTGGAGCGGCCAGGGGCTGCGGGCGATCACCTCGTCCCAGCCGATCACCCGGTCGCCGTCGAGCAGGAACGACCAGCGGTCGAACGCCTCCGGCGTCGCGGCGCAGAGCGAGTGGTCGGTCATGATCCGCACCAGTTCGGGGTCGGCGACCATCCGCCGGGCCCGTTCGGCTTCGGCCGGGTACCGGGACTGCTCCTGTTCGACGATGGGCGCCAGTTCGCCGAGGGCGGTGAGCACGGCGGCGACCGGGTCCAGGGCCGAGCCGCTGGTGCAGCTGACCTTCGGCCGGGTGCCGTCACCGGTGGTGTCCTGCGCGATCACCCAGAACGCGCGGATCCCCTCGGTCAGGGTGATGTCGAAGGCCCGCACCCGGCACCCGGTGCGCTCGATGCGTTCGACCAGGAGCCCGATGCGCGGATCCGGTGCCCGCGCGAGGTCCACCTCGGGTACGGACAGCCGGGCGTACCAGGTCATCAGGAACGCGTCGCGCTCGACGACCTCCAGGATCCCGTGCAGGATCGCCTCCTCGACGCAGCCGCCGAGCGCGCAGCCGTTGGAGATCTCGAACGTGAACGGCTTTTCCGTCCGGGCCCCCGGCTGGAACTGCGTCCGGTAGTACGCGTGGGTCTCCGGTACGAGCACCGGCCGGGCCTGGCGGAAGGAGTACGCCCACACCCAGTCCACCACCGCGTCCTCGGTGAACGGCTGGTAGGCGCAGTCCGGCTCCAGGTAGCGCTCCGGGGCGAGCAGGCCGAGCGACCGCGGGTCCAGGGCGTGCTCGGCCAGGTCCGCGTAACTGCCGCGCACCGTGGTCCGCTTGCCCCAGGGCCACTGGCCGCCGAGCCGTTCCAGCGCCTCCGCGACCGCGGTGGCCCGGCTCGACGCGAAGTCGCGGGTGCGCCCGAACCCCGCCTCGCCCCGGTAGCCGTACTCGGCCAGGACCGATTCGGTCAGCGGGACCATCGAGTCGCGCATGCCGCGCGGCGGGGCGACCACCCCGGTCTCGGCGTCCACGTACAGCTCGGTCAGCCGGGCCTCGGAGAGCGCGCGGATCCGGCTGGAGCCGGGCCGGGGCTTGGGCCGGGGGAGGGGGGTGATCGCGGCTCGGGCGGCCGTGTCCTCGGGCCGGTCGCCGCAGACCGCGCAGAGCGGGTCCGGCAGGAAGCCGTGCCGGGTCAGCGACAGGTCGCGCAGGTCGAGGTACCAGCAGCAGTCCGCGGCGGCGCCCGAGTCCAGCACCTCGCGGACGGCCTCGGCGGCGAAGCCGGACAGCCAGGCCGACGGGCTGGTCGCGATCCGCTCCTCCGCGCGCAGTTCGGCCGTCCACGGCGCGCGTTGCGGTGCGGCGGCCCGCCAGGTCTGCACGCACCAGGCGCAGCCGGGCTGGCCCGGCCGGACCAGCGGGCCGATCACGACCCGGTCGAGTTCGGTCCACACCGGCAGCCAGGGCTCGCCCCGGTCGTGCGCCGCGGCCCAGTCACCGGTGTCCCAGCCGTCGCGCGCCACCACCACGACGGGCGTCGACGGCGGGCGGCGGGCGATGGCGTCGGCCAGCAGGCCGCCGCCCAGCACGGTGTTGCTCAGTACGGTGTCGCCCACGGTTTCGCTCACTACGGTGTCGCTCACGAGCCGTTCCCCCTCACCAGGTCAGCCGGAACTCGGGGCGCGGCCCGGCGGGGTGCTCGGTGCCCAGCTGCGCCACCAGCAGGCTCCGCTTCCGCCCGCCCAGGCCGAGCCAGGCGTCCAGCAGGTGCGTCAGCACGTCGTTGTGGACCCGGCTCGCCACCTCGATCGCCGCGGCGGCGAGGCAGGCCCGGTGCAGCGCGCCACCGGCGGCCGCCTGCTGCACGCGGTACCAGCGGGGACCGAACCGCTCCTCGGCCGCCTCGGCGTCCCCCACCGGCAGCAGCCACAGGTTCGCCGTGCGGGCGCCCTGCTGGGTCAGCGCGGCCAGCGCGGCCTCGCGCAGCCGTCCGCGCGGGTCGCCCTCGCCGACCAACTCCAGTTGGTGCTCCTCGGGGAGGTAGCGGTAGGCGCCGTCCGGGACGCCGGACACGTCGGCGACGACGCAGTAGAACTCGACCAGGTTCGCCGGCAGGTCCCAGTTCTGCTGCCGACCGTAGGCGGTGAGGATGGTGGCCAGCGCGCCGATCGACATGGTCTCGGCCTTGAAGCCGCGCACGGCCGCGTGCCTGGTCCGGGTGCCGGCCTTCAGGTCCACCTCCGCATGCGGCAGGCTGATCCGCTCGCCCTCCCCGGCGGGCGCGGACGGCAGCGGTTCCCCGTCGGGCTCGGAGGGGAGCGGTTCCGGGGCGGGTGCGGGCGCCAGCGGCTCCGGGGCGGGCCGGCTCTGCCTGAGCACGGACGCGTGGGCGGCGAAGGCGCGCGGGAAGGCGGCCAGTGACGGGCCCTCGAACGCGGCGGGCACCGGTGCGACCAGCTCGACGACGGCGTGCACCCCCTCCGCCCTCGGGTCGAGCCCCAGCAGCTCGGTGAGGTCGGCGTCGGGGAAGCACAGGCGGGCCGTGGGGTCCTCCTCGGCCGCGACCACCAGCGCCTGGGCCACCTGGATCCCGGCCTCCAGGCAGGCGAGGCGGTAGTACATCTCGCCGTACTTGGCGGCCAGCCGCCAGAACACGTTGGTCTGCACGAGGACCGTGGTGGCCGGCCGGGCCGCCACCCGGCCCAGGTAGTCGCCCGAGCGCAGGCGCACCAGGTCGTGCCGGGCCGGGTCGTAGTAGTAGACGCCGGTGGGCACCTCCGAGTCGGGCCCGGCGATCACGTACCACTCGGCGCTGTACCGGGCGCCGCCCGAGGGCGTCGGACGCCGGGTCACCAGCCACTGCAGCGGGTCGTCGTCCGGGATGGACTCGAAGCCGTCGGTGAACGGCAGCATGTCCAGCGGGGTCAGCCACTGGGACCGGGTGATGCCGCCGAGTTCGGCGAGCTGCCGGCCGAGCCGGTGCGCGGACTTCTCCGGCGGCCAGGGCAGCGGGTGCCGCGGCGCGCCGGGGTAGCTCTTGACCAGCCTGGGCGGGTACGCCTCCGGGTTCGCCACCTCGGTCGGCGTGTGGACGCTGTCCTGGTAGCGGGTCGCCTCGTCGCTCATCGGGCTCACGCCGCGCACAGGTCGAAGGCGGTCCTGGTCAGCAGCAGCCGCAGGTGGGACTCCTGGGCCAGGCTGATGCCGAGCCGGTTGCACATCAGGTGCGTGCACCGTTCCACGATCAGCTGCGGGACCAGGTGGTTGATGTGCTGCAGCACGTCGGCCGGGGCCTCGAAGTCGGGGTAGGCGTCCAGCCGGCCCAGCAGCTCCAGTTCGACCAGGGTGTCGTTGGCGTCCCGTACGGTCTTCAGCCAGCCGCTCGCCACGGACGCCTCCGGCAGCGCCACGCCCCTGGTCGCCGCCCACACCGTCTCCAGGCCGGCGCGCAGCTGGGCCTTGTTGGCCTCGAAGTGCCGCTCGAAGTCCGCCGATCCCAGCAGCTCCGCCGCGGAACCGCCGCTCTCGACCATGAACCGCGCCTGGTAGGCGAGTTCGGGCAGGATACCGGTGAAGACCGTACGGTTGGCGGCCATCATGGCGAAGGCGTCCATGGCGCGCTGTCCCGGGGTCCGGCCGCGGGCGATCAGTTCGACCGCCAGCACGCTGGACGCCATGAACTGCCGCTCGACGGCCTCCATCGCCCGGCCGGTGCCGAACACCTCGGTCTCGGGCGTGTAGTCGATGAACGCGACCGAGTTGTCCGGGTGCAGCACCGTGTCGTAGTCGGCCATGCGCTCCAGCGCGGCGAGCGCGGCCGCGGACTCCGCGTAGCCCTCTTCGGTCAGCTCGGACTGTGACGGCGAGGCGAGGTAGAACGCCGCGGCCCTCTCCTCGACGACCGAACGGACCTCCTGGACGTGCTCCGGCCGGGTGCGCAAGCGCAGCCTGACGTGCGGGCCGCCCTCCCAGTAGCGGAGGAAGAAGAAGCCGTCGACCAGTCCGGCCCGGCCCAGCCGTTCGACGGCGGGCTTGACCACGCCGACGATCACGGCGTCCTGGTCGCCGTGGTAGAAGAGGTGGGCGCTGACCCAACTGTGCTCGGACACGTCGGACACGTCAGGCACGTCAGGGGTCTCGGTCATCTCGGGCATCTCAGACATAGGTGACTCCGGGCTCGTTCAGTTCCACGATGTACTCCGCCACGTGCTCGCCGCGGACGTGGCCGGGGTCCGGCAGCATCTCGCTGATCTGCACGATCGCGTTCGGCTCGGCGAGCCGGCGTTCCAGACCGAGCAGCAGCAGCGTGCTCGCGAAATCCACGTAGTTCGGTTTGGTGTCGTTGCTCGGTCCCCGGCCGGTCTCGGCCCGGCCGGCCTCGCCCTGGCCGTTGTCGCCCTGGCCGAGGGAGGCCGGGTCGAGGACGGTGACGAAGCAGCGCTCGGGGATGCCGTGTTGGGCCAGCCAGTCGGCCGTCTTCAGCATCCAGGCCGCGCCGGTCGCGGCGTCGGCCCGCCGGGGCAGCCGGTCCGCGCGGGTCATCCACATGGCGCGGCGCAGCACCACGCGGCCCACCATCAGCCGGGGCAGATGGAACACGCCGTCGTCCGCGCGCGGGTCCGACGTCATCCTGAGCTCGGTGTGCGCACCGAACCAGGTGTTGGACTCGCCGAACGCCTCGATCATGAAGCGCGCGGCGGGCGGCAGCAGCCGGTCGGCGCCGAGGCCCGGGTGCACCGGGCAGATCCGCCGGCCCAGCCGCCCCGACACCAGTACGGGCAGCCCGTCCTCGCCGCACTCCACGTGGAGGTCGTTGACCGGCAGCCGGTCGTCGTCCTCGCGGGTACTGCGGACTCCGGGGTAGTCGACGACCAGTCGGACGCCCGGCTTCCTGACGTTGACCGCGGAGCGGGCCACGGCCTCGAACTCGGCGAAGAGCACGCCGTCGCGCTCCGCGGCCAGCCCCGGCTCGTCCGGGACGTCGGCGTGCAGGTCGAGCACGTCCAGGATCTGCCGGACCCGGTTGCGGCCTCGGCCGAAGCCGCAGCCGATGCTGTTGACCACCAGTTCCGGGCCGTGCGCGGCGTGGGCGAGCTGGCAGTAGACCGCGAGCGAGGTCGGGGTGCGGACCCAGTCCGGCCACTCCCCGGCCAGCTTGCGCACCTCGTCCGGGTCGACGCGGACCACGCCGTCCGGGTCCGGCGTCCGCTCGCCCAGCAGCCGCTTGACGGCGGTGCGCAGGCGGTGCAGCTCGCGGACGGCCTCGACCGGGCTGTCCGCGTCGGCGAACCGGCTGTGCGCCAGGAACGACCCGCGCCCGGCCGGACCCGGGTCGGCGCCGGCGGACTGCTCGGCCAGTACGTCCCGGTAGAACGCCAG
This sequence comes from Kitasatospora misakiensis, assembly GCF_042656005.1. NCBI lineage: Bacteria > Bacillati > Actinomycetota > Actinomycetes > Kitasatosporales > Streptomycetaceae > Kitasatospora > Kitasatospora misakiensis. The sequence goes on along the minus strand of NZ_JBHSOF010000035.1, from coordinate 75,821 downwards.
CAGCGGGATCCGCGCGCCGGCCGGGTACCTGCTCCGGAACAGCGAGCCGAGCGTGAGCTTGAACGGCAGGTCGGGACCGATCAGGCCGAGCAGGGTGCGTACCGCGTCCAGGTCGTCCAGCAGCGGCCGCCAGCGCGCGCCGTCCAGCACGGCCGTCGTGCCGGGGTGCACGGCGTTCTCGTAGAAGCTGTACCGGGCGAACTCCTGGGCCATCTTCGGGTTGTGGGCGTGGGCGTGGTCGCCCACCTCGCGCAGGGCGGTGTCCAGCCCGCGGACCACGGCGTCGCGGACGGCGACCCGGTCACCGGGTTCGGTGATCGTCGGGTAGCTCGACAGCGCCTCGGCCATCTCCTGGAGGGTCCGGTCCAGCCGTTCCAGGCCGGGCTGCCGGCGCCCGTGCAGCCAGGCGCGCAGGTCGGCGACCGGGTCCGCGGACTGGTCGGCGAGCGGCGGGACCAGCTCCAGCAGGCCGAGCGTCACCAGCCGGCGCAGGAAACCGTCGACCTGGTTGCCGCCGGCCTGCTTCTTGTCGGTCTGCTGCCCATCGGCCCGGTTCCCCTCGGCCTGCTGCCCGCCGGCCTGGTTCCCGTCGGCCGCCAGGGCCAGCAGCGCGCCCCGCAGGTCGTCGAAGGTGCGCTCGGGCGTGGTCAGGTCCAGCACCCGGCGCAGGGTCGGGGTGAGCGCGAGCGTGTGCACGGACTCGCCCGGCCGACGGCCCAGGAACAGCAGGGCGCCGTCGACGGCCGTGGCGCTGGGGTTGATCCGGATCCGGCAGCCGCCGACGAGCTCCGGGCGTTCGCAGACGGCGCGCGCGATCCGGTGCAGCGATCCGACGCTGACCTCGGTCGCGGTCACCGCGGCGGGCCGCCCCACGGCCGACTCGACGATGGACTCGGCCCCGCCCCAGGCGGCCAGGCCGCTGCTGGTGAAGGTGGAGTACGGGCTGGTCTTCGCCGCCGAACGGGCCAGGTACTGCGCCAGGCGCAGCACGGTCTGGCGCTGCGGTGCGCGGCCGGTGTCGAACCACTTCCGCAGGGCCAGGAACACGTCCGGGTTGGCGTGCACGAGACCGAGTTGGAACGCGGGCAGCCGGGCGGCGGCGAGCAGGGCGTCGTAGCTCGCCGCCCAGTCCTCTTCGAGGTGCTCCGGCAGCGCCGCCAGCAGGCGGTCGCGTTCGGCCAGCAGCGCCGTCCAGTCCCGGACCGGGGCGGCCAGTTCGGCGGGGACGTCGAGCAGCCGGGCCGGGTCGACGCGGCGACATCGGTGCACGGCCCTGCGCACGGCGACGAGTTCGGCCTTGAGCTCGCCGTCGCCGGTGGCGCCGATCGCCGCGTGCAGCAGCTCCGACAGCGCGTCGGCCGCGGTGGCGATCTCGGCGCGCAGCCGCACCAGGGCGGTGGCGGTGCGCCAGCTCCCCGCGCACCGCAGGCCGTCCAGCGCGGCGACCGGGCTGCCGGCGAGGCGGACGACCGCGGCCGGGCCGGGCACGTACCGCTCCAGCTCGGGCACGTACGGCCCCGAAACGGGGTCGGCTTCCTGCAGCCTGTCCATCACTTCACCGCTTCCGGCTCGACGGGAACGATCATGCGACCGCCCGGTCCGGTCCTGGCCAGCAGGATCTGGAAGACCGGGGTGTGGCGCTGCTCGGTGAGTCCGAGCGCCGCGCGCACTCCCTCGGCGTGGTACGCGTTGACGATCCGGCCGGAGAGGCCCTGCGCCCCGGCCGCGACGCAGACGCGGTGCGCGAGCAGCCCGGCCTCCTGGTTGATGACCCGGTAGCCGCGGTCGCCGAAGGTGTCGAACGCCCAGTCGCGGTCGACGACGAGATGGACGACGGCGTTCATGTCCTGGAAGACCGGCCCGGGGATGGTGACGCGCTCGATCGCGGTGAGGGCGTCCACGCCGGGATCCGCCCGGCGGACCGGGTGCAGTGCGCCGGTGTCCTGGTTGAGCCGGTAGCAGCCGGCCGGTATGCCGGTGAGGTCGCCGACGGTCAGGAAGATCTCCAGCGGCACCGGCGCGCCCGCCGGGACGGCGTCGCTGCTGACCCGGGTGCGGGCCCGGGCGAGCCGCGCCCACAGTTCGACCCCGTCGACCCGCGAGGCGACCGGCCGGAAGATGCCGGGGCCGGAATCGCGGGTGCGCAGCACCTCCGCCAGGTTCGGCTCCGGGATGTCCGTCGCGGGCAGGGCGAGCGGTTCGGCGCCGGCCACGGCGGCCACGGCGGGTACGGCCGGTTCGGCCGCCGCGAAGCCCGCGGTGTCGGTGCGGAAGGACGCGCGGTTGACCGCCGTCAGCTTCGGACAGGCCCGCACGACCGCCAGTCCGCTGCGGACCACCTCCGGCTCGATCGGGTCGACGGTCGCGGCCAGGGCCGCCGCCGTCTCCACGGCCGTGGCGCGGCGAATTCCGGCGTCTCCGGTGTCTCCGGTGTCTCCGGTATCGGCGAGGTGGAGCGGCAGGACCACGAGCGCCGGCTCCTCGTCGGGGTCGAGCCCGAGCAGCTTGTTGACCGGCTCGTCGAGGAACTGGTGGTGCACGTCGGCCCGCAGGCCCATGGAGCGCGCGACCAGGTCGAGGTTCCCGGTGAGCAGTCCGGCCTCCTGGGTGCACAGCCGGTAGGCGTAGTCGCGGTAGATGTAGGCGGCCTTGGAGAACAGCCCGGAGAGCACGAACACGGCCTCCGGCGGCGCGCCGGCGGTCCCGGTCGCCCGGGTCAGCAGCTGCCGGTGGTCCCCCTCGCGCAGCAGCACCAGCGCGTGGTGCGGGGCGTCGTAGTGGTAGAGGCCGTCGGCCAGGCACACGTACAGCTGGACGGCGAACAGGCAGCGCGCGGACGCGACCATCCGGTGGTACGGCCAGGTCCCGTTGGTGTCGAACTCCTGCCGGGAGATGCCGTAGCCGTAGCGCAGCAGCGTCGACAGCGCCGACTCGTCGAGCGCCTCGACGCCGGTCAGCTCCCTGGGTACCCCGGTCGTCAGCGGGCGTCGGGGCCGGCCCCGGTAGATCTTGAACTTCAGCGGCTCGTCCGGGTTGGCGTACTCCGACTGCCGGGTCTCCATCGCCTCGGCGAGGTCCTCCAGGCTCAGCCGGAGGAACTCCCGGCCCACGCCGGCCCCTTGCTCGGTCACAGCGTCCTCGATCACGGCTGTCCCGGTCACGGTCCCGGTCCCGGTCACGGCTGTCCCGGTCACGGGAAGGGATGCGGGTGCGGATTGCGCACCTCGGACAGTCTGGGCAGTCCGGTCACCCGCCGGGCCGCGTGTCCGAAGGTCATCGGCACCGAACCCGGTGCCATCACCTTGACGCATCTGAAGCCTCCCGCTGTCTGTTCCATGGAGGTGGTGTCGACGGCGACGACGTCCATGCCGGCCGCCGCGAAGCGCCGGACGGACTCGTCGAGGTCCGCGCCGATATCGGCGTGGCTCGGCCAGTACCAGCGTTCGAGTCCCTGCTGCCAGGTCGAGGTCACCGGGTCGTCGAGCAGGAAGGAGTACCGGTCGAAGGTGCCCGGATTCGCCGCGCAGAGCAGGTGGTCGGCCATCGACACGACCTCGTCCGGGTGGTCGGCCAGGTACCGGGCCCGCTCGCTCCACCGGGGATCGAAGGCGAGGACGGTCACGTACTCGACGGTCTGGCTCAGTTCGTGCAGCGCGGCCAGGATCGCCTCGGCCGGACGCAGTCCGCTGCCGCCGGTCGAGACGGCCCTGGGCCGTCCGGTGCCGCTGATGTCTTCGGCGAGCGTCCAGAACGACGGGATCCCGTGTTCCCGCGTGCTGTCGAAGACGTGCACCCGGTACCCCTGCCGCTCGATGCGCTCGGCCACCAGCGGAATCCGCCGGTCGGGCACCGTGGCGAGGTCGATCCGGGGCAGCGGCGTCCGGCCGTACCAGGCCATCAGGAACGCGTCGCGTTCGGCGACTTCGAGCACGCCGTGCAGCACGGCCTCCTCGTAGCAGCCCCCGAGCGCGAAGCCGCTGGAGATCTCGCTGGCGAACCTGGGCTCACCGGCGGGCGTCGGCTTCCGGTAGTAGACGAAGGCCTCCGGCACCAGCACCGGCCGGCCCTGGCCGAAGGAGTAGCCCCACACCCAGTCGGTCACCGCGTCCTCGGTGAACCGCCGGTACGGGAAGCCCGGGATCAGATACCGGTCGTCGGGGTAGAGGCCGAGCGAGCGGGGGTCGATCGCGGCCTCGGCCACCTCGGCGTAGCCGGCCCGGACGCCGGTGCGCTTGCTCGGCGCGTACGCGGCGAGCCGCTCCAGCGACTCGGCCACCGCGATCGACCAGGCGGACGCGAAGTCCCGGGTGCGGCCGTAGCCGGCGGGCTCCACGGAGGAGGCGCCGGGTACGGCCAGGACGGCCCCGGTGAACGGGAACGCGTGCTCCGTGTAGGAGGTGACGGAGGGGATCAGGCCGCTCTGCTCGTCGAGGTACGTCGCCCGCAGCGCCTCCTGGTCCAGCGGGCGGACGCGGCTCGACCCGGGCGACAGCTTGGGCCGCGCCGTACGGACGGGCTCCGCGCCCCGCTCGGTGTCGGCAGGCACCACCGAACACGTCGGACAGTGCGGATCGGCGAGGAAGGCGTGGCGGGACAGCGCGAGCGTGGCCGTGTCGACGATCCGGTACCGCCGCGCCCCGGGCGGGGCCTCGGCCAGCCCGGCCACGGTGTCGGCCAGGAAGCTCGGCAGCTCCCGCTCCGGCACCGGGGTGGCCAGCTCGGCCGCGCGCTCGGGGGAGGCGCAGGCGGCCCGCCGGGTGCGCAGGCACTCGGGGCAGCCTGGCGCCCACGGCCCGACGACCACCTGGTGCGGTTCGAGGAGCACCTGCGGCTGGTCAGCCATGGCGGACCACGGCGCGCACCACGAACGGACAGAGTCGGGCCAGCGAGGCGTCGTGGTCCAGCGGGACGGCGACCACCCGGCCGCCGTCCCGGGTCAGCCGGGCCACGACCTCCTCCAGGGTCACCGAACGGGGCAGTGCCCCGGCGGCGCCCTCGGTGGCGGGCCCGCGCAGCGCCGCGGGCAGCTCGGGCACGGGCGCCGGCGCGTAGCCGGGCTGCTCCGTGGCCCGGGCCTGGTAGGCGAGCAGGGTCAGCTCCAGCCCCTGCTCCAGCGCCACGGCGGCGTCCAGGTCGCTCGCGTACGCGACCGTGCCCGCCGGGGTGCTGAACGCGAAGGTGGGGAGTCCGAGCAGCCCGGACAGGTCGTGGACCTCGAAGGACTCGCCGACGATCGCCAGCAGCTTCCGGTAGCGCGCGGCGCGCTCGGTCAGCTCCGCACCGTTCAGGTCCAGTCGCGTCAGCGGTTCGGTGGCGGCCGACAGCGCGGCGGCGACCTGGTCGTTGGCCGCCGCGACCACCGCGGCGCGCACGGCGTCGGCCCAGTCCTGGCCGGAGGCCGCGGTCCGGGCGGGGAAGACCTCCGCGGCGTCGACCGCGACCGGTTCGCCGGTCAGCACGTCCAGGCCGTGCAGCCGGTCGCCCTTGCGGGAGTCGACCATGACGGCCGCGTAGCGCTCGACCGCGTGCCGGACGGCCCGCTGGCGCGACTCGACCACGGTCTCGCCGCACCCGTGGACCGGGAACGGACCGCCGGCCAGGCCGACCGGGTCGGAGACCACGACCTCGCTGACGAACAGCGGCAGCTGCTCGTAGTCGCGCTCGGTGACCTCGGCGAAGACACCGGTCCGCGGGTCGACGAACTCGACCGCACGGCGGGCCAGTTCCTCGTCGTCGACGGGCGCCGCGGCGGCCAGGGCGGCCGTCCTGGCCGGGTCGTCGGGGACCACGGGCCGGGCGAGCGGGTGCGGCAGGAACGCGTGCTTCGAGGTCTCCAGCGTCTCCAGGTCGAAGCGGACCAGGTGGTTCGCCCCGGTGCCGTCGTCGATGCCGGTGAGGTGGCGGAACGCCGCGAAGCAGAGCTGGTTGGCGACCAGGGCGACGGTCGGGCCGCGCAGGAACTCGCTCGGCGCCACCTCGGGGTGGTCCCGCAGGTCCGCGCCGACCACGTCCGGTGTGAGCGCGCACAGGCGGCGCCACGCCGACTCCCACGCGGTGGCGTCGTCGCCCCGGCCGATCACCGGGCCGATCCACGCCTCGTCACCCGAGACGACCGCCTGCGCGGAGGCGGCACCGGCGGCGGACGCGGCGGCGGGCAGCAGCCGGGCGCGTTCGATCATGGGGCGGTCGGCGACGTGCAGCACCATGGCGGCGTCCGCGGTCACCTCGTCGAGGCGCTCGGTGTCGGCGTCCGGGTTCGGATAGACGATCCGCTGCTCCGGGTCCTGCGCGTGGGAGGCGGCCAGGTGCTCGGCGACGCGGTCGCGGTCGAACGGCGACTCGCCGAAGGGGACGAGCGGGACGGTGCGCACACCGGCGCGCAGCTGGGAGTTGGCGAGGGCCTGGAGCAGCGGGCCGGATCCGGCCAGCACGATCGAGCTGTCGCGGTAGGTCTCGAAGCGGAGTTCGGGGGAGTCGGTGAAGTACTCGATGAAGGAGACGTTGGCCGCGTAGGCGGCGGCCACCTCGCCGGACAGCGTGTGCGGACGGTCGTCCAGCACGTTCTTGACGTAGCCCTTGCCGAGCAGAAGCAGGATCAGTTTCGCCAGCGAGGCGCGGCTCGGCTCCGGCGCGGCGGCGCACAGCTCGCCGAGCGTCCTGGTGCCGTCCAGCAGCGGCGCGATCCGCTGGATGAACTCGTAGGTGGACGCGCCCTTGAGCATCGATCCGCCCAGGTTGCTGCGGATGTACGCACCCTCCGGGACGCGCATGACGTAGACGTCCCCACGCAGTCGTGGCCGTACCCGCTCGACATCGACTCCCATGACCACTGACCACCGCTTCTTTGCTTCTTTACGAACTCATTGACGATTGGCGAGCAGGGAGGACCGAGAGCCACCCGGTCCCCTTGGACAAACACGCACCGGCTAGAGCACATGTGCCGGAAAGCAGCACCGGATCAGGTGCAGGAGCAGCAGGGGCAGCAGCAGCAGCAGCTGCTCGCGCCACCGGACGCGGACAGCTCCGTGAGGCCGTAGCCGGCGGTCACCGAAGCCGGCACCACCTCACCGAGGTCGACCAGCTCGAAGGCGCTGTCCTCCAGCACCAGGTTGTCGAAGTCCTCCATGTCATTCACCTCCTTCTCCGTCCTGTGCGAGCGTGTGTATCGCGGCGTCGAGCACCGGGGATCAGGTGCAGGAGCAGCACGGGCAGCAGCAGCAGCAGCTGCTGGAACCCTTCGAAGCGGACAGCTCCGTGAGGCCGTAGCCGGCGGTCACCGAAGCCGGCACCACCTCGCCGAGGTCGACCAGCTCGAAGGCGCTGTCCTCCAGCACCAGGTTGTCGAAGTCCTCCATGTCATTCACCTCCCTTCCTGTCGTCAGGGTCGGCGCCGGCCCCGCCCACAACGGGGCCGGCGTCGACGGTCAGAGTGTTTTCACCTCCGGCAGGACCTGGTCGCAGAAGAGCGCCAGGGTCTGCCGAGCTTCGGGGAGCGGCATCGCGCCGAAATCGACCTGCCACAGGATCTGGTCGACCCCGCCGATGTGGTCGTTGAAGGCGCGGATGCGCTCGATGACCGTGGCCGGCGATCCGACGATCGCGCCGCCTTCGGTGTAGAGCTTGGTGGGCGGCAGGTTGCGGAGCATCCAGCCGAATCCGGTGTAGCCGCGGTACGCGGAGGACTCCCTGCGGTCCCAGGGGCTCACCGCCTCCGCCCACACGTCCAGGTAGCGCCGTAGGTAGGTCTCGGCGATCTCTTCCGCCTGCTCGTCGGTCTCCGCGACCACCAGGGGGAGGCTGGCCGTGACCCGGGGCCGCAGCCCGGTACCGCCGTGCGCCGCCTCGAAGGCGTCGCGGTAGAGGGTCAGCTGGTCACGGAACTCGTGCGGCGAGAGCATCGGCGTGATCAGGAGCCCCAGCCCCTCCGTGCCCAGCCAGGTGAAGCTGTCCGGCGTGCGTACCGCGGCGCCCCACATCGGCGGGTGCGGCTGCTGGGTGGGCCGGGGCAGGCCGGTCACGTCGCGGTAGGAGAAGAACGGTGTCTCCTCGGTGACCTTCTCCTCGGTCCAGATCCGCCGCACCGCGCGAATGGTCTCGCGGAACCGGTCGACGCTCTCGTCCATCTCCACGCCCAGCGCGTCGAACTCGTCGGGCAGGTACGCCCGGGCGAACCCCACGTCGAGCCGGCCGCCGCTGATCGCGTCCACCTGCGCGGCTTCCGCCGCCAGCTGGATCGGGTGGTGGAAGACCGGGAGGACGCATCCGGTGATCAACCTGACCGAGCTCGTCCGGGCGGCCACCGCGGAGAGGAACCCCAGTGGACTGGGACAGTACCCGCCGTAGTGGTGGAGGTAGTGTTCGGTCATCTTCACCGAATCCAGACCGCCCTCCTCCGCCTGTACCGACAACTCCAGCGCGTCGCTGAAATAATTTTGCGGAGATTTTGTCTCCGGCGTACAGTCGGGAAGAAATGAAAGCCCGAAGCGCACCGCTACCACACTCCCTATAACAGCCGGATTTCCACCAGGTGAATCTCGGGGGTTCGCCACCCGAGCACTCCGGGGCCTGGTCGGCGTGCCACCGGGTGTTTCGTCGCCGACGCTACATCGGGCCCGGGGTGCCGTGTCAATAACGACCGGCATTCGGGAAGCGACTTAAATGGAGCTTTCATCTTTCCCGGTATCCTCGGAGATACCTACGGCATCCGGAGTGCGTTATTGACGCCGGTGTACGGTGCTGGAAATGTGGCAATCCGCTGGCAGTCTGAAATAGCCGGGACCTTGCGCCGAGGTGAACGGCACAGTCAAATGGATGTGTAGTCATGACCTTCACCCTGGACCTGAGCGACACCCCCGACGCAGTCGCCGACGCCGCCGGGCAGCCGACGCCGGCGCCCGACCGGCGGAGAACCGTCCAACTCGTCGAGTTCACCGCGATGCAGGGCGTCCGGTACAGCGTCACCCTCGGATACCTCAAGGCGACCGCGATCGCCGACCCGGGGCTCGACGCGGCCTGTGACTTCCGGATCAGCGTGCGCGAGCAGAGCGGCGGGGAGCAGGCCACCAAGGAACTGCTCGACACCTGGGACGAGCCGTTCGTCGTCGCGCTGACCGTGTTCTTCTGGAACCGCGCCCAGTCCCTGGAGCTGGCCCGCCAGGTGAAGGAGCGCTGGCCGAACTGCCACGTCGTCGTCGGTGGCAACGACGTCAGCTACCAGCAGGAGCCGCTGTTCGCCGAGGCGCCCTGGCTGGACGTGCTGGTGCACGGCGAGGGCGAGCTGCGCTTCCGCGACCTGCTGCACACCTTCCTGACCGACGGCGACCTCGCCGCGGTACCCGGCATCAGCTACTGGCAGGACGGCTCCGTCGTCACCACGCTGGACGCGGACCGCATCACCGACCTGGAGCAGGTCGTCTCGCCGATCCTCACCCCGGTCTACTCCGACGAGGAGATCACCGGCTCGTCCATGATCGTCTACGAGACCAACCGGGGCTGCCCGTACGGGTGCGCCTTCTGCTACTGGGGCGGCGCGACCAACTCCAAGGTCCGCCAGTTCGACCTGGAGCGGATCTTCGCCGAGCTGGACCGGCTGATCCGGCTGATGCCCCAGGACGCCACGCTCTTCATCGCGGACGCCAACTTCGGCATCCTCGGCCGCGACCGGCAGATCGCCGAGCACATCGTGGAGCTCAGCCGGCGCTACGGCAAGCGCATGATCGTCAGCACCAACTGGGCGAAGAACGGCAACGAGCGCATCGTGGAGATCGCGAGCATGCTGCACGCCGCCGAGCTGACCGGTGCGATCACGCTGTCCGCCCAGTCCTTCGACGCCGACGTGCTGAAGATCGCCAACCGCGCCAACATCCGCACCGACCACTACCGCCGGCTGCTGGCCCGCTTCCGCGAACTCGACGTCCCCACCTACACCGACCTGATCTGGGGCCTGCCCGGCGAGACCTTCGACAAGTACCTCAACGGGATCGAGGAGGTGCTGACCGCCGGCGGATCCCCGGTGATCTACCCGCTGCTGCTGCTGAACAACACCGACTACTCGCGCGAGGCCTTCAAGGACGAGCAGGGCCTGCGGACCCGCTGGATGCCCGCCGACATCACCAACCCCGAACTCATCGCGGACGTGGTCGTCGAGCACAGCTCCATGACCGCCGAGGAGTGGGTGCGCGGCATGGAGTTCCGGGTGTCCATGACGCTCTTCCAGAAGATCCTGCTGCGCTGCGCGCTCCGCGTCCTCCACGCGACCACCGGCGTTCGCATGGTCGAGCTGTGCCGGCAACTCTGGTCGTTCATGCTGGACGACTGCGCCGACCCGTTCATGCGCGCCGTCGCCCGCGATGTCGGCGCCGTCTACCGGGACCCGTCCACCCTGGACATGGGGCTGCTGCGGACGGTTATCGGCAACCAGGTCGTGGTGCCCGAGGAGGTCCACTACCAGGCGCTGCTCTGCCGCGCGGTGCGCACCGAACGCGCCACGGCCGACCTGCTCAACGCGGCCGTCGACCACCTGTGCGGCTGGCTGGCCGACGCCGGGCACGAGGTCGACCGGATGCTGGTCGACAGCGCGCTGAGCCTCGACATCGCGGCGACGACGATCCTGCGCGCGAGCCTGCGGGGTGAACTCGTCGAGGCGGAGTTCGCCGTGCCGAGGCGGGGCTGGGACCTGCTCGTCGCCGCCGGCGACGTGCCGTCGAGTCTCGACGCCAGCCATCAGGGGGACGTCGTGCGCGGCACGGTCTGGGCGCCGCCGCGCTGGGTCGACTACCCGATCAGCGTCTACTCGCTGTCCATCTGGCACGGCACCGGCCGGCCGCTGTACGACCTGCTGTTCGCGCTGCCGGGCCGGCTGCGGGCGGCCGCCTGACGCCGGACTTTGGCAAAGAAGGTTTTAATTTACAGGGATTGACACCCTGTTGGCGCCATGAACATGATGGTCCAGCGCCACGTATAACAGACGAATCACGCACATCACGCACAATGACGCACATCCCGGGATGCCCCCATCCCCGCAGGGCTGCTGTTGTGCCCCGTGATTGTGGGGGGACTATGACTACGAAACGCCCTGCCTACCGGTCCGACTGTGCCAGTCGCCCGATCCTCGACCAGCTCACCGACAAGTGGTCGATGGTGGTCATGGTGCTTCTCGACGAGCCACGGCGGTTCAACGAGATCAAGCGATGTATCGACGGAATTACCCATCGGGTCCTGACCCAGACCCTGCGCCGTCTGGAGCGCAATGGAATGATCGCACGCCGGGTGCTGCCCACTTCGCCGGTCGGGGTCGAGTATTCGCTCACCGCGCTCGGCGAATCCCTGCGGGAGCCCTTCGGCAAACTGCACGCGTGGACCGTCGCCAACACGGAGAAGATCCAGGCGCACCAGGTGGAGTACGACCGGCGGACGCACGCCTGCGGAGGCCCGGAAGCCTCCCTGCCGCGACAGCGGGAGGAGGCGGAACTCGCCTGAGGTGACGGCGGCCGGCCGGCCGCCGCTCCCGATCAGACAACAGGGAACCCCAGCCGAGGTGTCGGCTGGGGTTCCTCCTTTTGTTCGGCCCGTCTTTCGCGGCCGGGTCAGGCGCGGTGCGCGCCGCCCTTGCGCCGGGCCCGGGCGCGGAGGCCCAGCACGCCGCCGCCGATGGCGAGAAGTGCCGCGCCGCCGAACGGGATCAGGCCGTTCGAGCCGGAGGCGCCGGGGCCCGTGGCCGAGCCCCCGGTCGGCTGCGGCGAAGCCGAGGCGGGGGCGTAGCCCGCGGCGCCCGCCGGCGATCCGGCCGGCGTGGGCGATCCGTGCGGCGTCGGCGTTCCGGTCGATGCTCCCGTCGACGCGGACGATCCCTGTGGCGTGGGCGTTCCTGTCGGCGTTCCCGTCGGCGATCCCTCCGGCGTTCCCGTCGGTGTGGGCGATCCCTGCGGCGCTGACGTCCCCGCCGACGTTCCCGCCGGCGCGGGCGGCGCCACCGGGGTCTTGGCCTTGTCGCGGGTGAACGCCAGTGTACCGAAGCCGAGTTGGTCGAAGCCGCCGCTGTTGGGACCGTAGTCGCCACCGCCGCCCTCGGTCCCGACCTTCGCCGCCATGGCCGTGGAGTAGGGCGCGGAGAGGCCGCGGCGGTTGACGTAGTGGTTCTGGATCAACGCCCAGATCGGGCGCTGATCGCCCCGGCTGTCGGGGGAGACCTGGGTGTGCTCCACCGTCTTCGACCAGGAGCCGGGCGCGCCCTGCTGGAAGGTGAGACGGGTGAACGGGACGTCCTCGCCGAGGTTGTACTTGGCGACGTACTCGGCGCCCTTGAGGAAGCGGCTGTCGTCCTCCCCGTAGAGGTCGATGCCCTGGTTCCAGGCCATCTCGCACAGGGTGCCCATCAGGGCGACGTCGAGCATGGTGTGTCCCTGGTCGCGGCCGGACTCCTGGAACTGTCCCAGGCCGCCGGGGTGGAGGTACGGGATGGCGTGCTGGAGCGCGCCGTTGCCCTCCCCCTTGCGGAAGTACTGGACGGCCTGGTCGACCTTGGCCCGGTCGTCGCAGAGGACGCCGATGGCGAAGACGCAGCAGAGGATGGCCAGGTCCCAGTTGGCGTAGTAGTTGGTGATGTACGAGCCGTTGTGGTCGTGGAGGAAGCTGTCGCACTGCGGGTAGAAGACCTGGAGCATCATGGTCTTGAACCGGTCGAGGTCGAAACCGGGGTAGCCGCGCATCAGCTCGGCCGCGTTGGCGAACTGATAGCCCTGGAGTCCGACGGCGAGGAAGCGGTCGGCGTTGCCGGTGATCTGCTTCAGTGTGCCGGACCACGCGTTGAGGATGTCCCGGGCGGCGTCGCCGTTGGCCCGGTCGCCGCTGATCCGCCAGCGCAGGGCGTTCTGGTAGGCGGCGTGGACGTCGTTGAAGAGGACCTGGACGTTCTGCGGTTTGTCGGCTCCCCGGGAGATCGTGTCCTGGGGGTTGGCCTTCCAGTTGCTCTGCGCGTGCCGGTTGGCCGTCAGCCGCTGCCAGCCCGCCAGGTACGGCTGGGCATTGGCCGCGACCTTGGCGGCCATCCGGTCGAGGTCCGCCTGGGCGTGCAGCAGCCCGGGGTGGGCGAACGCCGCTGCGGGGGCGGCCGGTGCGAGGGCCGCCCTGACCCCGGTCGTGCCGGTGACCGCGATCGCGCCGGCCCCGAGCCCGATCGCGCCGGCGACCTTCAGTATGCTGCGGCGGCTCGGATGCTGATTGCCGTACTGAGTCACTGGACTGTCTCCCGATCGTTGACGCTTCCCAGCAGGAGACGTCCGGAATGTGAGCGTTAACACCAATGCTGGTCTTATCGTATGACCCTGATGTGTCCCCGACGAAACCCGGATCCGGCCATAGTGCGGAACCCCGGCGGCGCGCCCGCCGGGCCGCCGGAGTGACGGACCGTCAGATCGCCTGCCACGGCGTCGGGCAGGGGTTTGTCCGCCCCGCGCGGGCTGATGCATGATGGGGACGATCCGGAACAATCCGGGCCCCTGACCTCGAACTGCTGGGTGGTGGCGGATGGCGGGCGGCGCTCCGTGGCGGAGGCTGCGCGGCCGGCGCGGCGAGTGCGGGGTGCTGGATCAGGTGGTCGCCGGGGTCCGGGAGGGCCGGGGCCAGGTCCTCGTGCTGCGCGGCGAACCGGGGGTCGGCAAGTCCGCCCTCGTGGAGTACCTGGTGGAGCGGGCGAGCGGGTGCCGCGTCCTGCGGGTGCTCGGCGTGGAGTCCGAGATGGAGCTGGCGTTCGCCGGACTGCACCAGCTCTGCGTGCCCCTGATGGGGAGCCTCGACCGCATACCCGGCCCCCAGCGCGACGCCCTGTCCGTCGCGTTCGGTCTGAGCGCGGGGGCCGCGCCGGACCGCTTCCTGGTCGGCCTGGCGGTGCTCAGCCTGCTGGCCGAGGCGGCGGAGGAGCAGCCGCTGGTCTGCGTCGTGGACGACGCCCAGTGGCTCGACCGGGTCTCCGCCCAGACGCTGGCCTTCGTCGCCCGGCGGTTGCTGGCGGAGGGGGTGGCGCTGGTGTTCGCGGCGCGCACCCCGGCGCCCGGCGCGGGCGGCGACCCCTTCGCGGGGCTGCGCGAGATCGCGGTCGGGGGCCTGCGCGACGACGACGCGCGGGCGCTGCTGGAATCGGTGGTGCCCGGGCGGCTGGACGAGCGGATCCGGGACCGCGTCGTCGCCGAGACCCGCGGCAACCCGCTGGCCCTGCTGGAACTCACCCGGGGGCTGTCGGCGGCGGAGCTGGCCGGCGGCTTCGGACGCCCGGACGCCCGCCCGCTGGCCGGCCAGATCGAGCAGGCCTACCTGCAGCGCATCGGCGCACTGCCCGCCGCCGCCCAACGGCTGCTGCTGGCGGCGGCCGCGGAGCCGGTGGGGGACGCGCCGCTGCTGCGGCGGGTCGCCGAGCGGCTCGACCTCGGCGCGGACGCCGCGGGAGCGGCCGAGGCGGCGGGGCTGATCGAGTTCGGCACCCGGGTGCGGTTCCACCACCCGCTGGTCCGCTCCGCGGCCTACCGCGCCGCCGACCCCGCCGTGCGCCGGGAGGTGCATCGGGCGCTGGCCGAGGCCACCGACCCCGCCTCCGACTCGGACCGCCGGGCGTGGCACCGCGCCCACGCGGCGGTGGAGCCGGACGAGGCCCTGGCGGGCGAGCTGGCGCGGTCGGCCGGCCGCGCCCAGGCCCGCGGCGGGATCGCGGCGGCGGCGGCCTTCCTGCGGCGCGCGGCCGAACTGACGCCCGATCCGGCCCTGCGGGGCACCCGCGCGGGTGCCGCCGCACAGGCCGCGTTCGACGCCGGATCCCCGGACGCGGCGCTCGAACTCCTCGCCGCCGCCCAGCTCGGCCCGCTGGACGAGCCGCAGCAGGCCCGGCTGGCCCGGCTCCGCGCCCGGGTCGCCTTCGCCCGCCGGCGCGGCGGAGAGGCGCTGCCCCTGCTGCTCGACGCGGCCGGCCGGCTGGCCCGGGCCGGGGACGCGTCCGCGCGCGAGGCGTACCTGGACGCCCTCGGGTCGGCGGTCTTCGCCGGCCGCCTGGGCGGGCGGACCGGGGGCCGGGAGGTCGCCGGGGCCGCCCGTACGGCACCGCCCGGGGCGCTGCCCGCACGGCCCACCGACCTGCTCCTCGACGGCCTGGCGGCCTGGTTCCTCGACGGCCGCGCCGAGGGCGGTCCGCTGCTGCGGTCCGCGCTGGGGGCCTTCCGGCCGGACGCCGGAGGCGGGAGCGGCGACGCCATGCGCTGGCTCTGGCTGACCTGGCTGGTCGCCGGGGAGCTGTGGGACGACGAGGCCTGGCACTGGATGACCGAGCAGGCGGTCCGCTCGGCCCGCGAGGCCGGCGCCCTCAACGTCCTGCCGCTGGCGCTCGGCTACCGGGCCGCCCTGTCCGTGCACGCCGGCGAGTTCGACCTCGCGGCGGCGCTCATCGACGAGGCCGACACCATCGCGGAGGTGACCGGCCACTCGCCGATGGCGTACCCCGCGCTCCTGCTGACCGCCTGGCGCGGCGAGGACCCGCGGGCCGCCGAGCTGATCCACGGCGCCGCCCGGGACGCGACCTCCTGGGGCGAGGGGCGCGCGATCGGCCTGGAGCACTACCTCGTCGCCGTCCTCCACAACGGCCTCGGCCGCTACCGGGACGCCCTGGGCCACGCGGAACTGGCCGTCGCGCACGAGGACCTGGCCGTCCACGGCTTCGCCCTCGCCGAACTCGTCGAGGCGGCCGCCCGGGCCGACGCCCCCGAGCGGGCCGCGGCGGCCCTGGGCCGGCTGGAGGACCACGCCGGGGCGGCCGGCACCGACTGGTCCCTCGGCATGCTGGCCCGCTCGCGCGCGCTGCTGGACGACGGCCCGGGCGCCGAGCGGCACTACCGCGAGGCCCTGGCCCGCCTCGAACGCGGCCGTATCGCCGTCCACCTGGCCCGCACCCACCTGGTGTACGGCGAGTGGCTGCGCCGCGAGGGCCGGCGCGCCGACGCGCGCGGGCACCTGCGCACCGCCCACGAGCTGCTGCGGGGGTTCGGCGCGCAGGCCTTCGCCGAGCGCGCCCGGCGCGAACTGCTGGCCACCGGCGAGACGGTCCGGCCCCGCCCGGCCGACGCGGGCGGGGCGGCGCGCGAGGCCCTCACGGCCCAGGAGGGCCAGATCGCCCGGCTGGCCGCCGACGGCCTGACCAACTCCGAGATCGGCGCCGAACTCTTCATCAGCCCGCGCACGGTGGAATGGCACCTGGGCAAGGTGTTCAGCAAACTCGACGTCAAGTCGCGCAACCGGCTCCGCGCCGCCCTGGCCGACGCCTGAGAGCCCGTCCGTCCCTGACCCCCGGACCCCCCGTAGCCCTGGGACCCCCGGACCCCCCGTAGCCCTGGGACCCCCGGACCCCCGGGAGCCCCGGGCCTCGACCCTCCCGGACCCCCGGCACCCCCCGGTGACACCCGGGGGTCGACCCGGGGTTTCCCGGGCGCCGGCCCCCGGGCCGGGGCGGCAGGGTGGGCCCGGCGGCCCCGACCGGGGCGGCCCACCGGGCCCGGGCCCGGCGGGGACCGAAGGGGAGGCCGGCCCATGATGCAGGAGATGCTGGGGCGCAGCCGCGAGTGCGGGGCGCTGGAGGAGTTGCTCGACGCCGTGCGCGGCGGCGGGAGCCGGATCCTGGTGCTCCGCGGCGAGCCGGGCGTGGGGAAGACCAGGCTGCTGGAGCACGCCGCCACCCGGGCGCGGGGCCTCCGGACCGCCCGGGTCACCGGCGTCCAGTCCGAGATGGAGCTCCCGTACGCCGGGCTCCACCAGCTGTGCGCCCCGTTCCTGGACCGGCTCGGCCGCCTGCCGGCCCCGCAGCGCGACGCGCTGGGCACCGCGTTCGGCCTGACCGCCGGCACCCCGCCGGACCGCTTCCTGGTCGGCCTCGCCGTGCTCAGCCTGCTCGCCGACGCCGCCGGACAGGACCCGCTGCTCTGCCTCGTCGACGACGCCCAGTGGCTGGACGAGGTCTCCGTGCAGACGCTGGCCTTCGTCGCCCGGCGCCTGCTCGCCGAGCGGATCGGCCTGGTCCTCGCCGTGCGCGAGCCGTCCCTGGAGCCCCGGTTCACCGGGCTGCCGCAGCTCACGGTCGGACGGCTCGGCGACAGCGACGCCCGCGCCCTGCTGGACTCCGCCGTCCCGGGCCGGCTCGACGAGCGGGTCCGCGACCGCATCGTCGCCGAGACCCAGGGCAACCCCCTGGCCCTGCTCGAACTGCCCCGCGGGCTCGGCCCCGAGGAGCTGGCCGGCGGCTTCGGACGCCCCGACGCGCGTCCGCTGGCCGGGCAGATCGAGCAGAGCTTCGTGCACCGGATCCGGGCCCTGCCGCCCGCCGCCCGGCACCTGCTGCTGCTCGCCGCGGCCGAACCGGTCGGCGACGTCGCCCTGCTGGCCGAGGCCGCCGCCCTGCTGGGCATCGAGGACTCCGCCGCCCCGTCGGCCGAGGCCGCGGGCCTGGTCACGATCGGCACCCGGGTGCGGTTCCGGCACCCCGTGGTGCGCTCGGCCGCCTACCGGGCCGCCGCGCCCGAGGCCCGGCAGCGGGTGCACCGGGCGCTGGCCGAGGCGACCGACCCGGACACCGATCCCGACCGCCGCGCCTGGCACCTCGCCAACGCCACCGCGTGGCCCGACGAGGAGGTCGCCGCCGAACTGGAGCGCTCCGCCGACCGGGCGCAGGCCCGCGGCGGGGTCGCGGCCGCCGCCGCGTTCCTGGAACGGGCGGCCGAGCTCACCCCCGACCCGGCCGACCGCGCCGGCCGGGCCCTGGCGGCCGCCCACGCCAAGTACCAGGCCGGCGGCTACGACACCGCGCGCGAACTGCTGGACGCCGCCGCCCTCGGCCCGCTGGACGAGCGCCGGCTCGCCCAGGCGGAGCTGCTGCGCGGGCGGATCGTCTTCGCCTCCCAGAACGCCGGCAGCGCCCTGCCGGTGCTGGTGCGGGCAGCCGGCCGCCTGGAGGCACTGGACACCGGACTCGCCCAGCAGACCTACCGCGACGCGCTGCACGCCGCCCTCATCATCGACCGGCCGCCGAGCGGCGCCGCGCTGGCCGACATCGCCCGGGCCGCGCTCGCCGCACCGCCCGGGCCGCCCCCGGAGCGCCACGACCTGCTGCTGCGCGGCCTGGCCGCGATGACCGTCGACGGCTACCGGGCGGGCGCGCCCACCGTGCTGCGCGCCCTGGGCGCCCTGTGCACCGAGGAGGTCTCGGCGGAGGAGGGCCTCGGCTGGTTCCCGCTCGCCGCCCGGATGGCCTTCAACGTCTGGGACTTCGACAGCAACACGGTGCTCTCCGCGCGCCTGGTCGAGCTGGCCCGCGGGACGGGCGCGCTGTCGGTGCTGCCGTCGGCCCTGCTGCAGCTCGTCTCCAACCGCGTCCTGGCCGGCGAACTCGACCACGCGGACGCGCTGATCGCCGAGGCGCGGGCGATCGGCGAGGCCACCGGCAGCCGCTACCTCGCCCACTACGCCTCCCTGGTGACCGAGCCGTGGCGGGGCCGGGAGGCCGAGGTGCTCAAAGCGACCGACGCCATGGCCCGGGACGCCGGCGGCCCCCACTGCGGCAGGCCGGACGAGGTCCCCGGCTCCGGCGAGTGGGCGAAGGCCGCGCTGTACAACGGACTCGGCCGCTACGAGGAGGCCTGCGCCGCCGCCGAACGCGCCGCGGAGCGCCTCCAGGAGCTCGGCCTCGCGATCAGGTCGACGGTCGAACTGGTCGAGGCCGCCGCCCGCAGCGGCCGGCCGGCCCGCGCCGCCGAGGCGGCCCACCGGGTCGCCGAGCTGGCCCGGGCCAGCGGCACCGACTGGGCCCTCGGCACCTCCGCCATGGTGCGCGCCCAGGTGAACGCGGGAGCGGCCGCCGAGGCCCTCCACCGGGAGGCCGTCGAACGCCTGGGCCGCACCGGGGTCCGGATCACCCACGCCCGCGCCCATCTGCTCTACGGCGAGTGGCTGCGGCGGGAGAACCGCCGGGCCGACGCCCGCGAGCACCTGGGCACCGCCTACCGGGTGCTCAGCCGGATCGGGGTCGAGGGCTTCGCGGAGCGCGCCTGGCGGGAGCTGCGTGCCACCGGCGCGACGGCGCCCCGGCGCCCGACCGAGTCACGGACCGGGCTCACCGCCCAGGAGACCCAGATCGCGCGCCTGGCCGGGGGCGGGATGACCAACCCCGAGATCGGGGCCCAGCTGTTCCTCAGCCCGCACACGGTGGAGTGGCACCTGCGGAAGGTGTACACGAAGCTCGGCGTCACCTCCCGCAAGCAGCTCGGCGGCGCCCTGCTCGACGGCGCGGCGGCCACGGCCTGAGCCCCCGCCCCCGCGCGGGCCCCGGTACCCCGGGGTGCCCGCCCCCGGTACCCCGGGGCGGCGGACCAGGCACTTTCCGGGGCGTCACGGCGGGGGCCGCGGAGGGAGCGTGTTCCTCGGGGCATCGACGGATGCCGCAGGCGAAACGGAGCCCTGATGAGCGTGTTGACAGACCTGCACCTGCCCGGGACGCGTCCGGACACCCGGCCGTCCGCCCGGGAGGCCGGCCTGGACGAGGCCGCGGCCGTCTTCGAGGGGCTGCGGCCCCGCCTCTTCGGCGCCGCGTACCGGATCCTGGGCAGCGCGGTCGAGGCGGAGGACGTGGTCCAGGACGTGTGGCTGCGCTGGCAGCTGACCGACCGCTCGGCGGTGGTCAGCCCGGTGGCCTTCCTGTTACGCGCCACCACCCGGCTGGCCCTCAACGTGACCCAGTCCGCCCGGTCGCGCCGCCAGACCCCGCTCGGCTCCTGGCTGCCCGAGCCCGTCGACACCGGCGGCGACCCGGAGGCCGGCGTCCAGCGGGCGGAGGAGCTGGCGTCCGCGCTGCTCGTGGTCCTGGAGCGGCTGACGCCCACGGAGCGGGCGGTGTACATCCTGCGCGAGGCCTTCGAGTACGCCAACACCGACATCGCCGCGATGCTGCGCCTCAGCGCCGTCAACGTCCGCCAGATCACCAGCCGGGCCCGCCGCCGGCTGGCCGCCGAGCAGCGGGAGGTCGTCGACCCGACGGAGCACCGGCGGCTGCTGGCGGCCTTCGTCGCGGCCGCCCGGGCCGGGGACACCGCCGCCCTGGAGTCGCTGCTGGCGGCGCGCTGAACGGGCCTCCCGGCGGCGGCCGGGAGGCCCCGAAGGCCCGTTATCGGAGGATCAATCGCAGGTGGTCCCGGACGTCCTGCCAGGTGGCGAACGTACCCACGCCGTTGACGGTCAGCGGCGGCGTGGACGGGACGGTGGTGAGGTCGATCGCGAACTTGGAGATGGATCCCCAGGCGCCGCGCAGCGCCCGCAGCCGGGGGTTCGATATCTCGAAGAACGCGCCGCCGCTGCGCCCGGCGATCACCGGGTCCCAGGCGTCGCGGAAGTCGGTGAACCGGGCCGCCTCGAAGAAGGCGCCGATCAGCTTGAGCAGCGCCCGGGCGACGACGGCCCGGCCGGCGGCGTCGCCCATCTGCTGGTCGGCCTTGCCGACGGTCTCGGCCGAGCCGATGAAGCCGTTCAGCCACTCGATCGACGGCTCGTCCCCGGCGGTGGAGACGAGCGAGCCGTAACTGCCGCCGAAGGCCAGCTTGTTCACCTGGCCGCCGCGGCCCATCTCGGTGCGCACGTTCTCCGAGGCGTCGTTGAACGCGTACAGCTTGCCGCTCCTGGTGCGGAAGCCGCCGACGTAGAGGTTGGCCGGGTTGAAGTAGAGGCTCGACAGCTCGTCGCCGTCGCGGTCCTGGATCCGCAGCGCGATCAGGCCGGGCGGCGCCGCCTGGGTGAGGTAGACGTCGTCGTCGCGGAACGACCGCCCCGCCGCCTGGCGGAGGCGGTTGACCGCCGTGTGGTACCCGGCGATGTTGCCCCCGGTGTAGTTGTAGTCGAGTTTCACCTCCACGACCTTGGTGGTGCCGTCGGGCGTGTCCGCCGACGCCGGGGACGCGGCCCCGAGGCCGGGGACGGCGACCGCGGCGGCCACGGCGAACGCGAGCAGGGCGCGAACCCCGCGGCGCTTGAGAACTGTTGTCGTCATCAGGTGCTCCCGATAGGTGGTGCCGAGCCCGAGGGCCCGGCGTCGGAGGGGGCGTTCCCGCTCCCGTAGAGGAAGACCGGGAACGCCCCCCGTTCTGTGACAAACCGTCAATTATCGGTCTGCCTAGGAAACTTTGGAGATGAGGGAGAGGCGGTTGAAGTCGGCCTTGGGCGAGCACTGGGCCTTGATGTCGTCGATCGCCCGCTGCAGGCCGGCGGTGTCGTCGGCCCCGTCGTCCGCGCGCACCCCGTAGGTGGCGGCGAGCTTCTGCGGGGATATGCGGCAGGCGGCGTCCTCGATGAGGGCCGACTCGCCGCGCGGCAGGTCCTGCCCGCCCCGGTAGCCGACGCGGGACCAGTCCGGCATGCCGCTCGGCGGGGAGGTGCGGTTGGCGTAGCTGAGGTCCGGCTCCTCCTCGGCGGCGGAGGCGGCCTCGGACGCCGCTGTCGGTAGGGAGACCGCCGGTGGGGCGGGTGGCGGGGCCGCGGTGGCCAGTTCCGGTGCCGCGAAGGGGATCACCAGGGCGGCCAGGAGGGCCGCCACTGGTCGGAGGTGTTTCACATGGCCTCGTTTCCTGCGTCGTCGCGCGTCGTCGTGCGTCGCGTGGGAGCGGGGCGTCCGTTCCCCGGCAGCAAGACCGAGCTGGAGCAGCATCTGTGACAGAGCGTCATTTCCGGCCACGAGGCCGCCGCCGGCCGGGGGCGGGTGTCACAGACCGGACCGCTCGCCGGTCTGTAGGGGTGACTGGACGGTGCGGCCCGCGGTGGCGCCGTCGAGGCCTCCCGGCTGACGCCCTTCGTAAGGAGAACACCCATGACCCAGGCCAACCTCGCCCACCCCGACGCGCCGGGACTCGACGAACTGGTGCCGTCGCGCTACGCGTTGAAGGTCGGCGACATCGACGTGCGGGTGATCAGCGACGGGGTGCTGCCGATCTCCCCCACGACGCTGGCCACCAACGCCGCCCCGGCCGACCTGAAGGCCTGGCTCCAGGACATGTACCTGCCGCTGGAGTCGATCAACTGGCCGCTGAACGTGTCCGTGGTGCGCAGCGGCGGCCGGACCATCCTCGTCGACTCCGGCCTCGGGACGGAGTTCCCGGGCTTCCCGCGCGCCGGGCAGCTGGCCGCGCGACTGGATGCCGCCGGGATCGACCCCGCGTCGGTGACCGACGTGGTCCTCACCCACCTGCACATGGACCACATCGGCGGGCTGCTCGTCGAGGGGCTGCGGGGTCGGCTGCGCAAGGACCTGCGGGTCCACCTGGCCTCGGCCGAGGCCGAGTTCTGGGAGGCGCCCGACTTCTCCCGGACCGACATGCCCGACCCGGTGCCGGACGTGCTCCGCACGACCGCCTCGCGCTTCCTCGACCTGTACCGCGGCCAGTTGCGGCCCTTCGAGCAGGAGTACGAGGTGGCGCCGGGCGTCCTGATCCGCCGCACCGGCGGTCACACTCCCGGCCACAGCATCATCCGCCTGGAGTCCGGCGGCGACCGGCTGACCTTCGCGGGCGACGCCATCTTCCAGTGCGGGGACCGGAAGCCCGACTGGCACAACGGCTTCGACCACGACCCGGAGGAGTCCTCCCGCATCCGGACCCGGCTCCTGACGGAAATGGCGGCGTCCGGCGAGCAGTTGATGGCCAGTCACCTGCCGTTCCCGTCCGTCTGCCACGTGGCGGACGCCGGCAGCGGCACCTTCCGCTTCGTGCCGGCGGTCTGGGACTACTGACCGGCCGACTGCCCGTCCGACCGTCCGACCGTCCGACCGTCCGACCCGGACACCCCGCCGTGCGCAGGAGGTCGACCCCGCCGACTTCCTGCGCACGGCGCTGCCCGCGCACGCGTACCGCATCGACCGGAGGACCCCTGTGGAGCATCTCGTACTGGACCTGACCGCGCCCGACCCGATCGTGCTCGACCCGACCGGCCGCGCCCGTGAGGCCGAGACCGCCGAGCTGATCGCCCGAGGCCCGGCCACACCGGTCGACATCCTGGGCGTCCGGGCCTGGTCGGTGTCCGACCCCGTGCTGCTGGAGGAACTGCTCAAGGACCCCCGGGTCTCCAAGGACGGCCTGCTGCACTGGCCCGCGTACGACGAGGCGGTGCGGACCTGGCCGCTGGCCCTCTGGGTGAGCGTGCGCAACATGTTCAACGCGCACGGCGCCGACCACCGGCGGCTGCGCCGACTGGTGAGCAACGCCTTCACACCGCGCCAGATCACCGCGCTGACGGCGCGCGTCGAGGAGCTGACCGAGGCCCTGCTGGACGAGCTGGCCGCGACCGCCCCCGGCGAGGTGGTGGACCTGCGCGAGCGGTTCGCCCATCCGCTGCCGATCCGGGTCATCTCCCATCTGCTCGGCCTGCCGCACGAATACACCGAGGGCTTCCGGGAGGTGGTCGACAAGGTGTTCTCCACCACCCTCACCCCCGAGGAGTCGGCGGCCAACGGAGCGGCGTTCCAGGCCATGCTGGAGGAGCTGATCGCCGCCAGGCGCCGCGTGCCGGGCGAGGACATGACCTCCCTGCTGATCGCCGCCCGCGACACCGAGTCCGACGGCGGCTCCGCCGTACTGAGCGAGGAGGAGTTGCGCGACACCCTGCTGCTGATCGTCACGGCCGGCTACGAGACCACCGTCAACCTGATCGACAACGGCATCACCGCCCTGCTCACCCACCCCGACCAGCTCGCCCTGGTGCGCGCGGGCGAGGCCGGCTGGGACGAGGTGGTGGAGGAGACCCTGCGCCGCGACGCCCCGCTCGCCCACCTGCCGCTGCGCTTCGCGGTGGAGGACATCGAGCTGCCCGGCGGCGTGACGGTACGCCGGGGCGAGCCGATCCTGGGCGGCTACGCGGCAGCGGGGCGCCACCCGGCGCGGTACGGGGACAGCGGCGCCGCGTTCGACGTCACCCGGCCGCTCAAGGACCACCTCGCCTTCGGCCACGGCCCGCACTTCTGCCTCGGCGCCCCGCTGGCCCGCCTGGAGGGCCGCACCGCGCTGAGCAGGCTGTTCGCGCGCTTCCCCGACCTCGCCTTCGCCCCGGACACCTGGCTGGAGCCGGTCGACTCGCTGATCTCCAACGGCCACCGCGCGCTGCCGGTCCTCCTCGGCGAGCCGGCCTCGGCGGCCTCCTGACGGTCCGGGGCCGGACGTCGTACAGCGGGGACCGAGCGTGCCCCGTCGAGGAGGGTGTGACAGCGGGACGGGTGTCGGCGCTTAACAGGTACGGCCTCCTCGCCGCGCGATCCGCCGGGATCTGTGGGTCGGGCCGTGGTGACCCCGTGAACCGACAACCCTTGGACTCGACATCGTGCCCGTCACGTCGTACGGCCCGTGGCCGACCGCTGAGGACCACGCCCAGCCCCCGTTGGTCCCGAGGTACTTCCCCGCGCCCCCGCCCGGCCACCCGGATGCCGTGGCGCCGACCGGGGACTTCGGCGTCGCGGACGATCCCGGGGACCACGTTCCATGGCCCGACCAGGACCCGGACACCGCCGAGCTGCCGACCGCCACCGCCGTCGGGCAGGAGCGGGCCGGGGAGGAGCGGGCCGCGCCCCCGCCCCCGCCCGTGTTCGTCGACGCCTCCGGCCGCCGCCAGCGTCGGATCCGCCGGCTCGGGGCGGTACTGGCCGTGCCGGCCGGCGGGTACCTGCTCCTGCTGGGCAGCACCCTGCTCGGTGGACCGACCGTGAACGCACCGTTCCTCCCACTGCCCCAGCCGCCCGCGCCGAGCACGCCGGCCGCGGAGCCCACGCCGTCCGCCGCGCCGGCCGACACCCCCGAAGCCGCGGCTGGGGCCGAGGCGGCGCCCGCGCCCGGCCGCCCGCGCACGACGGCGCCCTCGCCGGCCCGCCGCAGCACCACCCCGTCCTCCTCTCCGGCCACGGCCGACGGGGCGACACCGGCCGAACCGGCCGCCGGCCCGACCGGCGACCCCGCTCCGGACGCCGCCACCACGGCACCGCCGAAGCCCACGACCGCCGCGACGCCGACGCCCGGGCACGGCCGCCCGACCACCCCGCCGGGCAACTCGGGCAACTCGGGGAACTCGGGCAACAAGCCCGGCAAGCCCTGACACCACCTCCGTACGAACACCCCCGCACCCCGAGAGAAGCACCATGAGCACAGCCCGCCGACGACGGCCCGCCGCACCCGGCCGCCCCCGAAGAGGCCGGCGCGGCGTCGTCCGACAGGGCCCGCTGCGCACCCACTGGCAGCTGCTGACGGCCCTGCTGCTGATGCTCTCCGGTGCCCTGCTGCTCCAGGGCTATGTCCAGCACGGCTTCGACGACCGCCCGGACGGGTCGGTCACGCACCCGGGCGCGACCACCGTCCCGGCGGCGATCCGCGAGGGCGGGCCGGTGATCGACGCCGACGGCCCGCAGCCGCGCAGCGCCGCCCCCGCGCCCGGCACCGTCGCCCTCACCTTCGACGACGGCCCCGACCCGACGTGGACCCCGCGGATCCTCGACGTCCTGCGCCGGGAGGGGGTGCGCGCCACGTTCTTCGTGGTCGGCACCCAGGCCGCCGAGCACCCGGACCTGGTCCGCCGGATCGTCGCCGAGGGCCACCAGATCGGTGTGCACACCTTCACCCACACCGACCTCGGTGAGGCGTCCGCCTGGCGCCGCTCGCTGGAGCTGCGCGAGAGCCAGCTCGTCCTGGCCGGTGCGGCCGGCGTCACCAGCTCCCTCCTGCGACCGCCGTACTCCGCCGGCCCGGACGCCCTGGACGACCGCCAGTGGGAGGCCGTACGGCAGGCCGGGAAGGCGGGATACCTGACCGTACTCACCACGCAGGACAGCGAGGACTGGCGCCGCCCGGGGACGGTGCGGATCCTGGAGAACCTCGACGAGGCCCCCGGCGGCCCGGGGCGGATCGTGCTCATGCACGACGCGGGCGGCGACCGCTCGCAGACCGTGGCGGCGCTCTCGACCCTGCTGCCGCAGCTGAAGGCGCGCGGCCTGCGACTCGCCACCGTCAGCGAAGCCGTAGGCCTCGCCGACCCCGTGCACCGGGCCACGGCCGCCGACCGCTGGCAGGGGACGGCGTTCCTCTGGATCCTCCGGGGCGGCGACTGGACGCTCACCGTCCTGGGCTGGCTGCTCTGGGCGGCGGGCGCGATCAGCGTGCTGCGCGCCGTCGCCGTCCTGGTGGCGGCCCGCCGGCACAAGCGGCTGCGCCGCCGCCCCTGGGGGCCGCCGGTCACCGAGCCGGTCAGCGTGATCGTGCCCGCGTACAACGAGTCCGCCGGGATCGAGGCCGCGCTGCGCTCGCTGCTCGCCTCCGACCACCCGGTGGAGCTGATCGTGGTCGACGACGGCTCCACCGACGGCACCGCCGATCTGGTCGAGTCCTTGAACCTGCCGTACACCCGGGTGATCCGGCAGCAGAACGCCGGCAAGCCGGCCGCCCTCAACACCGGTATCGCCGCCGCCCGGGCGGAGCTGCTGGTGATGGTCGACGGCGACACCGTGTTCGAGCCGGACGCCGTCCGCCACCTGGTGCAGCCGTTCGCCGACCCCTCGGTCGGGGCGGTGTCCGGCAACGCCAAGGTGATCAACCGCGGTGGCCTGCTGGGCCGTTGGCAGCACATCGAGTACGTGGTCGGCTTCAACCTGGACCGCCGGCTCTTCGACCTCGCCGAGTGCATGCCCACCGTGCCGGGCGCGGTCGGCGCCTTCCGCCGCTCCGCCCTGTCGGCGGTCGGCGGGGTCGGCGAGGAGACCCTCGCCGAGGACACCGACCTCACCATGGCACTCTGCCGCGCCGGCTGGCGGGTCGTCTACGAGGAGAAGGCCAGGGCGTGGACGGAGGCGCCCGCCTCACTGAGCGCCCTGTGGCGCCAGCGCTACCGCTGGTGCTACGGCACCCTGCAGGCGATGTGGAAGCACCGCGGCGCCCTCGTCCAGGGCGGACAGGCGGGCAAGCTCGGCCGGCGCGGGCTGCTCTACCTGCTCATGTTCCAGGTCCTCCTGCCGCTGCTCGCCCCGGTGGTCGACCTCTTCGCCCTGTACGGGCTGGCCTTCCTCGACCCGACGCGGATCCTCGGCCTGTGGGCCGCCTTCCTGCTGCTCCAACTACTGATGGGCGCCTACGCGTTCCGGCTGGACCGGGAACGCCTCGGCCCCCTGTGGAGCCTGCCGCTGCAGCAGTTCGTCTACCGCCAGCTGATGTACCTCGTGGTGATCCAGTCCGTCTCCACCGCCACCGCCGGCTCCCGGCTCCGCTGGCAGCGGATGCAGCGCTACGGCACACTCCGGCTCCCGGCGGACGGCTGAGCCGCCGGGCGCGGCCGGGAAACGCCACAGGGGCGGCGCGCCGTATCGGCGGGCCGCCCCCGTGGTGTAACAGGGCGGGTCAGGTCAGATGCCGGCCACCGCCACGGTGCTGACCGGGTCGATCGGCCCGGCCGCACCCGGGGACTGGGTGTCCTGCCAGCCCGACCAGACCCCGGCGGCGTAGTCGCCGTTGGCGTTGAGGATCCGCCCGCCGGAGACGCCGAACAGCCGGAGGCTGCTGCCGGTGTAGGTGACGGCGAGCTTGGTCAGCGACACGGTCTGCCCGGTACTGGCGGAGACGTCACCCCAGCCGCTCCAGCGGCCCGCCGCGTAGTCGGCGGTGGCCTGCTTGACCCTGCCGTCGACCAGGGCCAGCAGGTGCTGCTGCGAACCGACGGCGACGGCCGCCAGGCCGCTGACCGTACCGTTCAGCGGGCCGACCGCGCCGGTGATGTCGCCGTAGCCCCAGACGCCCCGGTTGTAGTCGGCGTCGGCGCCGTGGATCCGGCCGTCGGTCCCGATGCCGTTGATGTGCATCACGTTGCCGTTGGCGGTCGCCGCGATCTTGGTCAGCGCGCCGGCGGGCAGGCCGAGCACGTCGGAGATGTCGCCCCACTGGGACCAGCGGCCCGCCGAGTAGTCGGCGGCCGCCTCCAGCAGTCGGCCACCGGAGACGACGACCACGTGCATCGTGTTGCCGGTGGCCGCGACCGTCACCTCGCTCACGGGGGAGGAGAGCGGACCGGCGAGGCCGCCGACCTGCAGGTCGAACCAGGTGCTCCACTCGCCCGTGTAGAGGTTCCGGTCGGCGGTGTAGACATGCCCGTTGGCGACCGTCACGGCGTGCAGCTGGCTGCCCATGTACAGCAGGGTGAAGCTCTGATTGGGGTCCGCCGCGCCACCGGTGGCCGGGATCGCGTGGTACTTCTCCCAGACGCCGCGGGTGTAGTTGGCGCCGGCGTTGACCGAGCCGCTGCTGGTCTGCGCCAGCAGCTGCACCCGCTCGCCGCCGGCCAGCACGTCGGTCGGCGCCGGCACGAGGTCGACGTCGTCGGCCGAGACGAAGGCGAGCCGGTGGTTGTACCGGATCGGGTAGTACCGGACGCCGCCGGTGACCCAGGTGCGGTCGTTCGCCGCGCTGCCGTTGATGGTCGGGGCGTAGTAGAAGTCACCCTGGACCGGCGTGGTGGCGGCCGGCACGTACCGCTGGCCGGCGGACAGGGTGTAGTCCAGCGCGACGATGTTCGGGTTCGGCGCCGGGACCCCGGCCGCCGAGAAGGCGGCCCACTCCGGGTAGGAACGGCCGTAGACCGCGACGCTGCTCAGGCCGGCCTTGGGGGTGAGGACGTACTGGCCGGAGCGGTTGTCGGCGGTGGCGATGGAGCCGTCGTTCCAGAACCAGGCCTTCTGGCCGTTGTACCAGATGGCGGTCCACTGCCCCTGGAGGTCGGCGACCACGTAGCTGCCGCCGGCCACCGCCTTGTCGCTCCAGTCCGAGGCGCTCTGGGTGCCGCTGCCGATCAGCGAGCCGCCGGGGGAGTTGTACAGGTAGACGAAGTTCGCCGGCTGGGACGGGGCGTTGCTGATCACCGGCCGGTAGGCGTTGGAGAACGGCGGGTGGATGGTGATCCGGCCGCCGATCACGTACCCCTGGTCCGGCGTGACGCTCCCGCCGACCAGGTCCATGTAGTGGTTCCAGTCCCAGAACGTGCCCGGGTCCCAGTGCATGCCCTTCACGGAGCTCTGGATCGGCCCCGGGACCTCGTCGTGGCCGATGATGTGCTCGCGGTCCAGCGGGACGCCGAACCGGTCGGCCAGGTAGCGGGTGAGGGTCGCCGAGGACTGGTACAGCTGCTCCGAGTACCAGCTGGCCCCGCTCAGCGCGTAGCCCTCGTGCTCGATGCCCACGCTGCGCATGTTGACGGTCTTGTTGCCCGCGTGCCAGGCGACGTTCTTGTTCGCCACCATCTGCGTGACGTGTCCGTCGCTGGAGCGCAGCAGGTAGTGCGCGCTGGCCAGGGTGGCCGGGTTCTGGAAGGTCGCCAGCGAGCCCGCGTAGCCGCCCTCGGTGTCGTGGATGACGATGTAGTCGATCTCCGAACCGGAGCGGTTGGCGACCGAGTAGTTGCCGAAGTCGTTCACGTCGGCGCTGTTCTGCGCGTAGGCGGCCGGCTTGAAGTCGCAGTTCAGCGAGGACGGGCACTCGATCGGGTCGGCGGCCCCGGCGGCGGGTGCGGCAGTCCCGTCGGCCTCGGCGGCCGGTGCGGCGAGCGCGTTCTCCCGAGCCGCCGGCCGGCTCCCCGCGCCGCGGTCGACGGCCGGGCTGTGCGCGGCGGCGGTCGGGTCGGCGGCCAGCGTCAGGCGCTGGCCCTCGGAGGTGGTCCGGGTCGCGCCGGTCTTCAGGGTGCCGAACACCCGGTCGGCGAACTCCCGCCCCTCGGCGGAGTCCTGGCCGTCCGCACCGCCGTTGCTGAAACGGACGACCGCCCCGTACCAGGCGGCCGGGTCGGCGGACAGCGGCGCCTTGGCCCGGCGCTGCTGCTCGGCGAGGAACGCGGCGCCGCCGCGGATGCTCTGCAGGGTGTTCTCGCGCAGCTCCGCCGCGGGCCGGCCGATCAGCCCGGCCGCGGCCTCCAGGGTGTGCAGCGCGGGGCCGTCGACCGGCGGCGCCGGGGCGGGCACCGCCCTCGGCGTCGCCGAGGGGTCGCCGTCACCGCGCAGGTCGACCTCCGGCTCGGCGGTGGCCTGGGCCGCCGCGACGGCCGCCGGGTCGACCTGGGTGAGGCCCATCACGTTGTAGTTGCCGGTGGTGCTCGGGCGGCCCTGGTGCGACTCCCAGCGGGTCTCCTGGTAGGAGACGGCCAGCAGGATGCTCTCCGGGACCTTGAACTCCTTGGCCGCGGCGGCGAACTGGGCCTGCAGCCCGGCGGTCGGCGCGGCCGGGGCCGCCGTGGCGTACGTGGCACCGCTCGCCACCATGCCGAGCGCGGTGGCCGAAGCCGCCGCGACCGCCGCCGCGCGGAGCGGCGAGCGTGGCCGCGGTATACGAGATCGATGAGTCAACTCTCTGTCCCCCCATGTTCGACCGGATCGAATTCGAAGGCGAACGTATCAGCGCCGACCGACAGCACCGCACGCGGGCCCAGGGCGTGTCTGGCGGTGGGGTACCCGCGTCACCCCGTAGGGCGTGTCCGATCGTCCGGACGGGCCGTCAGCCGGTACCCCGCCCCGGCCCGCCGGAAATCCGCGCGCCGTTCCCGCAAACGATTTCCGTCCGGATGCGTCCTCGGATACGACTGTCCGTGTGCATCGGACCTCGGTGCGGAAGCGGAGTCACCAATTCAGTGGGGGACATTGTGAGAAAAACGCCCATAAGGGTTTCCATAGCCGCGTCGGCGTGCCTGCTGCTGGCGGCCGCCCTTCCCGGCGGGGCCGCCGCGGCGGCGGCGCCCTCGGTCTGGGTCGCCGACGGGGCCGACCACGTCTTCTCGTCCTCGCCGGTGCCCGAGCGCCCGGCGAACGCGGTGACGCTGTTCGCCGCGCGCAACGAAGTCCAGGCCGCCCAGATCGCCGTGCGCTCGTCGGCGACGCTGACCAGCCTGTCGGTACGGGCGAGCGACCTCACCGGGCCGGGGGGAGCGGTGATCCCCTCCTCGCGGATCACCGTGCGCCGGGAGTACGACCACCCGAACGTCGACGTGGTCCGGAGCGGTCACCAGCAGGATCCGCCGGGCGGCGGCACGCACTACTACGACGCGCTCGTCGAGAACGCCATCGAGGATCCGTTGGCGGCGAACACCACGCAGCCCTTCCACTACAGCGTGGCGGTGCCCACCGGCCAGGCGCCCGGAACCTACACCGGCAGGGCCACCGTGGAGAGCTCGGCCGGTCCGGTGGACGTGCCGGTCTCCGTGACGGTGTACGACGTCGAACTGCCCCCGGCGAACCGCTCGACGTTCCGGATGAACAACTGGTTCACCTCCGCGGGCTGGGACTACGACTGGACGGCGCGTTCGATCCCCGAGCAGTACGTGGACGCGGAGGGCAACAAGGTCGAGGCGTTCTCCGAGGCCTGGTGGACGCTGATGGGGAACTTCGCCAAGAACCTCGCCAAGCACCGCAACAATGTCGTCTTCGCGGACTTCCAGGGCCTTTCCCTTCCCGACACCACGATCGTGAACGAAAAGCCCGTCTTCACCTGGAAGAATTTCGACCGTTTCGTCCAGCTCTTCCAGGACGCCGGCGCACTCCAGTACATCTACACCCCCCATCTCCTGGAGAGCAACGGAAAGACCCTTGAGGCGCTCGTCGACGCCGGCTCCGGCGACGGCAAGGTGAAGCTGGGCTACCTGACCCCGGGCTCGCCCGAGGCCACCAGCTACGTCGACGCCGTGCTCCCCCAGTTGAAGGCCCACCTCGACACCAAGTGCCTGGACGCGGGGCCGACCTGCGCCCCCGGCCGCCGGTGGAGCGACGCCTTCTACCTGAGCGCCGTCGACGAGCCCAACGGCGGGGACGAGAGCGCCGCCGCCGCCGCGGTCTGGCTCTACGAGCGCTACCACGCGGTCTTCCCCCAGGGCCTGTCCAACGAGGCCCACCACGCGGTCGTCCCGTCGATCGACGCCGCCCTCGGCAGCATCACGCCGGTCGGCGACAACCACTACGACGCGAACGCCGGCTACTACCAGAGCCGACGCCTCGCCGGGAAGGACCTCTGGCTCTACTACTGCACCAACCCGAAGGACGGCCACCTCAACCGCTACATCAGCTACCCGCTCGCCGACTCCCGCCTGACGCCGTGGATGGTCTCGGCCGTCGGCGGCAAGGGCTTCCTCCACTGGGGCTGGAACATCTGGACGAACGACCGGACGCACGAGAAGCTCGACACCTTCGGCGGCACGAACGACGGTGACTACTACCTGGTGCGCCCGAACAACAAGGACGGTGCCCTCGACGTCTACGACAGCATGCGCAGCGAGGCGCTGCTGGCGGGAATCCAGGACTACGAACTGCTGGGGCAGCTCGCGGCCGTCAAGCCGGTCCTGGCCCGGGCCCTGACCTCCTCGCTGATCACCAGCACCACCGAGTTCACCACCTCGGGCGCGGAGATCAGCCACCGCCACAAGCAGATCCTGGACGCCCTCACCACCGCGGGTCCCGACGCCTCCTACCCGTTCGTCGACGACTTCTCCTCCGGTGGCGACACCGAGTGGCGCCACATCCGCGGCGACTGGTCGGTCACCGGTGACCAGGCGTACGTGCAGGGCGACCCGGCCGCCGACTGGGACACCGTCTCCGGGGTGGCCGGGCGCACCTACGGCGACGTCGCCGCCTCCGTCGACGTCCGGATCACCGGCGTCAACGAGGCGGGCGGGGACACCAACTGGGCGGGCCTGACCGTCCACAGCCAGAACCCGACCGACCGGCAGACCGGCTACCTGGTGGCCCTGCGCAACAACGGCGAGGTGTTCGTCCAGCGCAGCGGCGCCACCCTCGGCACGGCGACCGTGCCCGGCTACACCCCCGGCCAGGCGGTCAGCCTGCGCGTCCTCACCCGGGGCTCCACCCTGGAGGTGTACGCGGGAGCGACGCGACTGATCTCCCTCACCGACGCGAGCTATCCGGTCGGCAACGTCGGCCTCGCCACCGGCGGCGCCTCCGCGCGCTTCGACGACGTCCGGCTCAATCCCGGCACCAACCCCGCCGAGGGCGCCGCCGTCACCGCCTCCAGCAGCTACGAGGCCGACGGCTGGGGCAGGAACGCGCTCACCGACGGCCGCCGCTCGCTGCCGACCGGCACCAACGGCTGGAGCAGCATCGACAACCTGTCCACCGACCACACCGAGTCGGTGACGGTGGACCTCGGTGCCCGCCGCCGGATCAGCCGCCTCGACCTCTACGGGCGCGCCGACGGGGCCAACACCGGTCTGGGCTTCCCGGTCGACTTCACCGTCCAGGTGTCGGCCGACAACGCCAACTGGACCACCGTCGCCGACGAGCGCGACCACCCGAGGCCCGACGCGTCCGCGCAGTCCTTCCCGTTCGCGCCCACCGACGTCCGCTACGTCAAGGTCACCGGGACCAGGCTGCGCACCGACCCGGCCGGCAACTACCATATGCAGTTGGCCGAGATCGAGGCCGCCGGCGAGAACCTGGCCGCCAACCGGCCGGTGACCGCTTCGAGTTCCGTCGAGGCCGAGGGGTGGCGGCGTACCGCCGCCACCGACGGTGTGCGGAACTCGGCCCAGGGCTACTCGATGGGCTGGAGCAGCCTCAAGTCGCCCACGGCGGCGGCGAACGAGTGGATCTCCGTCGACCTGCAGAGCGCGAGCCTGGTCAGCGAGGTCCGGCTCACCCCGCGCACCGACGGGGCGAACACCGGGCTTGGCTTCCCGGTCGACTTCACCGTCCAGGTGTCGCCCGACAACGTCAACTGGACGACCGTCGCCGACCGGCGCGACCAGCCGAGGCCGGGTGCCGCCGCTCAGGTCCTCCCGTTCGCGCCGACCACGGCCCGCTACGTGCGGATCACGGGGACCAGGCTCGGGGTCGACCAGTTCGGTGACCGCTACATGCAGCTGGGCGAGATCGGCGTCAGCTGACCGACGGCCGCGCCGACGACCAGCTGACAACCGATAGCCGACGACCGACGGCCCCGGTCCGGAGCGATCCGGACCGGGGCCGTCGGCGTCCTTCGCCGTACGAGGAGACGCGGCGGTGCGTGAAGTGGGGGGTTACGGCAGGTAGTTGTTGCTGAAGGCGTCGGTGGGGGTGACGGGCTTGTCGATCAGGCCGGCGTCCTTCATGAAGGTGGCCATCTTGTCCCAGGTGGCCGGGTCGTTGAGGCCGGGCTTGCCGGCGGTGGGGGGCTGCATCAGCGGGGTGGTGGCCTTGAGGACGGCGAGGGCGGAGTCCTGCTGCTTCTGGTCGTTCATGCCCGGGATGTAGGTCTTGCTGATCGACACCGCCTCGTCGGGGTGGTCGATGGTGTACTGCACGCCGCGCAGGGTGGCCGCCACGAACTTGCGGACGTCGTCGCCGCGCTGGTCCAGGGTGGCCTTGGTGGCGCCGAGGCCGGCCGCGACCAGGGGCAGGGCCGAGGCGTCGCCGGTGCCCTCGACAGGGCGGACGGCGAGGCCGGCCTGCTGGAACTGGACGGCGTCGTTGTTGAGGTAGCCCATCACGGCGTCGACCTTCTTGCCGACCAGGGCGGCCTGCTGGGTGAAGCCGATGTGCTGGACGTTGACGTCCTTGGCGGTCAGTCCGCCGGCCTTCAGCTGGGCCAGCAGGCCGAAGTAGGTCTCGCCGTAGGGGCCGGGGGTGCCGACGCTGTGGCCGCGCAGGTCCGCGATCGTGTGGATCGGGGAGTCCTGCGGCACCAGCATCGCCACCGGGTAGGTGTGGTAGAGGGTGGCGATGTCGACGACCGGCAGGTCCTTGGCCCGGGCCTGGAGCATCTCGTCGCCGCCGGCGTAGACCACGTCCTCCTGGCCGCCGGTCAGGGCGCCGAACAGGTCGTCGGTGAAGCTGTGGTGACGAAGCGTCACCTTGAGCCCGGCCTCCTTGTAGAAGCCCTTGCTCTCCGCCACGTAGAAGGGGGCGAACTGGATGTTCGGGATGTAGGTGAGGCCGACGGTGACGGCGCCGCCGGCCTTGCCGTCCGAGGACTTGGCGGCGGTCGGGTCGGAGGCGCAGGCCGAGAGCGTGGCGCTGCCCGCGAGGAGGAGGGCGAGCGCTCCGGCGGTGCGGGCGGTGGTCTTGGGCATGCGGCAGTCCTTGTTCGTAGGGTTGTTGGCAGAACGGGAACAGGAGCGGGAAGGGAAGGGGCTCAGCGGTCCACGGTCAGCTCGACCAGCCGGACGGTTCCGTACGTGGCGGCGGCCAGCAGGGTGAGGGTGAGCAGCGAGACGAACAGGCCGGTCGAGTTGGCCTGGCCGCGCTGGACGGCCAGCAGCTGGCCGAGGCCCTCGCCGCCCATCACGAACTCGCCGACCACCGCGCCGGTGATGGAGAGCGTGCACCCGGTGCGCACCCCGGCGAGGATGCTCGGCAGCGCCAGCGGGAACTCGATGTGGCGCAGCATGCCCCACCGGCCCACCCCGTCGACCCGGGCGGCGTTGAGCACGTCGGGGTCGAGCTCGCGCAGGCCGAGCATGGTGTTGACCAGCATCGGGAAGAAGACCAGCAGCGCGCAGAGGATCGCGATCGGCAGCAGCCCGTACCCGATCCAGAGGGCGAGCAGCGGCGCGAGCGCCACCGCGGGGACGGCCTGGGAGGCGGCGAGGTAGGGCTGGAGGGCGCGCGCGGCGATGGTGCTGCGGGCCATCAGGTAGCCGAGCGGCAGGGCCGCCGCGATGCCCAGGCCGCTGCCGGCGGCGCTCTCCACGACGGTCTGCCAGGTGTAGCCGAGCAGTCCGCCGTCGGTGATCGCGTCGACCCAGGCCTGGGCGACGGTGCCGGGGGAGGGCAGGAAGAACGCCGAGACGGCCTTGGTCCGGGTGACGACGTCCCAGGCGCCCAGCAGGATCAGGCCGAACACCAGCGGCGGCAGCACCGTCGCCGGCCGGCCGGTGGTCCGGGCGGAGCGGCCGGGGGCGGCGGCCCGGGGCACCGGGGTGGCGGCCGGTGCCGGAGGTGTCCGGCGGGCGGTCTCCGGCGCGGTCTTCGGCTCGGTCGTCAGCTCGGTCTTCAGCTCTGACACGGAAGCTCCGTTCGTCTCCCCGTACGCAGGGTGGGTGGTTCTGGCACCGGGCCGCGGCCGGCTCGGTGCGCTCATCGGGCCGCGTGGCGCAGCAGGAGGGTGACGGCCAGGACCACCGCGGCGCCCGCGGCGAGCGCGAGCCAGCCCGTGCCGGTGCCGGTGGCCGTCACGACCGCGATGCCCAGCGGTGGCCCGACGGCCGTCCCCGTGCTCCAGGCCAGCGAGGACAGTGCACTGCCCCGGCCGAGCGAGGCGGGGCCCGAGAACCGTACCAGCAGCGGAAAGAACGCCGAGGAGTAGGCGATTTCGCCGATCGCGAAGAGCGCGGCGAAGGCGGCCAGCAGGGCGGTCCTGGCCGCGCCGTCGGTGGCCGTCGCGAGGGCGCCCGCGCCGAACGCGGCGCACCACAGCAGTGGCGCCGCGATCAGGGCGGCCTCCTCGGCCAGCGCTTCGAGGCGCCGGGCGACGGGGTGCTGGAGCAGCAGCAGGACGAGGGCGTTGCCGGCGGTGACCGCGCTGACGCCGGCCAGGCCGATGCCCATGCCGTGGTGCAGCAGCAGCGGGACGGTCGCCTCGATCTGGGTGAAGCCGGCGGTCGCGAAGAGCGCCTGGGCGAGCATCAGCAGGGCGATCGGGCGGCTGCGCAGCAGCGTCCGGTAGCTCTGCGGGTCGGGTACAGCGTCGGGTATGGCTGGCGCGGCCGGACGGCGCCGGTGGACCAGGAGGAAGAGCACGGCGAGCGGCACCGAGGCGGCGGCGGCCGCCTCGTACAGCCAGGGCAGGGTGCCCGCCGGCCGGCCGGCGGCGAGCAGCAGCCCGCCGCCGGTGGCGCCCAGGCCCATGCCGGCGTTGGTCATCACATGGCGCAGCACGAAGGCGCGGCGCTGCGCCGCGGCCGGCACCAGGGCGGTGACCACCCCGGTGATGGCCGCGTACTGCAGCCCGTAGCCGACGCCCGCGAGCAGGCCGGCGGCCGTCACGGGCAGGCTGCCGCCCGCCGCGCCGAGCAGCGCGTACGAGAGGACCAGCGAGGTGGTGCCGACCGCGCCGACCGCCGCCGCGCTGCCCCGGTCGGCCCGGGGGCCGCCGAGGACCGCGGCGGCGCACCCGGCGGCGGCCATCGCCACGAAGTAGCTGCCGGCGCCGGTTCCGCCCAGCCCGAGCTGGTCGCTGATGTAGATGCTGGTCAGCGGGAAGACCAGGCCGATGCCGGCGCTGGACGCCAGCAGGGCGGCCATCAGGCCGTGGAACCCGGCGCCGGGACGCCCGCCCGGCTGCCCGGCTCCGCTCATCGGCCGGCCAGGCCGTCGCGCAGGGCGAGCAGCTCGCGGACCGGGGCGAGGTCGAACGGGCCGGGGACGGAGACGATGATCTCGGTGGCGCCGGCCGCCGCGAACGCCTCGGCCAGGCCGGTCTGCGGGGCGTCGATCATCACGGTGCGGCCGATCTCGCGCGGGTCGCGGCCGACCTTGGCGCACCAGTCGTCGAGCAGGCCGCTGCGGCGGGCGAACTCGGCCACCGGGTCGGTGGAGTCCCAGCCGTACCAGTTCCACAGGTCGGCGTAGCGGGCCACGGCCTGCAGGGTGCGCTTCTCGCCGCCGCCGCCGATGAGGATCGGCAGCGGGCCGACCGGCGCCGGGTTGAGCCGGGTCAGACGGTCGCGGATCGCGGTGACGGCCTCCTCGAAGGCGTCGATCCGGCCGCCGGGGCCGGGGAAGGGGTAGCCGTACTCGCGGTGCTCCTGCTCGAACCAGCCGGCGCCGACGCCGAGCACCAGACGGCCGCCGCTGAGCAGGTCGACGGTGCGGGCCTGGTCGGCGAGCAGGTGGGGGTTGCGGTAGGCGGTGCAGGTCACCAGGGAGCCGATGGTGGCCCGGCTGGTCTCGACGGCCATCGCGGCCAGCAGCGACCAGCACTCGTAGTGGCGGCCGGCGGGGTCGCCGGTCTGCGGCATGAAGTGGTCCCAGGTCCACAGCGAGTCGACGCCGAGCTCGTCGGCGGCGCGCCAGGCGGCCCGCAGGTCGGCCAGGTCGCAGTGCTGGGGGTGGAGCTGGGCGCCGATCCGCAGGGTGGGGCGGGTGGCGGCGGGGGTGGTGCTCATGGGGGTCTCCTGGTGGTGCGGGTGCGGGTGGGTGTCCGACGCCTGGAGGGCGTCCGACGGGGTGTCAGGAGGGTGGAGGGTGGTGAGGGGTGGAGGGTCAGCGGGGCTCGACGAAGACCCGGAACACCGGCGAGCCGGAGCTCTCGGTCAACGCCTTGTCCACGTCGGCCAGTTCGTGGCGCGAGGTGACCAGCGGGGCCAGCCGGTCGGCGAGCGTTCCGCCGCGCAGCAGGGCGGCGGCGGCCCGCCAGTCGGCGGGCTCCTGGCTGTACGAGCCGGTCACGGTGAGCTGGCGGCGGTGCACCTCGTAGCCGGGCAGGACGGCGTCGGGGGTGTCGTGGGAGCCGCCGAAGAGGACCAGCCGGGCGCCGTCGGCCGCGGCGCGGAAGCCGGCGGCGATCGCCTCGCGGGAGGCGATGGTGACGAACACCACGTCGGCCTTGGGGAGTTCGTCGATCTCCTCGGGCGTCACGGCGTGGTCGGCGCCGGCCGCCAGGGCCGCGGTGCGGCGGGTCCCGTCGGTCTCGATCACGGTGACCGAGCGGGCCTGGTGGTGCTTGCCGAGCAGCAGGTGCAGCCGGCCCATGAAGCCGCCGCCGATCACCGCGACCCGGTCGCCGGGCTGGAAGGAGCCGCGCCGGAACGAGTGGACGACGCAGGCCAGCGGCTCGCCCATGGCGGCGTGCAGCGGGTCGGCGTCGCCGACCGGCCAGGCGTGGGCGGCCGGCACCCGGACGTACTCGGCGAGCCCGGCGCCCATGCTGATGCTGCCGTCCGGCAGCAGGCTGCCCTGCGGGGACGCGCAGATGGCGCTGTTGCCGGAGCGGCAGTGGCGGCAGGTGCCGCAGCGGGTCAGCAGGTCCACGGTGACCAGGTCGCCGACGGCGGGGGCGTCCTCCAGCGCGGCGGCGCGCGCGCCGACCTGCTCGATCCGGCCGGACACCTCGTGGCCGGCGGCCACGGGGTAGACGGGCATGGCACCGGTGTAGAGCTTGGCCTCCATGGTGCAGAGGCCGCAGGCGGCGATCCGGACGAGCACGTCGTCCTCGCCGATCTCGGGGCGCGGGGTCTCGCGGATCTCGACGGAGCCGGGGGAGGTCACCAGGGCTATGCGCATCGGTCGTTCCTTTCGCGGTGCTGTGGTGCTGCGGTGCGGTGGTGCAGCGGTGCGGGCTGCGGTGGGATGCCGCGCTACCGCGCTGCCGGGGCACGGGTGGTGCCCCGACGGGCCCGGGCGGTCGGGTGGACCGTCGGACGGCGGGGGGGGTCGGTTCAGGCCGGTCGGTTCAGGGCGGTCGGCTCAGGGCGGTCGGCTCAGGCCGAGGGAGGGGGAGCGGTCCACCGCTCGGCGGGTCGCCAGTGCGTCCACCGGTCGCTCCACCAGGTGTCGCCGCGGTCGATCCGGGCGGCGAGCGCGGCGGCCTCGGCGCGGACGGCGGCGGCCTGTTCGGGGGTGAAGCCGCCGGTGCGGGCGCGCTCCTCGAAGGCCTCGACGTCCTTCCAGTGGTACGGGCCGCCGTCCGCCGGGATCCAGAGGTCGAGTTCGTGGTCGAGGGTGTCGACGCCGTCGGCGGTGATCCGGTACGGGTCCTGGAAGTTGACGTACCAGCCGGAGAGTTCGTCGGTCGCCGGGTCGCGGAAGGCCCAGACGGCGTAGGCCTCGCCGGGGCGCTGCAACTGGAGGACGCCGGGGCTGCGCCAGCGGTCGGCGACGGTGCTCCAGCCGTGCGGGCCCCAGCTGAACTCGCCCTCGCCGAAGGAGAGTCGGGTGTCGTGGGCCAGGTACACGGCGAGCAGGTCGGGTTCGTGGGTGACGACCCGGACGGGGTAGCTCAGCCAGACCCGTCCGTCGAGGATCTCCCGGCGCGGGACGACCTGCCCGGGCGTCAACCGTGCGGAAGCGGGCAGGGCTGCGCCGGGGTCGGTTGCGGGGCAGGGGTCGGGGTCGCTTGCGGGCCCGGCCGCGCCTCGGCCGGAATCGTCGCCGGCGGGCACGGCGAAGCGCCTCGGACCCTTCGAAGGATCGTGCATGAACGTCTTGCTCCCCCGTTTCGCAATGCCGCCCCCGGAACGCGGGCAGCGAAACTCCGGCCCCCGCCGGAGTGCCGCACGCCTGCCCCTCGAACCCCTTCCCCGGTCGGTTCGACGCAGGTCGAACGGGGGTCTCTACTCGTGGGTAGGCATCGGCGGTCCGGATTTTAAGCACGCCTGTCGAGCATTGGCAATGCCCCGCCGATTGGCGGGTGCGGGAACCCCCCGGTGGACGGTGTGATGCAGCCCACGGCTTCACCGGTTGACCGATGTCTTGTCAAGATCGCGGCAGGTGTGCGAGGTTGACGGGCGTTGTTCAAGACGTTTGCGCACTCCGGGGTCGGTGAAATTCCGAACCGGCGGTTACAGTCCGCGACCCGTCCGCCGCCAGCGGCCGGTTGACCAGGTGAAATTCCTGGACCGACGGTTAAAGTCCGGAAGGGAGGCAGTGCGCGGCGAGCAGGTTTTTCCGATGGCCGGGGGAGTCCCCGTCGGCCCGTCGGTCGCGGGCCGCTTCCGCCGAATGCGGTCGAAGGCCGTCCCTGCACGCCCATGCTCCATCAGCCCCGGAAGTCCGCGCCCCGAGCGCGAGGAGAGTTCCGATGGGCCACACCACGGGTACGACCACCACCGACGCGACCCCGTACCCGGTCGGCGACGCCGAGGGGCCGTTCGACTCCGTCGAGTACGCCGTCGCGGAGATCGCGGCCGGCCGGGCGGTCGTCGTCGTCGACGACGAGAGCCGTGAGAACGAGGGCGACATCGTCTTCGCCGCCGAACTCGCCACCGCCGAACTGGTCGCCTTCGCCATGACCGAATGCCGTGGACTGCTCTGCGCCCCGATGACCGGCGCGGATCTCGACCGGCTGGAACTGGACCAGATGGTCCGCGAGAACACCGAGCACCACCGCACCGCCTTCACCGTCTCGGTCGACGCCGCCGCCGGCATCAGCACCGGCATCTCGGCGGCCGACCGGGCGCTCACCCTGCGGCTGCTGGCCGAGCCGGGCACCCGCCCGGCCGAGCTGGTGCGCCCGGGCCACGTCTTCCCGCTGCGGGCCGTCGACGGCGGTGTGCCGGCGCGCCCCGGCCACACCGAGGCCGGGGTGGACCTGTGCCGGCTGGCCGGCCTGCGTCCGGCGGCGGCCATCTGCGAGATCGCGATGGCCGACGGCGCCATGGCCCGGCTGCCGGAGCTGCGCGAGTTCGCCCGCCGGCACGGCCTGGCGCTGATCACCATCGCCGACCTGACGGAGTACCTGCTCGCCACGGGCGGGGCGGCTGGGGCGGCGCGTACGACGGCCGACGCGGCCCGGACGACGGTCGCGGCGGTCGCCGGCTGAGCCGTGCCGGGAGACCGGCCACAGGGGGGGCGGTTCCGCCTGGAATTCCATTTCCGGGGCGGTGCCGTGATTCGCCCTGCCCGCAGGAATTCCGCTATCGACTCCGGTTAACCCATCGTTTTCCCGGAATTGACAGTTCCGCAATCCTGCTCCAATAATCGATTCACGGATGCACGCCGACGGGGAGAGGCCTGGTATGTCCGATATCAGCACCATAGAAGCACTCAGAACTATTTGGGAAGAAGTCCTCGGTGCGCCGGTCGACGACCTGGACGCCGATTTCTTCGACCTCGGCGGGGATTCCCTGCTGGCCCTCGCGATTTCCACCCGGGCCATCGAGTCCGGTCTGGACATGCCCCGGTCGGCGGTGCTGCGCCGCAGCACCCTCCGGCAGCTCGCCGAGGCCGTCGAGGACCCTCAACTCTTCGATCGCGCCTGAGCGATGGCCATCGTCGTCGTCTACGACCAGGGCTCGGCCTCGCCGCGCGAGGTGATCGCCCTGGGGCGAACGGCCCCGGTGCTGGTCGCCCTGGCCGACTCCGAGCACGCCCGGCAGGTCGGCCCGCTGTTCGAGGAGAACTGCGCGGGCGTCGTCACGCCGGCCGAGGGTGACGAGGCGGCCGTCGCCCGGCTGCGGGAGTACGGGGCCGCGGGCATCCTGACCTTCAGTGAACGGATGCTCGCCGACACCGCCCGGCTCGCCGGACTGCTCGGCCTGCCGTTCAACACCCCGGAAACCGTACGGGTGTTGACCGACAAGGCGGCACAGCGCCGGCGGCTGCGGGAGGCCGGGGTGGACGGGGTGCGCAGCGCGCTGCTCACCGACGCCGCCGGCTGGCCCGCCGCACTGGCCGAGGTGGGCCTGCCCGCCGTGGTCAAGCCGGTCCGCGGGGAGGGGAGCCGGAACACCGTCCTGGTGACGGATCCGGACCACGGCGCCACCGTGGTCGAGGAGTTCCTGCGCGCCGAACCGGCCCTGGTGGTCGAGGAGTTCCTGCGGGGCGCGGACTGCGCGCCGTTCGGGGACTACGTGTCGGTGGAGAGCGCCGTCACCCCCGACGGGGTCCGCCACTTCGCCGTGACCGGCAAGCTGCCGCTGGCGCCGCCGTTCCGGGAGTCCGGGCAGTTCTGGCCCTCGCAGCTGGCCCCCGGGCCGGAGGCCGAGGTGGTCGAGCTGGCCGACCGGGCGATCCGGGCGCTCGGCGTCACGCACGGCCTGGTGCACACCGAGATCAAGCTGACGGCCGCCGGGCCCCGGCTGATCGAGGTCAACGGCCGCCTCGGCGGCGACCAGACCGACCTGGCCGGCCGGTCCGTCGGGCTCGATCTCGTCGCCCTGGCAGGGGAGTTGGCGCTCGGGCGCGGTGTGGAGCTGCCGCCGGCCCGCCCGGAGCGGGTGCACTTCCAGTACTACACCCCCGGCCCCACCGCGGGCGGCCGGCTGACCCGGGTCGACGGCCAGGCCGCCGTCCGGGCGCTGCCCGGGGTCGACTCGTACCGGCTCTCGGTACGGCCCGGCACCGAGCTGGCCGCCGGGACCGGCACCACCCTGCTCGACATGCTGTGCGGCTCCGCCGCCGACCACCGGGGCATGACCGCCCTGGTGGAGCAGGCGGTCGCCCTGCTGGCGTACGAGTTCGTCGTCGACGGCCGGACCGTGACGCGCACCGCCCGGGACCTGCTCGACCACGTCTGAGGCGTCCCGT
This sequence comes from Kitasatospora misakiensis, assembly GCF_042656005.1. Taxonomy (NCBI): domain Bacteria; kingdom Bacillati; phylum Actinomycetota; class Actinomycetes; order Kitasatosporales; family Streptomycetaceae; genus Kitasatospora; species Kitasatospora misakiensis. Next base: position 32,602 of record NZ_JBHSOF010000035.1, on the reverse strand, counting down.
CCGCGGGCGCCGCGACGGACCGGCCGCAGCGACCGACCGCCGTCGGCCCGGGCCGCACCTCGACGCGACCACCTCCGTGAACCACCCCTGGATGACTCATGCCTACCATCGGCTCGGCCGCCGCCGGGTTCCTGAAGGAACTCGCCCCGGCGCCCGGGGCCGAGCGCCGCATGGGTGTGCTCACGCTCACCCAGTCGCTCGGCACCGGCCTCTTCCTGACCTCCAGCGCCATCTTCTTCACCAGGACCGTCGGGCTGTCCGCCGAGAGCGTCTCGGCGGCCATGTCGGCGGCCGGGCTGTGCGGGTTCCTCGCCACCGTCCCGGGCGGGCGGGTCGCCGACCGGTTCGGCGCGCGCCGGCCGCTGGCGGCCAGTTACGGCCTGCTCGCGGTGCTGTTCGTCGGCTACGCCTTCGTCGAGGGCGTGGCCGCCTTCACGGCCGTGGCCTGCGCGATCGCGGTGTGCGAGACTGTCGGCAGCCCGCTGCGCGCGGCCCTGACCCACGCTCTGTTCGGCTCCGCCCGCTCCGCGGGTGTCCGGGCGAGGATGCGCAGCCTGTTCAATCTCGGCTTCACGGCCGGCGCCGGCCTGGCCGGGGCGGCCCTGGCGACGGATTCGCGGATCGCCTTCCTGGTCGTGATCGCGGTCAACGTGGCGCTCCAACTGCTCTGTGCCATCATGGCGTTGGGCCTGCGGCCGGACGGACCCGAGGTGGTCCCGGCCGCCGCCGGACGCTCCTGGGCGGCCTTCCGGGACCGCCGCTTCCTGCTGGCCACCGTGCTCTCCGGGATCCTGGAGCTGTTCCAGCCGGTGCTCGCGGTGGGCGTGCCGCTGTGGATCGTCAGCCGCACCAGCGCCCCGGGCGCCCTGGTGGCGGCCCTGACGGTGGTCAACACCGTGCTGGTGGTGCTGCTCCAGGTCGCCGTGGGCAAGGGCTCGGACACCGTGTCCGGCTCCGGTCGCCTGCTGCTGCGGGCGGGCCTGCTGATGGCGCTGGCCTGCTGCCTGTTCGCCGGATCCGGCGCCGCCGGCACCTCGCTGGCCGTCGTCCTGCTGTTCGCCGGCACCGTCCTGATGACGCTGGGCGAACTCGCCCAGTCCGCCGGCGGCTGGGGGCTGTCCTTCACCCTGCCGCCCGAGGGCCGGATGGGCGAGTACCAGGGCGTGTTCGGGCTCGGCCGGGGCCTCCAGCAGTTCTTCGGGCCCGCCCTGGTGGTCATGCTCCCGCTCGGCATGGGCGCCGTCGGCTGGCTGCTGCTGGCCGGAGTGTTCGTGGTCTGCGGCCTGATCGCCCTGTGGGCCTTCGTCCGGGACGCCCCGCCGGCCGGCGTGTCCGACGAACCGTCAAATGAACCATCACCCCAGACGTAGGAGCACCACGTGAGCCCCACCCCCCACAGCTACCCCTCGTTCCGCAGTGTCCTCGCGGAGCACCCGCTGGTCCGGATCGCCGGCGCGCACTCGGCGCTCGGCGGCGTCATCGCCGAGCAGGTCGGCTTCCAGGCCGTCTGGGCCTCCAGCTTCGAGATCTCGGCCGCCCGCTGCCTGCCCGACGCCAGCCTGCTCAGCATGAGCGAGTACCTGGACGCCGCCGCGCACATCCAGAAGGCGCTCTCCGTCCCGGTGGTCGCCGACTGCGACACCGGCTTCGGCAACAGCATGAACGTGGCGTACATGGTGGCCGAGTACGAGCAGGCCGGCATCACCGCCGTGTGCATGGAGGACAAGATCTTCCCGAAGATGAACAGCTTCGCCGCGGCCGACCACAGCCTGCTCGACGTGAACGCCTTCGCCCACAAGATCGAGACGGCCAAGAAGTCCCAGCGCAGTGAGGACTTCTTCGTCATCGCCCGCACCGAGGCGATGATCAGCGGGCTGGGCGTCGACGAGGCGCTCAAGCGCTGCGCGGTCTACGCCGACGCCGGCGCCGACGCCGTACTGGTCCACTCCAAGCAGGCCACCAAGGACGAGGTGCTCTCCTTCCTCGACCAGTGGAACGACCGCCTGCCGGTCGTCGTGGTGCCCACCACCTACCCCGACTGGCACGCCGACGAGGCCCGCGCGGCCGGCGTCTCCGCCGTCATCTACGCCAACCAGGGCCTGCGCGCCACCATCACCTCCCTGCGGTCCGCCCTCGGCTCGATCTACGAGACCGGGCACTCGGCCCACCTGGAGGACAGCATCGCCGGGGTCAAGGACGTCTTCGCGCTCCAGCGCCTGGACCAGTGGCAGGAGTTCACGGCCTGACGGCCGCGGCGACCTCGACCACGACCCCGACCCACCGAAAGGAACAAGACTTGTCGTCGCAAGACGTGGCGCTGGTGCGCCGTCGGGCGGCACGGGCCCGAGCACTCGCGCTGACCACGGTCAGCACCGCCGGGACCGGCCACATCGGGGCGGACCTCTCCGCCATGGACATCCTCTGCGCGCTCCACTTCGGCGTGCTGCGCGGCGGCCCGGACGACCCGGACCGGGACCGCTTCATCCTCAGCAAGGCCCACGCCTCGGCCGCCATGTACAGCGTGCTCGCGCTCCGGGGCATCCTGCCCGAGGGGGAGCTGGCGACCTACGGCGCGGCGGACTCCCGGCTGAGCACGGTGGTCTCCACCCGGGTGCCGGGCATCGAGTTCAACACCGGCTCGCTCGGCCACGGCCTCTCGCTCGGCGTGGGCGCGGCCCTCGCCGCCCGGGTCCAGGGCTCCGGCCGCCGGACCTTCGTGCTCACCGGCGACGGCGAGCTCCAGGAGGGCAGCAACTGGGAGGCCGCGATGCTGGCGGCCTCGCGGGGGCTGGAGAACCTGGTCGTGATCGTCGACCGCAACCTCGCCCAGAAGGGCGCCAGCACCGAGGACATCAACGCCCTGGAGCCGCTGGACGAGAAGTGGCGCTCCTTCGGCTGGGCCGTGCGCGTCGTCGACGGCCACGACGTCGAGGAGCTGCTGACCGTCCTCGGCGGCGCTCCGCCGGCGCCGGGCCGGCCGACCTGCCTGATCGCCTCCACGGTCAAGGGCAAGGGCGTCTCCTTCATGGAGCGCAACCTCGAATGGCACAGCCGCCGACTGACCCCCGACCTTCTCGACCAGGCACTCCGGGAGCTTGAGCATGGCACCGACGACTGACTGCGCCGCCGCCTTCTCGGCGGCCCTGCTCGAACTGGCGCGCACCGACGAGCGGATCTGCATCGTCAACAACGACTCGGCCGAGACCCACTCGGCGCTCGGCTTCCAGGCCGAGCTGCCCGACCGCTTCGTCGACGTCGGCATCGCCGAGCAGAACCTGGTCGGCGTCTCGATCGGCCTGGCCAACGCGGGCCTGCGCCCGTTCGTCTACTCGGCCTCCTGCTTCCTGACCGCCCGGGCGCTGGAGCAGATCAAGAACGCCGCGTACACCAACGCGAATGTGGTGTTCTGCGGCTTCGTCAGCGGTCTCGCCTACGGGGCGCTCGGCGGCACCCACCACGCCGTCGAGGACCTCGCCTGGATGCGGTCGATCCCGCGGATGACGGTCCTGGCGCCGGCCACCCCGCAGGACACCGTGGCCGCCCTGCGCGAGGCGATGACCCAGGACGGCCCGGTCTACATCCGGATCGTCAGCAAGCTGGACACCCCCGAGCTGTTCCCGGCCGACCACACCTTCGCGTACGGCGGCTCCGAGCTGCTGCGCGAGGGCGAGGACGTCACCCTGGTCGGCACCGGCCTGCTCACCACCCGCCTGGTGGAGGCCGCCGAACTGCTCGCGGCCGACGGCATCCGGGCCGGCGTGCTCCACCTGGGCTCGGTCCAGCCGATCGACGCGGAGGCGATCGGACGGGCCGCGCGCCACAGCGGACGCCTGGTCGTCGCCGAGGACCACGTGCTCAACGGCGGCCTCGGCGGGGCGGTCGCCGAGACCGTCGTCCGCACCCACCCGGTGCCCGTGCTGCAGCTCGGCGTGCCGAACGAGTACGCGCCGATCGGCCCGGCCGAGTTCCTGTACGAGCACTTCGGCCTGACGGCGTCGGGCGTGGCGAAGCGGGTGGCGCAGTGGCTGGCATGACCGTCAGCGTGGCCGACTACACGGCCGCCTACCTGCACGCGCTGGGCGTGCACACCTGCTACAGCCTCTCCGGCACCGGCTCCATCCACCTCGACCAGGCCTTCAGCCAGCAGCCCGGCCTGGTGACCATCTGCGCCCGGCACGAGACCGCGGCGGCGCTGATGGCCACCGGCGCGGCCAAGCTGACCGGCGAGCTCGGGGTGGCGCTGGTGACCAGCGGCCCGGGCGCCGTCAACGCGCTGGCCGGACTGGTCGACGCGTACGCCGACGGCGTCCCCGTGCTGGTGGTCTCCGGCCAGGTCGAGACCCGGCACATGGAGGAGGGCGTCCGCTCCTTCGGCGTCCAGGGCTTCGGCGTGGTGCACAGCGCCCGCAGCATGACCAAGTACTCGGCGGTGGTGGAGCGCCCCGGCGACATCCGCCGCCACCTGGACGAGGCCGTCCGGCACGCCCTGGAGGGCCGCCCGGGCCCGGTCTGGCTGGACATCCCGCTGGACGTCCAGGCCGCGCGGGTCGACCCGGACACCCTGGAGGGCGCCGAGCAGTCCACCGCCGAACCGCGCGGCGCCGGCGCCCGGCAGACCGCCCGGCAGCTGATGACCATGCTGCGCTCCGCCGAGCGCCCGCTGATCGTCGCCGGCCAGGGCGTCCGGCAGGCCGACGCCGTCCAGGCCTTCCAGGCCATGGTGGCGAAGCTGCGGATCCCGGTGGTCACCTCCCGGCTGGGCACCGACCTGCTGCCGTACGACTCGGAGTTCTGCTTCGGCCAGGGCGGCATCCGCGGCCGGCTCTACCCGGGCCTGATCATGGGCCGCTCGGACCTGGTGATCTCGCTCGGCTCCAGCCTGTCCACCGCCTTCGTCGGCGAGGACGCGGACGCCTTCGACCCGGACGCCACCGTCGTCGCGGTCGACATCGACCCGTCGCAGCTGACCAAGAAGGGCGTCCGGGTGGACTTCCCGGTCTGCATGGACGTCGGCCGGCTGGTCGAGGCGCTCCAGGAGGAGGCGGCCGAACCCGCCGCCCCCGCCCACGAGGCCTGGCTCGCCGAGTGCGCCGCGCTCAAGGCCGCCCACCCCACCGTCGGCGAGCAGCGGCCCGACGGCCCGATCAACTCCTACCGGTTCGTCGACCGGCTGGAGGCGCAGACCGGCCCCGGCCACGTCTTCGTGGTCGACACCGGCAGCGCCTACTACGTCACCGGCCAGACCCTGGAGTTCACCGCCTCCCAGCGGGAGATCACCTCGGCCGCCTTCCTCAACATGGGCGCGGCCGTGCCGATGGCGGTCGGCGCGGCCTTCGCCCGGCCGGACGCCCAGGTGCTGGTGATCGTCGGCGACGGCGCGATCGAGCTCAACATCCAGGAGCTCGCCACCATCAGCCAGTACGGGCTCGGCATCAAGGTGTTCGTGCTGAACAACGGCGGCTACGCCTCGATCCGCGAGTCGCAGGCCGCGCTGGTCGGCGGGCCCGAGCTGGAGGAGCCCGAGACCCTCGACTTCTCCGCCGTCGCCACCGCGTTCCGGCTGCCCTACCGCACGCTGCGGCACACCGGCTCGCTCGACGCCGACATCGCCACCGTGCTGGCCGAGGCCGGCCCGGCGCTGGTCGAGGTCGTCTGCGACCCGGCGCAGCAGCTGCTGCGCCCGCTGCGGGCCGACGGCGGGCGGCGGGCCCACGACGGCGCCTCGATGGTCCGGGCCGACGGGCCGGACGACCTCCCGGCCCTCACGGACCTGGTCAGGGAGCGGGAGCTGAACCATGCGTGAGACCCTGCGGGCCTCCTGGAACCACCGGCACCGGCTCGGCCAGACCCGCGAGGACGCCGAGCGGGGCGTGTTCAACCCGCACCACAGCACCCTGCCGCTGGTCCTGCACGGCCCGCTCGACGTGGCCGCGCTGAACCGCGCCTGGCACGCCGTGCAGCGCCGCCACCCGGCCCTGCTCAGCGGCTTCGACACCGACCTGGCGCTCTGGCACGTCGGCGCCGCCGAGCCGCAGGACGTCCGGCGGCTGCCCGCCGGGGCGGACGAGGAGGCCGACCGGGCCGCGGTCCGCGCGGCCGTGATCGAGCCCTTCGACCTGGTGCACGGGCCGGTCGCCCGGCTGGTGGTGCTCCCGCGCTCGCCGCGTGAGACGTACTTCGCCCTCGTCACCGAGCACCTGGTGAGCGACGGCTGGTCGCTGAACGCCCTGATCCGGGACCTCGCCGTCCTCTACGGGCGGGAGACGGGCGCGGCGGTGCCGCCGCTGCCGCCGATCGAGCTGCCCTTCCAGGAGTTCGTCCGCCGGCAGAACCGCGCCGTCGACGCGCCGGCCGGGCGCGCCGCGCTCGCCCGGCTGGCCGCCCGGCTGGACGGCATCGGCGCGATCCCGGCCATGCCGGTCGAGGGGTTCAGCGGCGCCACCGGCATCCGCTACGAGGAGAACGAGGACTTCGTCCGCCGCCTGCCGGGCGAGCTCTGCCGCGAACTCGCCGCCGCGGCCAGCCCGCTGCGGATGACCGGCCTGAACCTCATGCACGCCGCGCTCCACCAGGCGCTGTACGAGCGCTCGGGCCGCCCGGTGGTCGCCACCACGCTGTCCACCGCCAACCGGGAGCTGCCCGGACTCACCCACACCGCGGGCTGGTTCGCCAGCAAGACGGTGCTGGCCAGCGAGCCCGGCCGGTACCCCGACCCGGTGGAGTACCTGCGGCACTTCCGCGACCGGATCCTGGTCACCCTGGACGACAGCGACCTGCCGTGGCCCGCCCTGATCGACCTGATGGACCCGCCGGCGCTCGGCCGGCAGGCCACCGTCCCGTACGTCACCTTCAACGCCCGGCCGCTCGGCATGCGCCGCAGCGTCGGCGAGATCGAGATCCCCGGGGTGCGGACGGCGCCGCTGCGGATCTCCAACGGCTGGCACGACGCCTCGATCGCGACCTTCTGGGACGAGGACGAGGACGGCGTCACCGTGAACGTCATGTTCAAGACCGACTGGTACACCGCCCCCGACGTCCTGGCCCTCTGGGACGCCGTCGAGGCCCGGCTGCACCGCTGGGCCGAGGAGCTCCGCCCGTGACCGGCGCGCCCGTGCCCACCAACCCGTCGACGAAGGAGAACACCATGCACGACACCGGGATGCAGCACGACACCGGCACGCACATCGCGACCATCCGCGAGTCGACCGTCGAGACCGCCGTCGAACGCGACTGGACGCCGCTCACCGACGAGCAGTTCGAGAGCTACGAGCAGCACGGCTACCTCCACCTCAAGGGCCTGTTCAGCCCCGAGGAGGTGGCGCGCGGCCTCGCCGTCATCGACGAGGTGGTCGCCGACGGCGCGCGCACCATCGAGAACCACGCCAGCTTCACCGACCGCGCCCACACCGTCCGGGTGCGCGACGCGGTGGCCCGCACCGCCGGCCTGGACTACTTCCTCGACCACCCGAAGCTGGTCGGCCCGCTGATGTCGCTGCTCGCCGGCAGCGTCCAGCTCCTCGGCACCGAGATCTTCGTCCGCTCGCTCCAGGACGAGGCCCTGGAGTACTGGCACACCGACGGCGGCGAGTACCTCCAGCAGCTGCGGCTCGTCCACGGCAGCCCGAGCCTGCAGATCAAGGCCCAGGTGTTCTTCACCGACACCACGAAGTCCGACAGCGGCAACTTCCTGCTCGTCCCCGGCAGCCACCGCAAGGTGCCGACCGACCGGACGGCGCTCTGCTACATCGAGGAGCTCGACGAGCCGCTGCGCCGCGGGGAGCTGCCCGAGGAGGCCGTCGAGGTCAAGGCCGCGCCGGGCGACGTGCTGATCTTCCCGTACTCGCTCTGGCACGCCGTGGCGCCCAACAAGGTGCAGGAGCGCAAGACCTTCATCCTGCGCTACGGGCACCTGTGGCACCGCCCGCACGACTACCTGCGGCAGCCGGCCGAGGTGCTGGACCGGATGTCGCCGCGCCTGCGCCGGATGTTCGGCGACTTCGGCGACCAGGTCCACCCCACCGACTACTACAAGCCGGTCGACCAGGGCGATGTGATGGCGGTCGGTGGCAACCATGCAGCCGTCTGACCTGCCGGCCGACGCCCGGTCGCTGCCGGAGCTGTTCGCCCGGGTCGCCGCCGTGCGCGGCGACGCGCCCGCGGTGGCCGGCGGCGGCGAGCAGCTCGGCTACGCCGAGCTCGACCGGCGGGCCGGGGCCGTCGCCGCCCGGCTGACCGCCGCCGGCCTGGGCCGCGGCGACCTGGTGGGGGTGCTCCTGGAGCGCTCCCACCGGGCGCCCGCCTGGATCCTCGGCGTCCTCAAGTCCGGTGCGGCGTACGTGCCGCTCGACCCGTCGTACCCGGCGGACCGGCTCCGGTTCATGGCCGGGGACGCCGGCCTCGCGGCCCTGGTCGGCGACCCCGACCGGGCCGCGGCCTGCGGGCTGGACGCGCTGCCCGTGATCGACCCCGTGATCGACCCGGTGGCCGCCGCACCCGCGCTCGATGGTGCCGCGCCAGGCCCGGACGACCCGGCGTACGTGATCTACACCTCCGGCTCCACCGGCGTGCCCAAGGGCTGCGTGGTCACCCACGGCAACGTCCTGGAGCTGCTGCGGGCCACCCTGCCGCTCTTCGAGCTCGGCACCGGCGACCGCTGGACCCTCTTCCACTCCGCCTCCTTCGACTTCGCGGTCTGGGAGCTGTGGGGCGCCTGGGCGACCGGCGCGACCGCCGTCCCGGTGCCCGCCGCCACGGCGCAGGCACCCGAGGACTTCCTGCGGCTGCTGGTCGAGGAGCGGATCACGGTGCTCAACCAAGTCCCGTCCGCCTTCCGCCACCTGGCCCGGGAGTACGCCGACTCGGGCGCCCCGGCGACCGCGCTGCGGTACGTGGTCTTCGGCGGCGAGAGCGTCGACCTCGACGTGGTGCGCGGTTTCCTCGCCGCCGCGGCCGCCGCCCCCGGTCCGGCGCCCGTCATGGTCAACATGTACGGCATCACCGAGATCACCGTGCACGCCACCCATCTGGTGCTCACCCCGGAGCAGTTGGCCGGCCGCACCGCCTCGCCGATCGGCCGCCCGCTGCCGCATCTGGCGATCGAACTGCGCGACGACGCGCTCCGGTTGGTCCCGGACGGCGAGACCGGCGAGATGTGGGTGGCCGGGTCGGGCGTCGCCGACGGCTACCTCAACCGGCCCGAGCTCACCGCCGAGCGCTTCCGCGTCCTCGACAGCCGCCGGATGTACCGCACCGGCGACCTCGCCCGCCGGCTGCCCGACGGCGGGCTCGCCTACCTCGGCCGCAACGACCAGCAGGTCAAGCTCCGCGGCCACCGGGTCGAACTCGGCGAGGTCGAGGCCGGCCTGCGGGCCGCCCCGCAGGTCCGCGACGCCGCCGCGCTGGTCGTCCGGGACGGCGCCGGCAACGAGCTGCTGACCGCGCTGGTCGTCCCGGCCGGACCGGGCGCGCTGGACGTCGCCGCCCTGCGGCGGCACGCCCGCGCGACCATGCCCGCCCAGCTGGTCCCCAACCGGTTCCACCCGGTGGACGAGCTGCCGCTCACCTCCTCCGGCAAGCTCGACCGGAAGGTGCTGGCCGAGTTGGCACCGCGGGCCGGGGCGCGGCGCGCCCGCGTCCTGGTGCTCGACCCCATCGACCCGGGGGCGCTGGACGAGCTGCGCCGCCGCCACGACGTCACCGTGGCGCTGCGCCCGCCCGTCGAGGACCTGCTCCGGCTGGTGCGCGACCAGGAGGTGATCGTGCTGCGCAGCGGGGTGCGCCTGGACGCCCCCGTGATCGCGGCGGCCGAGCGGCTCAGGGTGATCGCCCGGGCCGGCTCCGGGATCGACAACATCGACGTCGAGGCGGCCCGGGCGGCCGGCGCGACGGTCTTCAACATCCCCGCCGTCTCCGCCCCGGCCGTCGCCGAGCTGGCCCTCGGGCTGATGCTCACGGTCGGGCGCCACCTGGCGCTGGCGGACCGCCAGGTGCGCTCCGGGATCTGGAACAAGGCCGCGCTCTCCGGGGTCGAACTCGGCGGCAAGACCCTGGGCCTGATCGGCTACGGCCGGATCGGCTCCCGGATCGCCGCGCTCGGCCGCGCCCTCGGTATGCGGGTACTGGTCGACGTGGCCCGCCCCGACGCCGACCGCCGGCACGAACTGGAGCGGCTCGACTACGAGTTGGCGCCGCTGAAGACGCTGCTGCCGGCCTCCGACGTGGTCTGTCTGGCCGTCCCGCTGACCGACCGGACGCACCACCTGATCGACGCCGCCGCGCTGGCCGCGATGAAGCCGACCAGCCTGCTGGTCAACGTCTCCCGCGGCCTGGTCGTCGACGAGGACGCGCTGTACGAGGCGCTCGCCGAGGGCCGGATCGCCGGCGCCGGGCTCGACGTGGTCGCCGAGGAGGGCCGCCCGAACCGGCTCCACGAACTGGACAACGTGGTGATCACCCCGCACATCGGCGCGATGTCGGTGGACTCGCAGGTCCGGATCGGCCGCATCCTGGTCGACTCGGTGGCCGCCGCCCTGGCCGGCCAGGAGGTGCCCAACCAGTGCTGACGACCCGTCATGAGACCATGGGCAGCGCCGTGTTGGCCGACTACGGGCGGATCGAGCACCGGCGCACCCCGCTGCCGCCGGTCGCCCCCGGCGAGCTGCTGGTCCGCGTGCTCGCCACCGGTGTCTGCGGCTCCGACCTGGCCACCTACCGCGGCGCCCACCCGTACAAGACCGCGCCGACCGTGCTCGGCCACGAGCTGTGCGGCATCGTCGTCACCCCGGCCGGCGGGTTCGCGGCGGGCGAGCTGGTGTGCGCCGCCGCCTACGCGCACTGCGGCGACTGCCCGATGTGCGCGCGGGGGCGCACCAACCTGTGCGGCGCCAAGGCCAACCTGTGCCACCTCGGCTGGGACGGCTCCTTCGCGCAGTACGTGACGCTGCGGCCCGCGATGACCTACCGCCTGCCCGCCGGCACCGACCCGGAGCTCGGGGCGCTGGTCGAGCCGCTGTCGATCGCCCACCACGCCGTCGCCCTGGCCGGCCCGGCCGACGGGCGGACGGTGCGGATCATCGGCGCGGGCAACATCGGCCTCGGCTGCCTGATCGCCGCCAAACGGCTCGGCTTCGGCACCGTCGTCTGCTCCGACCTCGGCCCGGACAAGGGCCGCCGCGCCGCGGCCCTCGGCGCCGACGGCTACCTCGACGTGCTGGCCGGCCAGGCCGGTCCGGGCCAGGCCGCCCCGGACGCCGACGTGGTGCTGGTGGCCGCCGGCCACCCGGGCGCGGTGGACGAGGCGGTCCGGGCGGTCCGGCCCGGCGGCACCGTGGTCGTGGTCAGCTTCTTCGACCGCCCGCCCGCCGTCGCGGTCAACGCCCTGGTCGGCAAGGAGGTCCGGGTGATCGGCTCCTCGCTGTCCACCGCCGAGGACTTCCACGCCGTGATCGGCTGGCTGGCCGAGGGCAGCGTCGACCCGCGGCCCATGGTCACCCACCGCTTCGGCCTCGCCGAGACCGGCGCCGCGCTGGCGCTGATGGCGGCCGGCGAACCGGCCACCGGAAAGATCATCATCACCCCGTGAGGACACGCATGACGCTCACCATCGGCATCGTCGGCGGCACCGGGCACGCGGGCGGCGAACTCTGCCGCCTGCTGCTGAACCACCCGGGCGTCGCCACCATCCTGCCCACCGCCCGCGGCGGCGAGGACCTCGAACGGGTCCACCCCAACCTGCTCGGCAGCGGGCTCGCCTTCACCACCGTCGAGCAACTGCGCGAGCGGGCCGGCGAACTCGACGCGGTGTTCTTCTGCACCCCCTCGGGCGAGGCGATGCGCTCCGCGCCGTACTTCCTGGAGCGCGGCGTCAAGGTGATCGACGTCAGCGCCGACTTCCGGTTCGCCGACGCCGACCGCTACCGCGAGGTCTACGGCGAGGAGCACGCCAGCCCGCAGCTGCTGCCGGAGGCCGTCTACGGCGTCACCGAGCTGTACCGCGACCGGGTGGCGAAGGCCCGGCTGGTGGCCAACCCCGGCTGCTACGCCATCACCACCGTGCTCGGCCTCGCCCCGCTGCTGCGCTCCGGGCTCGCCGACCTCGACACCGCGATCCACCTCGCCGCCGTCAACGGCACCTCCGGCGCCGGCAACAAGCCGCTCACCGAGATCATGCACGCCGAGGCCTTCGCCTCGATGCTGCCGTACAGCCTGGAGGGCCACCGGCACGCCCCCGAACTGGAGACCCAGCTCACCCCGCTGGCCGGCCGCGAGCCCTGCGTCGATATGACCACCGCCCACGGCAACTTCGTCCGCGGCATCTACATCCAGGCCAGCGTCGCCGTCCGGGCCGAGGCCCGGGCCGGCCTCGACCGCGCCGCCCTGCTCGACCTCTACCGCGAGCACTACGCCGGCGAGCACTTCGTGCGCGTCAACACCTTCGCCAAGCAGGGCAAGCTCAACGCCAAGGAGTACGGCGTCTACCCGAGCCTCACCTCGGTGACCGGCTCCAACTTCTGCCACATCGGGGTGGACTACGACCCGGTGCGCGGCTTCGCCAAGGTCGTCGCGGTGACCGACAACCTGGTCAAGGGGGCGGCCGGCTCGGCGATCCAGAACATGAACCTGATGTTCGGCCTCGACGAGCGCGCCGGCCTCGGGCACTACGGCCTGTGACCGCGATGCGGCTGCTCGCCGACCACACCCCGGCGCCCGGCGAGCGCTGGATCTACTCGGCCGGGTTCAACGCCGGCCCCGCGCTCGCCGACACCGGCCGGATCGACGTCGAACTCGCCGACCTCGCCCGGCTGTCGGACGCCGGCGCGCGGATCGCCCTGCTCAGCCACCAGGGCAGCGCCAAGGACGGCACCGCCCGCCACCTGGACCACCTCGCCGAGTACCTCACCCGGCGGCTCGGCCGCCCGGTGCGCTACCTGCCGGAGAACACCACGGCCCGCGCCCGGGCCGCGGCCCGGGAGCTGAGCCCCGGCGGGATCACCCTGTTCGGCAACACCCGCCTCGACCCGGGCGAGGAGCGCGGCGACCCAGAACTCGCCCGCACCCTGGCCGGATTGGGCGACCGGGTGGCGATCGGCGGCTTCTCCAAGGCGCACCGGCGGCACGCCTCCAACACCGGCCTGCTCGACCACCTGCCCGGCTGGGCCGCGGCCGGCCTGGTCGGCGAGGCCCGCGCCCTCGACCCCTGGGCGGCCGGCGCGGGCTCCGGCTCCGTCGACGGTCCGTCGGTCGCGGTGCTCGGCGGCGTCAAACCGGAGAAGACCCTGATCGGCCTGCGCGGCCTCACCCGCACCCACCACCTGGTGATCCCGGGCGGCGTCGTGCTCAACACCCTGCTCGCCGTCACCGGCCACCGGATCGGCCGCTCCGAGCTGGGCAGCGACCCCGAGGGCTGCGCCCGGGTGGCGCGCGAGGTGCTGGCCCGCACCGGCGGGGCCGGTATCCACCTGCCGCGGGTCGTCGTCGCGGCCGGCCCGGACGGCGCCCTCCGGCACCTGCCGCTCGACCGGGGCGTGCCGGACGACCACGCCATCGTCGACTTCGAAGTCCAGCCGGGCGCGATCGAGCTGCTCCGCCGCGCCGGACGGGTCCTGGTGGCCGGCACCCCCGGCCGCCATGCCGAGGGCAACCGGCACGCGGCGGCGGCCGTCCTCGCCGCCCGGGCGCACGCCCCGGAGGGCACGCTGCTGCTGGGCGGGGACACCGTGGCCGAACTGCCCTGGGCCGGGCCGCGCTCCACCGGCGGGGGCTCGGCCCTGCAGTACCTGGTCGAGGGCACCTGCGCGGTGTTCGAGGCACTCGCCGCCAACGCCGCCCGCACCGACCCGACCGCGCACCGACCCGACCCCGCACCAGCCCCGGCGAGGAGCCGCCCACGATGACCGCTGACCCGCACCCCGGCACCGTCGACCTGGCCGACCTGGCCGACCTGCCCGTCCCCACCCGGGTGGTGTTCGGCCGCGGCACCCTCGACCGGCTCGGCCCGCTCGCCGCCCCGCTCGGCGGCCACGCCCTGCTGGTCTGCGGCCGGACGGCGATGCGCCGCACCGGCGTCCTCGACCGGGCGGTCGGCTCGCTCACCGCCGCCGGCCTCGCCGTCACGGTCTTCGACCGGATCGGCGCCAACCCCCGCTCGGACGAGATCGACGAGGCGCTCGCGCTCGCCCGGGCGAGCGGCTGCGACCTGGTGGTCGGCCTCGGCGGCGGCAGCGCCATCGACGCGGCCAAGGCCGTCGCGGTCGCCGACGGCGCCGACACCGTGCGCGAACTGATCGGCCGCACCCTGCCCCGCTCCGCCGGCGCGCTGCCGGTGGTCGCCGTCCCGACCACCGCCGGCAGCGGCTCGGAGGTCACCCAGGGCGCCATCGTCACCGACGTGGTGCGGGGCTTCAAGTCCGGCATCCGCGGCGAGGCGGTGGCCCCCAGGATCGCGCTGGTCGACCCGGACCTCACCGACCGGCTGCCCGCCGCCGTCGCCCTGGAGAGCGGCTTCGACGCCCTGGCCCACGCGGTCGAGGGCGCCGTCGCCAGACGCGCGACCGCGCGCAGCCGGGCGTACTCCCACCGGGCCCTCGCGCTGATCCGCGACCACCTGCCCGGGCTCGCCCGCGGCGCGGCCACGCCCGAGGCCCGGGAGGCGATGGCCCTGGCCGCGCTGCTGGGCGGGGTGAACGTCACCACCGTCAGCACCTGTCTGCCGCACCGCCTCCAGCAGGCCATGGGCGCCGTCCCCGGCAATCCGCTCTCGCACGGCCGCGGCCTGGCCCTGCTCTACCCCGCCTGGCTGCGCAGCGCGCGCCCGTTCGCGGACGAGGCCTTCGACGCGATCGGGGACACCCTGGGCCACCGGGACGCCGCCACCGCCGTGGACGCGCTGCTGGCGCGGACCGGCCTGGGCACCTCGCTGACCGAACAGGGCTACACCGAGCGGGACATCGACACCTTCGTGGCCGGGCTCAGCGGGAACCTGGAGAACGACCCGCACCCCGAGGTGGACACCGAGCTGGTCCGCTCCCTCTACCGCGCCAGCCTGGCCCGCTGACGCGCCGCGACCTTATGGCCCCCTGACCCGCCGCCGGGTCAGGGGGCCGGCACCTCCGCAGGGGCCGGGGTAGCGGCCGGGTCGGCGGGCGCCGCGCCGCGGCGGAGCAGCAGGACGGCCAGGACGCCGATCACCGCGGCCAGCAGGGTGGAGCCGATGGTGATCGCCGCGAAGCCGCGCCCCGAGGCGTGCGTCGCGGTGCCGACGAAGCTCGCGAAGAGCGAGCCGAACATCGACACCGCGATCGCCTCGCTGCCGAGGCGGACGGTGTTGATCCAGCCCGCGCCCATCCCGGCCTCGTGCTCCGGCACCTGGGCCAGCGCCTCGCCGTCGACCAGTCCGGCCTGGAGGCCGAAGCCGGCGCCGACGACGACCAGCGGCAGGGCCATCCAGGCCAGCCCCTGCGGGGCGGCGGCGCCCGCCAGGACCAGGCCCACCACCAGCAGGCCGATGCTCCAGGCGAGGATCCGGTCCATCGCGGCGCCGCGGGCGACCAGCCGCCCGGCCAGCAGCGGGGCGATCAGCACCGGCATGGTCATGAACATCAGCAGCGCGCCGCTCTCACCCGGCGAGGAGCCGTAGGCGCCCTGGAAGAACACCGGGATGTAGGCGACGGCGTTGGTGAAGGTGAACGACGCGACCGCGATCACCAGCGTCATCCCGGAGAACCGCGCGTTGCGCAGGGTGCGCAGGCTCAGCAGCGGGCTCGGCGCGGTGGCCTCCTGCCGGGCGAACAGCCCGTAGCCGGCCAGGCCGGCGACCGTGCAGAGCAGGAACTGCGGGGAGAGCCAGCCGGTCTGCGAGCCGAGCACCAGGCCGCCGAGGAGTAAGCCGGTCGCCGCGCAGAACAGCACGGCGCCCGCCACGTCGATCCGGCCGGTCCGCCGGGTCTCGTGGGCGGTCGCCCGGCGGATCAGCGGCATGGCGGCGCAGGCGACCACCAGGCAGACCAGCTGGAAGCCGAACACCAGCCGCCAGCCGACGAGTTGGGTGAACAGGCCGCACAGCGACGGGCCGAAGGCCAGCGACAGGCCCGCGACGGCGCCCAGCAGGGCGAACGCCTTGGTGCGGCGCTCGCCGGTGAAGCTGGTCGAGATGATCGCCGAGCCGACCGAGAAGACGGCGCCCGCGCCGACCCCCGCGACCAGCCGGGAGGCGTCCAGCAGCAGGTAGCCGGAGGCCAGGACGCTGAGCGCGGAGCCGGC
This sequence comes from Kitasatospora misakiensis, assembly GCF_042656005.1. Classification (NCBI taxonomy): domain Bacteria; kingdom Bacillati; phylum Actinomycetota; class Actinomycetes; order Kitasatosporales; family Streptomycetaceae; genus Kitasatospora; species Kitasatospora misakiensis. The sequence continues at coordinate 16,345 of NZ_JBHSOF010000035.1, read as the reverse complement.
GCCGAAGGTCAGCAGGCCGATCAGCAGGGCCCGCCACCGTCCGATGACGTCCGCGACCGAGCCCCAGACGAGGGTGGCGCAGGCGAAGGTCAGGTTGTAGCCGTTCAGGGCCCACTGCTCGCCGGTGGACGAGGAGCCGAGGTCCGCGGCGATGTCGCCCAGCGAGACCGCCGTCCCGGAGACGGACAGCGGGACGGTGAAGACGGCGAGCATGATGACGGGCATCACCAGGCGCAGGCCGGCCGGCCCGGCGCCCGGGGCCGGCCGCGTGTTGTCGGAGGTCGTCGAGGTCATCGTTCTCCTCTACCCAACTCCCGTGCACGGAAGTCGAAGGAACAGCAAGGAACAGCAGGGAACAGCAAGGAACAGCGAAGGAGCTGCGGCGAAAGCACGGCGCCGTTCCACGCCGGCAGGCATCGGGGCCGGCGTGGAACGGCGGTTCGGGGCACCGGGGTGGTGGCGCCTCCGCGACGGGACGCCACCACCCCGGTGGTCAGTGGCCGGCCTTGACGGTCCGGCACTCGTCGAGGAAGTCGACGATCGGGCCGAACACGTCCAGGGCGGCGTTGCGGCCGATGAAGGTGTCGAGGTGGCCGTAGCCCGGCACCTCCACGTAGCGGACGTCCAGCTGCGGGTACCGGGCGGTCAGGATCTCGTGGCAGATCTTGTTGGAGTCGAACCAGAACCGGTTGTCGCTGCCGGCCAGCAGCATCAGCGGCGCCTCGATCTTGCCCGCGTTGTCCAGCGCGTTCTTCGGCAGCGCGTCGTAGCGGCCGTCGTTGTCGTTGAACCGCAGCATGGTGTGGGCGAGTTCGACGCTGCGCAGGTGCGGCAGGATCCACATCGGCACGGTGCCGTACAGGTCGGCGAGCCGGTCGTGGGTCCGGGCGTCCAGGTTGTCGTGCTCGAACAGCGAACCGCCGACGCCCCAGGAGTCGTTGTGCAGGATCTGGCAGGTCGGGTCCTTGCAGTCGGCGCCGATCGAGACCTCCGCGAAGATCAGCGAGTGCTTGGACCAGAGCCCGACCTTCTTGAAGTCGGTCGGGATGTTGACCAGCCGCGAGCGCAGCAGCTCGCCGCCGAAGTGCAGCCGGGCCCGGGTCTTCCAGGACAGCTTGGGCGTCAGGAACACGCCCTGCGCGACGATCCCGTCAAGACCCGTGACCAGGCCCGCCGCCAGGCTCATCGACAGGCAGAGCGCGCCGATGCAGTGGGCGACGCAGAGCAGTTGGCGCCCGCCGATCCGCTCCTGGATCAGCGACACGGCCTCCGGGATGTCGTACAGCGCCACGTCGTCGAAGCTGTACCGGACCCGGCCCTCGTTGTACGGCAGCCGGCAGCTGCCGCGCCAGTCCAGCAGCCAGGGCTCGTAGCCGGCGTCCAGCAGCACGTCGACCAGGTTGCGGGTCTCCGGCAGGGTGAACATGTCGGCCGAGGCGGTGAGGCCGTGCAGCACGAGGACGGCCGGACGCTCGCCGGCGCCGCCGTCGGGGACGACCCGGGTCAGGCCGAGCCGGGTGCCGTCGGACGCGGTGAAGGGGATGTCCTCGACCCGGTCGCCGAGGGCGTGGTGAAGGGGCCTCAGGCTCATCGGTTCTGCTCCCTCTGGATCATCAGCTTCCTGATCTTGCGTGCCAGCTTGTCCTTGTCCCGGTCGATCGCGTCCCGGCGCAGGTCCAGCAGCTCGGCGGCGGCCCGCAGCGAGGGCTCGGCCAGGCCGGCGCCCATCTGCAGGAAGAACCACGACAGCCAGGCCAGCTTGGCGAGCCGCTGCTCCTGCGAGGACAGCCGCGGGTCGACCTGGATCCCGTCGATCTGGTCCGGCAGGAAGCTGCTGCCCGGCACCCTCACCACGCCGGCCAGGACGGCCGGTTCGCCCTCGCGGCCGATCGCGATGTCCAGCGTGCGGGTCTGCTTCCAGAAGTCGCGCCGGGCGCGCGCCGTCTTGAAGCCCTCCAGCCACCAGCGGTTGCCGTCCCGGTCCTCCAGGACCAGCCGGTAGCGCAGCAGCGGGTGGTCGTTGCTGTGCAGGCGCGGCACGCCCTCGTCGGGGCGGACCTGGATCTCGCCCTCCACCACGGTCAGCGGCTCGGGGTGGATCCGCTCGCACACCACCTGGCCGCGGACGTCGATCCGGCGGTGCCTGGCCACCTGGTACATGCTCGCGATGGAGAGCGTGAACGCCAGCCGGCAGTCGCTGTCGCGGTCCTCGCCGACCGGTCCGACCTGGCCCTTCATCCGCTCGCGGAAGGACAGGTAGGGCGGGTCCTCGCGGCTGGGGAGGCGGGCCACGCCGTTCTCCGCCATCCGCTCGAAGGCCTTCAACTGGGCTTCCGAGCCGTAGCGTTCGGCCTGCGGCAGACGGTGCCGGGCGACGAACGCCTCGGTGCGCTCGGAGCCGGCCTCCGGGCCGAACATCAGCGCCTCGAACAGCTTGACGGCGGTCGGGCTGCTCAGGATCCGGACCAGGAAGTCGAGTTCGGGGACGGGGTCGGTCTCCTGCCGGCGCAGCAGGTCGTCCCGCCAGTCCTTCCAGCCGGCGATCCGGACGTTCATCCCGGCCAGCTTCATGTCCTTGACCAGCTCCGGCAGCGTCTCCGCCCGGCCGGTCAGGTTGTAGTTCTGGCCCCAGGCCTTCGGGTCGAAGACGATCGCGGCCGTGACCTTGCTGATCCAGTCCACCGGCGCCAGGTTGAGGAACTTGAACGCCGGCACCGTCCGGAACCGGGAGATCGCGCCGATCAGCCCGGTGCTGAGGTCGGCCGGGTTGTAGACGCCGGTGCGGGTGTGGCCGCCGATCGCGCCCGGCCGCAGGAAGGTCACGGTCAGGCCGTGCTCCCGGGCCCGCCGCAGCACGGCCTCGGCCGCCCACTTCGACTTGTCGTAGCCCGCGAACAGCCGGTCGATGTGCGCGACCGGGTCGTCCTCGCCCATCTTCTCGATGCCGACCTCGTTGAACACCGCGACCGAGGAGATGTGGTGCAGCGGCTTGGGCCGGCCGGTCATCGCCAGCTCGGCCAGCAGCAGCGGGCCGAGCACGTTGGTCTGCCGCAGCGAGGGGTAGCCGCGCAGGAAGTCGACGGCGGCGGCGACGTTGACGATCGAGTCGACCTCCCGGGCCAGCTCCGCCCAGCGCTCCTCGGACAGGCCCAGCCGCGGCTGCCGGATGTCGGCCGCCAGCACGGTCACCCGGCGGCGCACCTCGAAGGACCACGGCTGGTCGTAGCCGGCCAGGGCCTCGGCGAGGCGCTGCTCGGCGGCGGCGTCGTCGGCCGCGCGCACCAGGCAGACCACATGGGCGTCGCCCGCGCGCAGCAGGTCCAGCAGCAGGTGGCTGCCGAGGAAGCCGGTCGCGCCGGTGAGCAGGATGCGGCGCGGCTCGGCCGGCTCGGCCTGGCGGCTGAACGGCAGCCGGTCGGCCAGCGCGAGGTCGGCGAGGATCGTCGCGATGTCCTCGTGCGCCTGGGGGGCGGACGCGCGGTGGTCGTCGGCCGGCAGCAGGCCGGGCCGGAGCGCCAGGGCCGTCCCGGTCGCGGCGACCTCCGTCGGGGTGACCTCCGCCGCGGTGACCTCCGTCGCGGTGACCGGCAGACCGGCCGCCGCGGCCCAGCGCTGCGCCAGCCGGCGCGGCCGGGCGTCCGCGAACAGGTCGTCCAGGCTGACCCGGACGTCCAGCTCCCGGGCCATCAGGGCGACCAGCTCGACCGCGTCCACCGAGGAGAGACCGGCGTCGAACAGGTCGGTCTCCACCCCGGTCGCCGCACCCGGCAGGAAGCGGGCGGCCTGCGCGGCGATGTCCGCCGCGACCTGGTCGACGCCGCGCGCGCCCGCCGGGCCGGTCGCCGCCGGGGCCGCCGGGGCGGTGGTGGCGGGCGCGGCCGGCTTCCGGAGCCGGGCCAGCAGGTCGGAAGCCTGGGCCCGCCCGGGCCGCCGCCGCTCGATCACCTCTTCCTCGGGACGGCGGTTGACACTGGGGTTGCGGCTGGTGCCGCTTCCCGCCTCAGGCATTGCTGACCTCCGCTGCGATATCGGTTCCGACGTCCCAGGAGCGGAACGCCCGGAGTTGGTTCAACGCCACCACCGTCTCCAGCCGCGGTGCCTCGACCTCGCCGCCACCGAGGCGGGAGACCAGGCGCCGGGCCGGGATGTTGCGGGGCGTGTGGTCGGCGACGAGCCGCACCGCGCCGAGCCCGAGGGCCTCCGCCCGGTCGGCGAGCCACTGCAGCAGCCGGTCCTCGACCCCGCGGCCGAGCACCCGGCAGCTCATCATCCAGGCCACCAGTTCGAGCGCCTCGCCGTCCGGCCGGACGGCCAGCACGCCGATCTGCCCGTACTCGCCGAAGCGGTCGCGGGCGGTGGCCGTCCAGACCTCGCCGCCGTCCTGCCGCAGCCGGTCGAGCCCGGCCGCGTCCAGCGGCTGCGGCCGCAGGTTGAACTGGTTGGTGCGGCGGCTCAGTTGGACGGTCCGCTCGGCGTTCTCGGCGGACACCGGCACGATGTCGAGTTCCAGCTTCAGGTTCTCCAGGAACTCCGCGAAGCCCAGCTGGGCGCGGGCCTCGTCACGCACCTGCTCCTGCTGGTAGAACGCGGCCCGGGCGGCGTCCTCGGCGGTCGCCGCGATCGGCGTCACCGGCCACAACCGGTGGACGAAATCGGCGAGTTCGGCCTCCGGCGGGCAGCCGAGGCAGAGCACCTCGGGCAGCTGGGCGCGCACCCCGGCGATCTCCACCGGGTTGTCGTCGAGGAACAGGAAGCTGTCCAGGCCCAGCCGCAGCTCCTCGGCGATCCGCGCGATCCGCGTCCACTTCGGCTCCCAGGCCGCCGAGATCGCGGCGAAGTGCTCGCGGCGCAGCAGGCTGTCCGGCCGGTCGAGGACGGCGTGCACCGTCGCCTCGTCGTTGTTGGAGACCAGGGCCAGCAGCACCCCGGCGGCCCGCCACTGGAGCAGCCGCCGGGCCAGCAGCTCGCGGGCCCCGGTCAGGTCGACGTTCTCCGGCCCGGCCTCGCCGGCGATGCCGCTCCACAGCGTCTCGTCGCCGTCGACCACGATCACCTTCGGCGCCCGGCGGCGCACCGTCGCGACCAGCTCGGCGAGTTGGAGCGCCACCACCGCCTGGAACTCCTCCTGGAACGGCAGGTGGGCCAGCTGGTCGGTGTGGGCGTCGAAGACCTCGTCGGCCGGGAAGTCCTCCAGCCAGAGGTCCGAGGCCAGCACGGCGACGCCCGGCCGGCCGGCCAGCCGCTCCGCGACCTGCCGCTCCCACTCGCGCAGCCGCTCGTCCGCGGACTGCTCCGGCAGGAAGGCCACCAGCAGCGGCTTGCGGGTCCGCTCGGCGAGGGCGGCCAGCGCGGCCGGGTACTCCTCGGCCAGCTGGTCGAGCAACTGCTCGTCGCCGGGGGCGAAGCGGACCAGGTCGCCCGGGCGCAGCAGCACCAGGCCGGCCACCGTGGCCGGCTCGGCGAGCACGCTGCCCGGGTCGTGCAGGCTGGCCAGCACCTGGTGGTACGGCGCCTCGGCGACGTCGAGCGGGCCGCCCTCGGCGGCGTCCTCCAGGGCCACCGACAGCATCGCCGGGAGGTTGCCGAGGGCGAAGGTCGCGGCGACGGCGACCTGTCCGGCCGGTACGGGTTCGGGGCTCACGTCGGTGCTCTCCGGTATCGCGACGAGGGTGTCGGGGGATTCGGTGAAGGCGTCGGCGAGGGCGAGCAGGCCCTGGCCGAGCTCGGCGCAGCTCGCCTCGTCGAGGACGTCGGCGTTGTACTCCAGCCCGACCCTGCCCAGCCCCGGCATCACGGTGACCATCAGGTCCAGGTCGGAGTAGCCGGTGCCGGCCGGCAGGATCCGCAGGCCCCCCGACGCGCCGGCCTGCGGCGGCATGTAGTTGAAGTACACCTCGACCAGGGGCGCGTCCTTGCGGTACAGCCCCTCCTCGACGAGGGCGGACATCACGTCGAAGAAGGTGACGCCCTGCTCCAGCACCCGGGTCAGCCGGCCGTCGGTGCGCCGCAGCACCTCGGCGGCGGTCTCCCCGGCGTCGACCTGGGCCGCGTACGGGATCGGCAGGCCGAAGTAGCCGACCGCGTCGAGGGCGCCCACGTGCAGCCGGGTGTCCACCGGGACGGCCAGCACGAAGCGGTCGCGCTCCCGCAGCCGGGCGAGGTGCACGGTCAGCGCGCCCAGCCAGAACGCGGCGGCCGTGATGCCGAGCCTGGTCGCCGCGGCGGCCACCCGCTCCTGGAGCTCGGCCGGCAGCTCCACCAGGTGGGTGGCGGACCGGTAGGAGCGCCGCTCCGGGCGGGGGTGGGCCAGTTCGAGGTCCAGCCGCCGCGCGCCGGTGAAGTCGGCGCGCCACTCGGCCGACGGGGTGCGGTCCCCGGCCGGGCGGGCGGCCTGGGCGCGCAGCAGCAGGTCGATGTCCCGGTTGGAGACGAGGGTGTCAGCGGCGGCCGGGTCGGCGTGTGTCGGGTCGGCGTCCGTCGGGTCGGTGCCCAGGCCCGCGTCCAGCTCGTGCGCCACCAGCATCAGCGACGCGAGGTCGGAGACGGCGTGGTGCGCGCCGAAGACCAGCACCTGCTCCCCGGAGGGGCGGGCGAGCAGTTCGAACCGCCACAGCGAGGCCGTCGCGAGGTCGAACTCCGGCTCCATCAGCTCGCGCAGCCGGTCGTCCACGCTGGTGTCCTCGCCCACCGCCGACCAGCGCAGCAGCCCGTCCGGCACGGCCCGCCGGACCTCCAGCTGCTGCCCGTCCTCGGCGTGCGGCACGATCGCCGTCCGCAGCGCGGCGTGCCGCCCGGCCAGGGCGGCGACCGCCCCGGCGAGCCGCTCCGGCGTGGTCGGGGCGGACAGCCGTACGGCCAGCCCGATGTGGTGGGTGACGCCCGGGGTGCCCTGCTGCTCGGCCCGGAGCAGCCGGACCACGTCCCGGGTGGCCGGGTGGCGGACGAGCTCCGGCGCCTCCCGGTCCTCCACCGGCCCCTCGGCGCCGGCCGGCCCGGCCTCGCCGGCGCCGGCCATCAGCCGGTCGGCGATGCTCTCCACGCTGGCGCCGTTGAACATCGAGGCGACCGGCAGCGTCTGCCCGAAGTCCGACTCGATGAGGCCGCGGATCTGCATGGCCATCACCGAGTCCAGGCCCTGGCCGACCAGCGGCGCGGCGACGTCCAGCTCCGCCGTGTCGAACCCCATGGTGCGGGCGAACCGGTAGCGCAGCCGGTCCACCGCCGCCTCCCGGGAGTCGAGCGCCTGGCGCCCGGCGGACTCGGCGGACCGCCCGGCCCTGGCCACCCCGGCCCGCCGGCGCGGCGGGAAGAGCCCGGCCAGCAGCGGCGGCAGCAGGCCCGGCTCGGTCGCGCGCAGCACCGGCTCGTTCAGGGCCGCCGCGAGCAGCAGCCCGTCACCCGCATCGGCGGTCAGCGCGGCGTCCAGCAGACCGAGGCCCTGCGCGGTGTCGAGTGCGGTGATCCCGCCGCGGTTGATCCGCTCCAGGTCCGCCTCGTCGAGGTGCCCGGTCATCCCGGTGGCCTCGGCCCACAGGCCCCAGGCCACCGACAGGCCGGGCCGGCCGGTGCGGCGGCGCTGCTGCATCAGGGCGTCCAGGAAGGCGTTCGCGGCGGCGTAGCCGCCCTGCCCGGCGCCGCCCAGCACGCCCGCGACCGAGGAGAAGGCCACGAACGCGGAGAGCGGCGCCCCGGCGGTCAGCTCGTGCAGGTGCCAGACCGCGTCGATCTTCGGCCGCAGCACCGCGTTCAGGTCCTCCGCGCCGATCGAGCCGAGCAGCCCGTCGCGCAGCACCCCCGAGGAGTGCACCACGGCGGTCAGCGGGAACTCCTCCGGGATCTCCCGCAGCACCGCCGCCAGCTGCTCCCGGTCGGCCACGTCGCAGGCCCGCACGGTGACGAGCGCCCCGGCGGCCGCGAGCTCCGCCCGCAGCTCCTCGGCGCCCTCCGCGCCGGGGCCGCGCCGGGAGAGCAGCAGCAGGTGGCGGGCGCCCAGCGCGGCGGCGTGCCGGGCCACCTGCGCGCCCAGACCGCTCGTCCCGCCGGTGATCAGCACCGTGCCGGTGCCCAGGGCCGCGGCCGGGTCGCCGGCCGGCTCGGCCGCGCCGCGCCGCAGCTCCGGCGCGTACACCCGCCCGCCCCGCAGGGCGAGTTCGGGCCGGCCCGACCGTACGGCCGCGCGCACCGCGGCCTCGTCGACGGCGTCCGGGCCGTCCGCGTCGACGTCGACCAGCACGATCCGGCCCGGGTTCTCCGCCCGGGCCGCCCGGGCCAGACCCCAGACCGGCGCGTGGTCCAGGTGGATGGCGGCGCCGTCCGGCTCGGCGCCGGTGGGCACGGCGCGGCGGGTCACCACGACCAGGCGCGCCCCGGCCGGACGCTCCTCGGCCAGCCACCCGCGCAGCTGCTCCAGGGTCCGCTCCAGCACCGCCCGGGCCCGGCCGGGCCCGTCCGCCTCCGCCGGGCCGTCGCCGACCACCAGGAGCTCCAGCTCCTCGGCGTCGGCCTCGGTGTCGGGCGCGGCGTCCAGCGGGGACCAGTCGACGGACAGCAGCGCCGTGCTGCCGCCCTGCCCGGTGGCGAGCTCACCCGCCGTCACCCGGCGGACCAGCAGCGAGTCGATCCGCACCAGCGGCGCCCCGGCGCGGTCGGCCAGCTCCACGGTGAAGGTGTCCGTACCGGCGGGCGTGATCCGCACCCGCGCCTCGCTCGCGCCCCGCCCGTACAGGTCGACCGACCCGAAGGAGAACGGCAGCGGCGCCGGGCCGTCCGCCGTGTCCACCGCGGCGGCCTGCAGCGCGGCGTCCAGCAGGGCGGGGTGCACGCCGAACGCGGCGGCCTCCTCCGCCTGCCGGCCGGGCAGGGTGACCTGCGCGAGGATCGCCTCCCCGGACCGCCAGACGTCCGACAGGCCCTGGAAGGCCGGGCCGTACTCCAGGCCGAGGGCGGCCATCGCGTCGTGGTGGGCGTCCACGTCCAGCCGCTCCGCCCCGGCGGGCGGCCACGCGGCCTCGGCCGGGGCGTCGGCCGCTGCGGCCTCCTCACCGGTCAGGACGGCGCTCGCGTGGTGGGTCCACTCCGGCGCACCCTCGGGGCGGCGCGGCCGGGCGTAGACGTCGACCGGCCGCGCACCGCGCCCGTCCGCCGCGCCCACCTGCACCTGGAGGTCCACCTCGCCGTGCTCGGGCAGCGGCAGCGGCGCGTGCAGGGTCAGCTCCCGCACGGCCCGCAGGCCGACCTCCTCGCCCGCCCTGAGCACGAGTTCGACGAACGCGGTGCCCGGCAGGATGACCGTGCCGAACACGCCGTGGTCCGCCAGCCAGGGGTGGCCGGTCCGGGAGATCCGCCCGGTCAGGACGAGGTCGTCGCCGCCGGCCAGCGCCAGCGCGGCGCCGAGCAGCGGGTGCCGCACCGCGCCCAGCCCGGCCGTGCCGACGTCGGTGGCCGTGGCGGCGGCGGGCTGCCAGAACCGGCGGTGCTGGAAGGCGTAGGTGGGCAGGTCGGTGAGGTGGCCGGCGCCGATCCACGGCGTCCAGTCGACGTCCACACCGACGGCGAACACCTCCGCCGCGCTCCGCAGCAGCTGCGCCGGCTCGTGCTCCTGGCGGCGCAGCGTGCCGACGGCCGTCACCCCGGCGATCCGGTGGTGGCCGGCGTTCTGGGCCACGGCACCGAGCAGGACGGGGTGGGGGCTGGCCTCGATGAACACCCGGTGGCCGGTGGTGAGGAGGGTGGTGAGGGCGGCGTCGAAGCGGACGGTCTCACGGAGGTTGGTGAACCAGTAGGCGGCGTCCATGGTGGCGGTGTCGATGGCCTCGCCGGTCACCGTGGAGATGAGCGGGGTGTGGCCGGTGCGCGGCGTCACCGGGGCCAGCAGGTCGAGGAGTTCCTCGCGCAGGTCCTCGACCTGGGGCGAGTGCGAGGCGTAGTCCACGGCGACCCGGCGGGCCTGGATGCCGTCCGCTTCGCAGCGCGCGGCCAGGGCGTCCAGCTCTTCGGGGGCGCCGGAGACGACGACCTGCTCGGGGCCGTTGACGACGGCGATCTGCAGACCTTCCGTCAGGTACGGGCTGATCTGCTCCTGCGGGGCGAGGACGGAGAGCATGCCGCCCCGCCCGGAGAGTCGGATGATGGCGCGGCTGCGCAGGGCGACGATCCGCGCGGCGTCGTCCAGGGTGAGGGCGCCGGCGACGTGGGCGGCGGCGATCTCGCCCTGGGAGTGGCCGACGACGGCGGCGGGCTTCACACCCAGCGAGCGCCAGAGTTCGGCCAGGGAGACCATCACGGCGAACAGCACGGGCTGGACGACGTCGACCCGGTCGAGCGCACCCTCTTCGCCGTCGCGGACGACGTCGAGCAGCGACCAGCCGTCGGTGAACGGCTTCAGCGCGGCGGCGCACTCGGTCATCTTCTCGGCGAACACCGGTGAGAAGTCGAGGAGTTCACGCGCCATACCGATCCACTGCGAACCCTGGCCCGGGAAGACGAACACCGTCCCGGTCGGGGCGGTCCGGCCGGTGACGACACCCGCGGAGCCGCCGCCGGAGACGAACTCCTGGAGTCGCGCGGCGAGTTCGGCGTCCGTGCGACCGAGGACGACGGCCCGGCGGTCGAACAGGGCGCGGCCGGAGGTCAGGGTGAACGCGACATCGCGCGCGCCGGGTACGGTCCCGTCGGTGATCCGCTCCAGCAGATGCGCGGCCTGCTCGGCCAGCGCGGCCTCGGTCCGGGCGGACAGCACCCACGGCAGCACACCCTCGGCCACCACCTCGGCCGACTCCGGCGCCGGCTCGGGCGCGGCCTCCAGGATGACGTGCGCGTTGGTGCCGCTGTAGCCGAAGGAGGAGACGGCGGTGCGGCGCGGCCGGTCCAGCTCGGGCCACGGCCGGTTCTCCTCCAGGAGCCTGACCTCCCCGGCGGTCCAGTCGACGAACCTGGTCGGCTCGTCCACGTGCAGGGTGCGCGGCATCACGCCGTGCCGCATCGCCTGGACCATCTTGATCACGCCCGCGACTCCGGCGGCGGCCTGGGTGTGCCCGAGGTTGGACTTCAACGATCCCAGCCAGAGCGGCCGTTCGGCCGCCCGGCCCTGGCCGTAGGTGGCCAGCAGGGCCTGCGCCTCGATCGGGTCGCCCAGCGTGGTGCCGGTGCCGTGGCCCTCGACGAGGTCGACGTCGGCCGGGGTCAGCCGCGCACCGGCCAGCGCGTCCTGGATCACCCGCTGCTGGGCGGGGCCGTTGGGCGCGGTCTGGCCGTTGGAGGCGCCGTCCTGGTTGACGGCCGAACCGCGCACCACCGCCAGCACCCGGTGCCCCAGCCGCTCGGCGTCGGCGAGCCGCTCCAGCACCAGAACGCCGACGCCCTCGCCCCAGCCGGTGCCGTCCGCGGCCGTCGCGTAGGACTTGCAGCGGCCGTCGGCGGCGAGCCCGCGCTGCCGGGAGAACTCGACGAAGACGCCCGCGGTCGACAGCACCGTCACTCCGCCCGCCAGCGCCAGCGAGCACTCGCCCTCGCGCAGCGACTGCACCGCCTGGTGCAGGGCGACCAGCGAGGAGGAGCACGCCGTGTCCACCGTGACGGCCGGACCCTGGAGCCCCAGGTGGTAGGAGACCCGCCCGGACACCAGGCTGCCGACGCTGCCGCCGCCAGGGTCGTAGTCGTGGTGGAACGACCCGGCGAAGACACCGGTCCGGGTGCCCTTCAGGGTCTGCGGGTTGATTCCGGCGCTCTCCAGCGCCTCCCAGGACGCCTCCAGCATCAGCCGCTGCTGCGGATCGATGCCGTGCGCCTCGCGCGGGGTGATCCCGAAGAACGCCGGGTCGAACTCGGCCGCGTCGTGCAGGAATCCACCGGAGCGGGTGTACGTCCGCCCGCTCTTGCCCGGCTCCGGGTCGTACAGGGCGTCGACGTCCCAGCCGCGGTCGGCCGGGAACTCGCCGATCACGTCCTCGCCCTTGACCACGATGTCCCACAGATGGTCGGGGGAGGACACGCCGCCGGGCAGCCGGCAGCTCATACCGACGATCGCCACCGGCTCGTGCCGCCGGTTCTCGGCCGCCTGCAACCGGCCCCGAGTGGCGTGCAGCTCCTCGGAGACCGCCTTGAGGTACTTCAGCAGTTCTTCTTCGGTGGGCATGGGCTCACTCTCAGCTCAGGTCGGTGGGGGCTTCGTCGCCGGACACGGAGATGCCGAGGCTGTTCGTGACGAAGGCGAGGACTTCGTCGGCGCTCGCCGAGGCGAGGCCAGCCGGAGCCTCGACCGCCGGCTCGGACGGGCCGCCGCTCCACGGCTGCGACAGGTCGCGCAGGGTCTCGGCCAGGGTGCCGCGCTGGGCGCCGGTGAGGTCCAGCGCGGCGAGGTGCGTGCGGATCCTGGCCAGGTCGGCCAGCACCCGTTCGTAGTCCGGCTCTCCGGCCTCCACGGCTTCGGCGGGCGCCGGGGCGAGGCGGTCGAGCAGGTGGTCCGCCAGCTCGCGCGGGCTGGGGTGGTCGAACACGGCCGTCACGCCCAGCTTCAGGCCGGTCCGGTCGTTGATCCGGTTGCGCAGCTCGACGGCGGTCAGCGAGTCGAAGCCGAGGTCCCGGAAGGCCCCCTCGGGGGAGACGCCGTGGGCGTCCGCGTAGCCGAGGACGTGGGCCACGTCCGCCAGGACCAGGCCGAGCACCAGCTCGCTCCGCTGCTCGGGCGACAGCCCGCGCAGCCGGTCGGAGAGCGACTCCTCGGCCGTGGCGGTGACCCCCGCCGTGGCCGCCCGGCGGCGGGGCGCCGGCGCCAGGTCCCGCAGCAGCGGCGGGGCGCTCTCCGCGTCCAGCGCCGCCCGGTCGACGGTGACCGGGACGACCACCGGCCGGGTGCCGAGCAGCGCCCGGTCGAACGCCGCCAGGCCCTCCTCGGTCGAGGTCGGCCGCAGGCCCGTCCGGGCGATCCGGCCCAGGTCGGCCGCCGCCAGACCCGCCGTCATCCCGCTCGCCTGCGCCCAGAGGCCCCAGGCGAGGGAGGTGGCGGGCAGCCCGTCGGCGTGGCGGGCCTGGGCGAAGGCGTCCAGGTAGGCGTTGGCGGCGGCGTAGTTGGCCTGTCCGGCCGAGCCGAGGACGCCGGCGGCGGAGGAGAAGAGGACGAAGGCGGCGAGGTCGGTGCCCGCCGTGAGGTCGTGCAGGGCGTGGACGGCGTCGGCCTTGGGGCGCAGGACGGTGTCGAGGCGTTCGGGGGTGAGGGCTTCGAGGACGCCGTCGTCCAGGACGCCGGCGGTGTGGACGACGGCGGTGAGCGGGTGTTCGGCCGGTATGTCGGCCAGGGCTGCGGCGAGTTGGTCGCGGTCGGCGACGTCGCAGGCTCGGACGGTGACCCGGGCTCCGGCGTCCAGCAGCTCCTGCGGGGCGGTGCCGCCGCTGCGGCTGAGCAGCAGTAGGTGGCGGACGCCGTGCCCGGTGACCAGGTGACGGGCCACCAGCTGCCCCAGGGTGCCTCCGGCGCCGGTGACGAGGACGGTGCCCTCGGGGTCGAGCGCGCGCGGCGCCGCCGGGACGGCCCGGGCGTCGGACGCGTCCGGCTCCGGCACCGGCGGGGCGGACCGGGTCAGCCGGGGCACCAGCACCTGCCCGTCGCGGACGGCCACCTGGGGCTCGCCCGAGCCGACGGCCAGCGCGAGCGCCTCCTCCGACCAGGTGTCCACGTCGATCAGCAGGATCCGGCCCGGGTGCTCGGCCTGGGCCGAGCGCAGCAGACCCCAGACGGCGGCGGTGACCGGGTCGGGCCGCTCCGCCATCGCGCCCTGGGTGACCACGGCGAGTCGGCCGTCGACCGACCCCGACACGGTCAGGAACTTCTGTGTCTGCACCAGGACTTCGGTCAGCCTGGCCCGCAGGTCGCCACCGGGGGCGACCATGGCGACGGTGACGTCGGTGACGTCGGTGACAGCGGCCGGGACGGGCCGCCAGCGCAGGTGCAGCCCGCCGTCCCGCTCCGGGGCGGCCGAGGACATCCGGCGCAGCGTCAGGGCGTCCACGGTGATCACCGGCCGGCCGGTGGTGTCGACGGCGGTGAGCGCCACGGTGTCGTCACCGGCGGCGGCGAGCCGCACCCGGACCGCCGTCGCCCCGGAGGCCTCCAGCGAGACCCCGGCCCAGGAGAACGGCAGCAGCGGCCGTCCGGCACTGCTCGACGCGGCCCCGCTCTCCGCCCCGCCGAGGGACGGGACGCCGAGCGTCACGGCGTGCAGGGCCGCGTCCAGCAGCGCCGGGTGGATCCCGAACCCGTCCGGGCGGGACGGGAGTTCGACCTCCGCGTAGAGGGCGTCGGGCGCCGCCCAGGCGGCCCGCAGGCCCTGGAACACCGGGCCGTAGCCGTAGCCGCGCCCCGCGAGCTCCTCGTACAGCCCATCGACCGGGACCGGCCGGGCGTCGGCCGGCGGCCAGGGCCACGCCCCGGCCGGCTGCGCGGGCGCCGGGGACAGCACACCGGTCGCGTGCCGGAGCGTGGGCTCGGTGCCCGAGGCCGGCGTGGCCGAGGAGTGCACGGCGACGGACCGGCGGCCCGCCTCGTCCGCGGCGCCGACGGTGACCTGGAGGTACACGGCGGCCTCGGCCGGCAGGACCAGCGGCGCCTCCAGCGTCAGCTCCTCCACCAGCCGGCAGCCCACCGCGTCGGCGGCGTGCAGCGCGAGGTCCAGGAAGGCCGTGCCGGGCAGCAGCACCGTCCCGTCGACCGCGTGGTCGGCGAGCCAGGGGTGCGAGCCGGGCAGCACCCGGCCGGTGAGCACGGCCTGGCCGTCCGGCAGGAAGACGGCGGCGCCGAGCAGCGGGTGCCGGGTGGCCTGCAGACCGGCGGCCTGGAGACCGGCCGTCGAGCCGGCCGCGTCCTGCCAGTAGCGCTGCCCCGCGAAGACGTGGCCGGGCAGTTCGACCAGCCGGCCGCCGGGGGCGGTCCGCTCCCACGGCACCGGCACGCCCGCCACGAACTGCCGGGCCAGCGCCTGGCTGAGCGCGAGCGGCTCCGGCCGGCCGGCGGTGAGCGCGGCCACCGCGACGAAGCCGTCCCGGCCGAGCTCCTCGTCGAGGGTGGCGTGCACCATCGGCGTCACCACGGCCTCGGGGCCGACCTCCAGGAAGGCGGTGATGCCCTGGCCGGCCAGGCAGCGCACCCCGTCGGCGAAGCGCACCGCCCCGCGGACGTGCTCCACCCAGTACTCCGGCGTGCCGAACCGCTCGGCGTCGATCAGGCCGCCGGTGACGTTCGACACCACCGGGATCAGCGGCGCCCGGAAGGTCAGGCCCGCCAGCACCTCGGCGAACTCGGCGAGCATCGCGTCCATCCGGTGCGAGTGGAAGGCGTGCGACACCGACAGCCGGCGCACCCGGTGCCCGGTGGCCCGGAAGTGCTCGGCGACCGCGACCGCCGCCTCCTCGTCGCCCGAGACCACCACGGCCAGCGGCCCGTTGACGGCCGCGATCCCGACCGCCTCGGCCAGCCCGGCCCCGGCGATGTACGCCGCGGCCTCCTGCTCGCCGGCCTCGATCGCGACCATCGCCCCGCCCACCGGCAGCGCCTGCATCAGCCGGCCGCGGGCGGCCACCAGGGCGCAGGCGTCGGGCAGCGTGAGCACGCCCGCCGCGTACGCCGCGGTGATCTCGCCCAGCGAGTGGCCCATCACGTAGTCGGGCGTCACCCCGCGCTCCTCCAGCAGCGCGAGCAGCGCCACCTCCAGGGCGAACAGGCCGGTCTGGGTGTGCATGCTCTGGTTCAGCAGCGCCGCCACCGGGGTGCCGGCCTCGGCGAACACCACGTCGCGCAGCGGGTGTTCGGCGTGGCCGTCGAGCTGCTCGTCCACCGCCCGGCAGACGGCGTCGAACGCCTCGGCGAACACCGGGTACCGCTCGTACAGCTCCCGGCCCATCCCGGCGCGCTGCGAGCCCTGGCCGGAGAACACCATGGCCAGCCCGCCGGCGCCGGCGGCACCCGTGCGGCCGGAGACGACGGCGGGGCCCTCCTCGCCGCGGGCGAGGGCGGCCAGCGCGCCGGTCAGCTCCTCGCGCCCGGCGCCCAGCAGCACGGCCCGGTGGTCCAGCACCGCCCGGCCCACGGCCAGGGTGTGCCCGACGTCGCGCGGGTCGAGGCCGGGGCCGTCGGTCCCGTCGGTGAGCCGCTCCAGCAGACGGGCGGCCTGCCGGCGCAGCCCGTCCGGGGTCTTCGCCGACAGCGCCCAGGCGACCGCCGGGCCCGCCGGCTCCTCCGCCGTGGTGACCGGCTCCTCGGGGGCGGCCTCCAGGATGACGTGGGCGTTGGTGCCGCTGATGCCGAAGGAGGAGACGGCGGAGCGGCGCGGGCGGTCGAGTTCGGGCCAGTCCTGCT
>NZ_JBHSOF010000034.1:63514-96054 GCF_042656005.1 Kitasatospora misakiensis | reverse complement strand
CCCGCCGCCGCCTCGACGGCGGAGCGCACCGAGTCGTCGTCGGACACGTCGGCGGCGAAACCGTGCAACGGGGCCGGGGCGCCACTCGGGTCGAGGTCGAGGACCGCGACGGCCGCACCGCGCTCCGCCAGCATCGACGCGGTCGCCAGACCGATACCCGAGGCACCACCGGTGACGAGGGCGCTCAGGCCCTTGAGGTCCGAGGTCGTCATGCCTGGTTCTCCTGCTTCGACTCGGCCAGGTCGGCGGTCCAGAACTCGCCGTCGGGGTAGCGGAAGGTGTCGATGGTCGCGTGGTGCATGGCGGCGGAGAAGCCGGGTGCGGTGGGGGCGCGGTAGTGGCCGTCGGTGATGACGACGGGGTCGAGGAAGTGCTCGTGGAGGTGGTCGACGAACTCGATGACGCGGTCCTCGGTGGTGCCGGTCAGTGCGACGTAGTCGAACATGGAGAGGTGCTGGACGAGTTCGCACAGGCCGACGCCGCCGGCGTGGGGGCAGACCGGGATGCCGAACTTGGCGGCGAGCAGGAGGATGGCGAGGTTCTCGTTGACGCCGCCGACCCGGGCGGAGTCCAGTTGGAGGACGTCGATGGCGCCGGCCTGGAGCAGCTGCTTGAAGATGATCCGGTTCTGCACGTGCTCGCCGGTGGCGACCTTGATCGGGTGGACGCCGCGTCGGACGGCGGCGTGGCCGAGCACGTCGTCCGGGCTGGTGGGCTCCTCGATCCAGTACGGGTCGAACTCCGCGAGCGCGTTGGTCCACTCGATGGCCTCGGCGACGTTCCAGCGCTGGTTGGCGTCGATGGCGATCCGGATGTCCGGCCCGACGGCCTCGCGGGCGGCGCGGCAGCGGCGGATGTCGTCGTCCAGGTCGGCGCCGACCTTGAGCTTGATCTGGGTGAAGCCGTCGGCGACGGCCTGCCGGGCGAGGCGGGTGAGCTTCTCGTCGGAGTAGCCGAGCCAGCCGGGTGAGGTGGTGTAGGCGGGGTAGCCGCGGCGCAGCAGTTCGGCGGTGCGCTCGGCGGCGCCTTGCTTGCCCTTGGTGAGCAGGTCCAGGGCTTCTTCGGGGGTCAGCGCGTCGGCGATGTAGCGGAAGTCGATCTGGGAGACGAGCCACGCGGGGTCGGCGTCGGCGAGCAGTTGCCAGAGCGGCTTGCCCTCGCGCTTGGCGGCGAGGTCCCAGACGGCGTTGACGACGGCGCCGATGGCCATGTGCATCACGCCCTTCTCGGGGCCGAGCCAGCGCAGTTGGCTGTCGCCGATCAGGTCGCGGTAGACCGAGCCCGGGTCGGCGCACAGTTCGGCGACCGGCCGGCCGACGATGCGCTCGCGCAGGGCGTCGATGGCGGCGACCTGGACGTCGTTGCCGCGGCCGATGGTGAAGGTGAAGCCGTGGCCCTCGTGGCCGCCGTCGGAGGTCCGCAGGACGACGTAGGCGGCGGAGTAGTCGGGGTCCGGGTTCATCGCGTCGGACCCGTCCAGCTCCCGCGAGGTGGGGAAGCGGACGTCATAGGTGTCGACGGCGGTGATCCGCGCGGTGGTAGTGGACACGGGGATGCCTTTCACGCGTTGGAGAAGGTCTGGCGCTGGGTGCCGAGGCCGTCGATGGACAGCTCGACGGTGTCGCCCTCGCGCAGGTAGGGGGTGCCGGGCAGGCCGAGGGCCACGCCGGCGGGGGTGCCGGTGTTGATGACGTCGCCGGGGTTGAGCACCATGTACTGGCTCAGGTACCAGACGAGGTACGCGACGTCGAAGATCATGTTCTTGGTGTCGCCGTTCTGGCGCAGCTCGCCGTTGGCGACGAGCCGCAGGCCCAGTGCCTGGGGGTCCGCGATCTCGTCCGGCGTCACCAGCCAGGGGCCGAGGGGGTTGAAGGTCTCGCAGGACTTGCCGAGGTCCCACTGGGCGGAGTACTCCAGCTGGAACTCCCGCTCGGAGACGTCGTTGCTGATCGCGTAGCCGGCGATGTGCGAGGCCGCCTCGGCCGGGTCGGCGAGGTAGCGCGCCTCGCTGCCGATGACGACGGCGAGCTCGACCTCCCAGTCCGTCTTCGTGGAGCCGCGCGGGATCAGCACCGTGTCGTAAGGGCCGACGACGGTGGACGGGTCCTTCATGAAGACCACCGGCCGCGCGGGGATGGCCGCCCCGGTCTCCTCCGCGTGGTCGCGGTAGTTGAGGCCGACGCACACCACCTTGCCCGGACGGGCGACCGGCGCGCCGATCCGCAGGCCCGCCGGGTCGATCTCGGGCAGTTCGCCGGCGGCCAGGGCGGCGCGGACCTTGTCGACGCCGCCGGCGGCGAGGAACTCCCTGTCGATGTCCCGGGTCAGGGCCGAGAGGTCGAAGGTCTCACCGCCGTCGGTGCGGACCGCCGGAGTCTCCGCTCCCGGCGCTCCGATCCGCATCAGCTTCATGTCTGGCCTCCCGTCGCCGGAGGGCCAGCGCCCCCGGCAGTGAACACATCGGATGATTCCTCGGTGCGACGACCATAGGAGCGACCGTCGCAATCCGCAAGGAGTCCTCCGATGTTTCCGCGCGGTGGCGCTGCTGCTCTCGTCAAAGACGCAGATCAAAGGGGCTTAGGGGCTGGCCTGTGGCGGCTGGGAAACCTGGATGTCACGTTTAAGAATCATCCGAGGTCTCCTCTTGTCAGTGCTGTTTCAGGCTCGTATGGTCCTCGGTACCGCAAGCACTCCGATGATTGTGGTTCACCCCAGACACCTCTGGGCTGCACCACCTGTCGCCGTCTCGGTACCGGCCGCCCGTCCGGAAGAGGGCCGACGGTCGGCCGGTACCGAGGCCTTGAGTCGCCCGGCAGCACAGGTGTGACGGCCCGTCGCGTCCCGTCGCACCGAATACACCCCCACACCCCGCCCCCACCCGCCCCTGGCAGGGCACCGGCCATACCAGCCAAGGAGATCGGCACCATGAAGCTTCGCTCCTCCCGAATCGCGGCCACGGCCGCCACCGTGGTCGTCCTGGCGGGGTTCGCCACGGCCTGCAACCGCGGCAGCGACTCCACCGCCTCCGGCAGCGGCAAGCCGGCGATCGGCATCGACCTGCCCCGGGCCGACTCCGACTTCTGGAACTCCTACGCGCAGTACCTCAAGCAGGACGCCTCCTCGCAGGGCCTGAACACCCTGCCGGTCAGCAACTCGCAGAACGACGTGACCAAGCTGGTCGCCAACGTCCAGGTCTTCCAGAACACCGGCGCCAAGGCCGTCGTGATGGCCCCGCAGGACACCGGCGCGATCGCCTCCACCCTCGACCAGCTCTCCGCCAAGAAGATCCCGGTTGTCAGCGTCGACACCCGCCCCGACAAGGGCGACGTCTACATGGTCGTGCGCGCCGACAACAAGGCGTACGGCACCAAGGCCTGCGAGTTCCTCGGCGCGCAGCTCGGCGGCAAGGGCAAGGTCGCCGAACTCCAGGGCGCCCTGAGCTCCATCAACGGCCGCGACCGCTCGGAGGCCTTCGCCGCCTGTATGAAGGAGAAGTTCCCCGGCATCCAGGTGATCGAGCTGGCCACCGACTGGAAGGGCGACGTCGCCTCCGCCAAGCTCCAGTCCACCCTGGCCGCCAACCCGGACCTCGGCGGCGTCTACATGCAGGCCGGCGGCGTCTTCCTCCAGCCCACCCTCGCCCTGCTCCAGCAGAAGGGCCTGCTCAAGCCCGCCGGCCAGCCCGGCCACATCGCCATCGTCTCCAACGACGGCATCCCGCAGGAGTTCGACGCGATCCGCAAGGGCGACATCGACGCCACCATCTCCCAGCCCGCAGACCTCTACGCCAAGTACGCGCTCCTCTACGCGCAGGCCGCCGCCGAGGGCAAGACCTTCCAGCCCGGCGCGACCGACCACCAGTCGACGATCATCCAGCTGCCCAACGGCCTGGAGGACCAGCTCCCCGCACCGCTGGTGACCAAGGACAACGTCGACGACAAGTCCCTGTGGGGCAACAGCGTCGGCAAGTAACCCACCCCACCATCATCCGTGACCGGCGGCGCTGTCCGAACCTCCCCGCCGCAGGCCGCCGTTCACGGAATCCTCGGAAAGGACACCCTGCCATGGCGGACCCCAGCCCCGTCCGGGGCCCCGTCGTCGAGGCGGACGCGATCAGCAAGCGCTTCGGCGCCACCGTCGCCCTCAGCGACGCCCGGATCTCGGTCGCCCCTGGCGAGTCGCACGCCCTGGTCGGCCGGAACGGCGCGGGCAAGTCCACCCTCGTCTCGATCCTCACCGGCCTCCAGCAGCCCGACACCGGCACCCTGCGCTTCAACGGCGAACCCGCTCCCGCGCCCGGCGACACCGACGCCTGGCGCTCCCGGGTCGCCTGCGTCTACCAGCGCTCCACGATCATCCCCGCGCTGACCGTGGCCGAGAACCTGTTCCTGGACCGGCAGAGCACCGGTGCGCTGCGCCCGATCAGCTGGAAGGAACTGCGCCGGCGGGCCGGCGAGCTGCTCGCCGACTACGGGGTGGAGGTCGACCCGACCGCGCGCGCCGAGGACCTCACCGTCGAGCAGCGCCAGTTCGTCGAGATCGCCCGCGCGCTGTCCTTCGGCGCCCGGTTCATCATCCTGGACGAACCCACCGCCAAGCTCGACGCCCGCGGCATCGAGAAGCTCTTCGACAAGCTCCGCGACCTCCAGCGGCAGGGCGTCGCCTTCCTGTTCATCTCGCACCACCTGCAGGAGGTCTACGACCTCTGCAGCACGGTCACGGTCTACCGCGACGCCCGGCACATCGTCACCGCCCCGGTCGCCGAGCTCGGCCAGCAGGCCCTGGTCGAGGCGATGACCGGCGAACGGGCGGGCGGCACCGAACCCCGCTGGTCGGTCCGGGGCCGGACCGGTACCGGGGGCGACACCCTGCTCGACGTCGCGGACCTGACGCTGCCCGGTGCCTACCAGGACTTCTCGCTGACCGCGCGGGCCGGCGAGGTGGTCGGCATCGCCGGGGCCGCCGCCAGCGGCAACGTCCAGCTCGGCGAGACCCTCGCCGGCCTGCACCGCCCGCAGCAGGGCACGGTCACCGTCGCCGGGAGCCCGGTACGCACCGGGCGCGTCCCGGCGGCCCTCGCGGCCGGCATCGGGTTCGTCCCCGAGGACCGGCACATCCAGGGCCTCGTCCCCCAGCGCAGCGTCGCCGAGAACGCCACACTCACCGTCACCGACCAGCTCGGCCCGTACGGCACCGTCCTGCCCTCGCGCACCCGGGCCTTCGCCCAGCGCATGATCAGCGACCTCGACATCAAGACGCCCGGACCGGCCACCCCGGTGTCCGCGCTGTCCGGCGGCAACCAGCAGAAGGTCGTGATCGCCCGCGCGCTCGCCACCGAGCCGCACGTGCTGGTCGCCATCCGGCCCACCAACGGCGTCGACATCAAGTCCAAGGAATCCCTGCTCGGAACCATCCGCGAGGTGGCCGACAACGGGAGGACCGCCCTGATCGTGTCCGACGAACTCGACGACCTGCGGGTCTGCGACCGCGTCCTGGCCATGTTCCACGGCCGCGTCGTCGCCGAGTTCGAGCACGGTTGGAGCGACGAACAGCTGGTCGCGGCCATGGAGGGCATGTCCGGCCCGAACGACACGAAGGAAAGCAATGTCTCCCACCACTGAGGTCCGTGAGAGCTCCGCGACCGCCGTCCACGCCCCCGCCGGGCGCCGCTTCGAGTTGGCCCGCTACCGGGACCTGTCGTTGGTGCCGGTCCTGCTCGTGCTGGGCGTCATCGGCTTCATCGTCTCGCCCGCCTTCCTCACCTCCGACAACCTCCTCGGCGTCGGCCAGCAGGCCACCGAGCTGAGCGTGCTGGTCCTCGCCGAGGCGCTCATCCTGATCGCCGGGCGGATGGACCTCTCCCTGGAATCCACCATCGGCGTCGCCCCGGTGATCGCCGTCTGGCTCGTCCTGCCCGACCACGGCGCCCGCTTCAACGGCCTCGGGCTCTTCCCCGCCTGGACCGCCATCCCGCTCTGCCTGGCCGTCGGCGCCCTCATCGGCGCGATCAACGGCTTCCTCATCCTCAAACTGCGCCTCAACGGCTTCATCGTCACCCTCGGCGCGCTCACCCTGCTGCGCGGCCTCCAGGTCGCCGTCTCCCAGGGCCAGTCCATCGTCAACGTGCCCACCTCCTTCCGCTACCTCGGCAGCGCGAGCTGGCTCGGCGTCCCCGCCGCGATCTGGATCTGCGCCCTGCTCTTCCTGGCCGCCGGCAGCGCCCTCGCCTGGCTGCGGCACGGCCGCGCCCTCTACGCGATCGGCGGCAACGCCGAGGCCGCCCGGGCCGCCGGCATCCGCGTCGACCGGATCACCTGGATCGTGCTGATCCTCGGCGGACTGCTCGCCGCTTTCGCCGGCATCCTCTACACCGGCCACTACGGCTCCATCTCCGCCGACCAGGGCAACGGCTGGATCTTCCAGGTCTTCGCCGCCACCGTCATCGGCGGCGTCAGCCTCAACGGCGGCCGCGGCACGCTGTTCGGCGCCCTGACCGGTGTCCTCACCCTCCAGCTCGTGGTCAACGTGATGACCCTTGCCGGCGTCCCGCCGCTGTGGAACCAGTTCCTCAACGGCGCGATCATCATCATCGCGCTGATCATCTCCCGCTTCGCCTCCGGCGAGAAGCAGGAGTAGCAGGACTGACGACGCGGCAGGAGCGAAAGCCACCGAGGCGGTGCGCCCGGCCGGACAGGGGATTCGGTCGCACCGCCTCGCCTCTCCCCACCCCCCCACGAACACCGACGAGAGGCGCTCCCCATGCCCGCGGTCGCGACAGCGCAGGAGGCGACGTCATGGCGGTGACGGATCTGGCCATCGAGAAGATCAAGGGCATGATCGTCTCCGGAGCACTCAAGCCCGGCTCCCGGCTGCCCAACGAAGCCGACCTCGCCGACCAGCTGGGCCTGTCCCGCAGCTCGCTGCGGGAGGCCGTCCGGGCGCTGACCGCACTGCGCATCCTCGTCCCCAAGCAGGGCGACGGCACCTACGTCTCGGGGCTCGAACCGCACCTGCTGCTGGAGACGATGGCCTTCGCCGCCGACGTCTCCCACGGCCGTACGGCCCACCAGCTCCTGGAGGTCCGGCGGCTGCTCGAACCACAGGCCACCGCCTGCGCGGCCGGACTGCTCACCGAGGAGCACCTGGCCGGGCTCCGGGCGATCCTCGACCGCTGCGAAGCGGACATCGGCATCGAGGAGTTCATCCGCCTCGACATCGAGTTCCACCGCATCATCGCCGACTCCGTCGGCAACCCGGTCCTCTCGGCGCTGCTGGGCATCCTCTCCACCCACACCCAGCGCCTGCGCATCGTGCGCGGGGCCCACCACGCGCCGGCCCGCGAACAGGCCCACCGCGAGCACGAAGCCATCTGGCGGGCGCTCGTCCAGCGGGACGCGGGCCTCGCCGCCGGCCTCGCCACCGTGCACGTCGCCGCCGTCGAGGACTGGCTGGCGGCCGGTACATCCTCGCCCTGACCAGGACGGGAGGCAGCCGGTTGGTCGTCGACCGGATTCGACGTGCGCTGACGCTCGGCCGCCTGCGCCTTCGCCGCCCGTACCTCCGCCGCCCCACCTCCGCCGCCCGTACCGGACTCACCGGTACGGGCGGCCGCGGTATGGGGTGGAGCGGTCAGCGTTCTTCGCGGAAGGGCACGTGCCGGCGGGCGACGGGGTCGTACTTGCGCAGGATGAGCCGGTCGGGGTCGTTGCGGCGGTTCTTGCGGGTCACGTAGGTGTAGCCGGTCCCTGCGGTGGACCGGAGCTTGATGATCGGACGCAGTTCGTTTCGAGCCATGCCGGGACTATAGCAAAATGAAATCCGTTTTCATCTAGGCTACTGTGACGCCGTCCGGTGACGGGAGCCGCAGGCTGCCGCCTCCCGCCACGTCCGCATGCCCTACGAACGGATCCCGCATGTCCGCCCACTGTCAACTGACCGGCCGCAAGCCCGGGTTCGGCAACGCGATCTCGCACTCGCACCGCCGCACCCCCCGCCGCTTCGACCCCAACATCCAGCGCAAGCGCTACTGGCTGCCCAGCGAGGGCCGCCACGTCCGCCTCACGCTCAGCGCCAAGGGCCTCAAGACCGTCGACACCATCGGCATCGAGGCCGCCGTCGCCCGCATCCGCGCCCGGGGGGAGAAGGTCTGATGGCCAAGCAGAGCAAGATCGCCAAGAACGAGCAGCGCCGGGAGACAGTCGCCCGCTACGCCGAGCGCCGCGCCGCGCTCAAGCGGATCATCGCCCACCACAGCACCCCTCCCGAGGAGCGCGCCGCCGCGCGGGCCGAGCTGGCCCGCCAGCCCCGCGACGCCAGCGCCACCCGGGTGCGCAGCCGCGACAGCGTCGACGGCCGTCCGCGCGGCTACCAGCGGGCGTTCGGGCTCTCCCGGATCAACCTGCGCACCATGGCCCACGCCGGGCAGCTGCCCGGCGTCCGGAAGTCCAGCTGGTAAGGGGGAGAGACGTGTCCGACGACACCAAGCTGCCGGTCGTCGTGGTGACCGGACTGCACGAGGAGGAGCGCCGCCGCGCCGTCGACGAACTCCTGGCGGGCTGCGTCGACGCGGTGGTCCTCCACCACGACCTGAGCGACGCCCCGCTCGGCACCGTCCACCGCGAACTGCGCGACACCCGAGGCCCGTTCGCCCGGGCCGACGTCCCACTCACCAACGACTGCCCGTGCTGCGCCCTGCGCGTGGACCTGCTGCCGGAGCTGGTCCGGATCGCGGACGAGCAGCGGTACGGCCTGGCGATCGTCGAGCTGTGGGGCGGAAGCGACCCGCACTCGGCGGTCGAGGTGCTGGCCGGCGGTGAGGCGGCCGGGCGGTGCATGCACGAGGTGGTCGAACTCGCGGGCGTGGTCTGCGCGGTGGACCCGCTGAGGGTGCTCGGCGAGCTGTCCGTGTCGGACGAGCTGTCCGAGCACGGCCTGCACACCTGCGCCGACGACTCCCGGACGCGGGCCGAGGCGCTGGCCCACCAGCTGGAGTACGCCACCGTGCTGGCCGTCCCGGGCGCCGGGCCGGAGGGCGACGCACCCGAACGGCTGGCCGGACTGGCCATGCTGCGCCAACTGCACCCCACCGCACGGACCGTACGGCTCGACGGCGGCTCGCTGGTCCGCGCGGCGCTCGGCGGCTTCGGCGTCGCCGCCGCCCGCGACCGGGTCAACCCGGCGATCGCGCTGCTCCCGCAGCAGCACGACGAGGCGGGCGTGGCCACCCTGGTCTGGGAGCGTCACCGCCCGCTCCACCCCGAGCGGCTGCACGACGCGCTGGAACTGCTCGTCCCCGCCGCCCAGCGCAGCCGCGGCCGCTTCTGGCTGGCCAACCGGCCCGACCTGCTGCTCGCCTGGGACGCGGCCGGCGCCAACCTCGCCGTCGAGGAGTGCGGGCCCTGGCTGGCCTCGCTGCCGGACGCGGCCTGGGAGCTGTACCCGCCCGAGCGCCGCGCCGCCGCCGCGCTCGACTGGAACCCGCAGTACGGCGACCGGGTGCAGCAACTCAGCTTCACCGCCGAAGGTTTGGACGTGGACGGCATCGTCGAGCTGCTCGACTCCTGCCTGCTCACCGACGCCGAGCTGATGGCCGGCGAGCAGGGCTGGAAGGCCCTTCCGGACGCCTTCGAAGACCTGCTGGAACCGGTCGCCTGACCGGCGAACCCGACCTGCGGACCCGCTCTGCGAACCCGACCTGCGAACCCCGAACCGAGGAAGGACCATCCTCACATGGCCAAGCGCCCGGGCCCCGGCCGACCCGCCAAGCCTCGCCCGAACCCGCTGATCGAGGCGGGCATCACCTACGTCGACTACAAGGACACCAACCTGCTGCGGAAGTTCATATCCGACCGCGGCAAGATCCGCAGCCGGCGGGTCACCCGCCTGACCGTCCAGCAGCAGAAGGCGATGGCCCGCGCCATCAAGAACGCCCGCGAGATGGCACTGCTGCCGTACGCCCACCTCTCGTAACACCCCCGATCCACCAGGAGGAGACCCCCGATGGCCGTCCCCAAGCGGAAGATGTCCCGCAGCAACACCCGCCACCGCCGCGCCCAGTGGAAGGCGACCACGCCGGAACTGGTGCCCGTCGTCCTCGACGGCCGCGAGCACCTGGTGCCCCGCCGCCTGGTGCGCGCCTACGAGCGGGGACTGCTCACCCCGTAGCCGCGGCCACTGCCGCAGCCGACACGAAGGGGGCGCCGTAGCCAGTAGCTACGGCGCCCCCTTCGTACAGAGCCGTTCGCCGCCCCGGCGGGGGCCGCGGTCAGGTGGTGAGCGCGACCTGGACGATCTTGACGATGACGAGGATCATCGCGATGAGCAGGTACGTCCGCAGCGCGCCCATGCCGATCTTGCGCGCGGTGGACATGGCGGGCTTGGTGAGGGTCTCCAGCGGGGGCATCCGCCAGGTGTCGCGGCCGGTGCGGTCGATCGGGTCCTCCTTCGTGGCGGTGCGCCGCCGGGTGAAGGAGTACCCGGCCGCGAGCACTCCGGCGACGCCGCAGGCGGCCATGATCCGCAGGATGCTGTCCGCGCTGATGTCCGGGAAGAGCACGGCGGCGGTCAGAACAACCGACAGGGTGACCAGGACGCCGACCACGGCGGCGGTGAAGGCGTTGGTCTTCGGGCCGTTCACCCACGGCCCGAGCACCTGCTTGTCGTTGCACAGCAGCAGCAGGAACACGGTGGC
The DNA here is from genome assembly GCF_042656005.1 of Kitasatospora misakiensis. Classification (NCBI taxonomy): domain Bacteria; kingdom Bacillati; phylum Actinomycetota; class Actinomycetes; order Kitasatosporales; family Streptomycetaceae; genus Kitasatospora; species Kitasatospora misakiensis. The sequence goes on along the minus strand of NZ_JBHSOF010000034.1, from coordinate 85,364 downwards.
GGAGGGCAGCAGCACGCCGGCGAGGGTCTGGACGCCCTCGGTGAGCAGGCCCAGCGGCGAGCCGGGGATCAGCACGATGGCCGCCGCGGCGATGACGAGTCCGGCGTAGACGGCGTAGAAGCCCTTGGCGCCGCCGACCCCGCGGTGCAGCGAGTGCTTCATGCCCAGGACGTCGCCGAGCGCGTACGCGGTGGAGAGGGAGACGGCGAACGCGCCGATGATCGAGGCGTCCAGCAGGGCGATGGCGAACAGCACTCCGGCGAGCTTGCCCGCGTGCGCGGCGAGGCCGTGGGCGACTCCCGCGGTGTCGGTGAACCGGCCGAAGCCGTCGGTGCCGGCGAAGGCGGCGGCGGTCATGCCCATCAGTGCGGCGGCGCCGATCACGACCACGGCGATGCCGATGACCAGGTCGGCCTTCTCGTACCTCATGAAGCGCGGGGTGATGCGCTTGTCGATGACGTAGGACTGCTGGAAGAACAGCTGCCAGGGGGCGACGGTGGTGCCGACGATCGCGATGACCAGCAGCATCACGGAGGCGAGTTCGCCGCTGCCGCCCGGGATGCCGGGTACCACGAAGTCGCGGACCATCTGCGAGGGCTTCGGGTGGACGAGGAAGTAGATCGGCACCAGCAGCAGCGAGCCCGCGCACAGGGCCATGGCGATCCGCTCGAAGCGCCGGAAGGATCCGGTGAAGGCGGAGGCGATGATGATCGCGGCCGCCAGGACCACCGCGGCGACCTTCGGCAGGCCCAGGTAGCCGGCCGCCAGCGTGATGCCGATGAACTCCGTCACCAGGGTCAGCGCGTTCAGCAGGAACAGGTCGATCACCGAGAACGCGCCCCAGAACCTGCCGAACCGCTCCAGGATGAGGCGGGCGTGCCCGACCCCGGTCACCGCGCCGAGCCGCAGCACCATCTCCTGGTTGACGTACAGCACGGGGATGAGCAGGAGCAGCGTCCACAGCAGGTGGGTGCCGTAGTTCTGGCCGGCCTGGCCGTAGGTCGCGAAGGCGCCGGCGTCGTTGTCGCCGACCATCACGATCAGGCCGGGGCCGATGATCGCCAGCAGGGTCTTGAGCTTGGCGGACAGGCCTCGGCGCGGCGCGGTGTCGTCCAGGCGGATGGTGCCGAGCGCACCCTTGATGTCGCCCAGGTGGGCGTCGTCCAGCACCGCCGCGCGCGGCGTGGGAATCGTCTTGTCGAGCATCACATTGGTCATGACGTGCCTTCCTGACCCCCTGGCAGGGGGAGGTCGGGGGCACGCAGCAGCGATCCCCCCTACGAGCGCGCGCACCACGGCGACCCACGACGGCGCGAGGCCGTGCGGGAGCGAGGGCGCGTCGAAAGGCGCGTAGGGAAGGTGGTTACCGCGTGCCGGGGGAGTACGAGGACAGGCGGACGGGGGCCCGTTTGTGGCCCGGACTACTGCAACTCGAATCCATGTCTCTCGCCTCCTTCCGGCCGGGGCGCACCAGGTGTGCGCCGCATCGACACGGCAAGGAGCGGACCGGCCCGCGGGAACCGCGGGAAACCAGCAGGAGCCAGCAGGGACCGGTACACCCCAACTCGTCAGAGCTTTGGCACTTCACGGCGTAATCCCCGCGCTGGGGAAGCCACTTGGGATCAACCCTTAAGTCGGGAAGATCTGTCCTGAACCTGGGCGTCTCTCGACGTCGTCGGGTCAGTGGCCTGTGTCCGTGAAGAAGCCTCACCGAACGAGGTGCCTTCTTTCAAACCTCCGCAAGCCTAGATCAGCCCGAGCGTCCGGCTGACCGTATTTGCCCAAGCTTGACTCCCCTTGACCGAACTGTGGGCAGGGCAACGCGCAGGTGGCGGCGGTGGCGAGCCCGGCGACGCCCGCTCCATCGGCTTGTTGAAAATGATTATCGTCTGCTAATTTCCTCGGGTGTCCCACCACAAGCTCCTTCCCCCCGCCGCCCTCGCCGCCGCCGCCGCCCTGCTGCTCAGCGGCTGTTTCGCCGCCGACACCGGCTCCACGGACTCCGCCGACCGGCGGATCAGGCTCGTGATGATGCAGCCGCCCCGCTCGGCGCTCTCGCCGCTCAGCGACGACGCCTTCAAGCTCTCCCGCTGGAGCGCCGCCGAGACCCTGGTCAACCTCGACGCCGACGGCGACGCCGAGCCGGCCCTCGCCGCCTCCTGGACCAGGACCAACCCCACCACCTGGGAGTTCACCATCCGCAAGGCCGTCAAGTTCCACGACGGCACCGAGCTGACCGCCACCGCCGTGAAGCGCTCGCTGGACGCCGCCGCCTCCGCCGCGCCCAAGCCGCGCATCCTGGACGGTGTCACCCTCACCACCACCGCCGCCCAGGGCGACACCGTCACCGTGACCACCGCCGCCGCCGACCCGCTCCTCCCGCAGCGGCTGTCCTCCCCCCAGCTGTCGATCCTCGCCGAGCGGGCCTACACCGGAAAGACCGTCAACCCGGTCGGCGCCGGCACCGGGGCCTTCGTGCTCAAGTCCGTCAACGGCACCTCCTCCGCCGTCCTCGACCGGAACGAGCACTACTGGGGCGGCCGGGCAAAGGCCGCCGGGATCGACGTCTCGTTCGTCCCGGACGGCACCGCCCGGGCGGCCGCCCTGCGCAGCGGCGAGGCCGACCTGGTCGAGTCCGTACCGGTCTCCCAGGCCGCGCTGGTCCCGCCCGAGCGGCTCAGCGAGGTGCCGATGCCGCGCACCAACACGCTGTACCTCAACACCTCGCGCGGGGTCTTCGCCGACCCCGGCCTGCGGGCCGCGGCCCGGGCCGCGATCGACACCGGCTCGCTGGTCCGGGGCGTGTACGAGGGCCGGGCCGACGCCGCCGCGGGCCTGCTGGGGCCGGCTCTGCCGTGGGCCGCCAAGCGCCGGGGCCGGACGGCGCCGACCGCCCCGGCGACCCCGAGCGGGCAGACGGTCACCATCGGCACCTTCACCGACCGGGCCGAGCTGCCCGAGGTCGCCGCCGCCCTCCAGCAGCAGCTCCAGCACGCCGGGTTCACCGTCCAACTCGACGTCCGCGAGTACGCCAACATCGAGAAGGACGCGCTGGCGGGCAAGTTCGACGCCTTCGTGCTGTCCCGCGCCACCGTGCTCGACTCCGGCGACCCGGTCGCCTACCTGCGCAGCGACTTCGGCTCCGAAGGCTCGTTCAACCTCTCCCGGCTCCGCGACCCGGCGGTGGACCGCGCGATAGCCCTGGCGGAGGCCGCCGAGCCCGGGGACGAGCGCCGTGCGGCGGTCCTGGACGCCGAGAGCGCGGTGCTCAACACCGACGCCGCCGTCCCGATGCTGCACGAGCGGGTGATCCAGGGCAGCTCCGCCGCCCTCACCGGTGCGGCCCGGGACCCGCGCGAGCGCCGGCTGGTCACCCTCGACACCCATCTGAAGTGACCGCCGTGCACGGTACTCCGGGGCGCTCCGCCCGTATCCACGGCGCCCGCCTTCGCAGCGTCCGCCTCCGCTCCGCCCTGGTCCGCGGCGCCGCCCGCGCCCTCGCGCTGGCCGCCGTGCTGGCGGCCGTCGGACTGCTGCCCCGGCTCGCCGGGGCCGATCCGGCGCTGGCGGTGCTCCGGGCCCGCTCGGCCGAGCAGGAGGCGACGCCCGAGGCACTGGCCGCCGTCCGGGCCGACCTCGGTCTGGACGGCGGACCGCTCGCCCTGCTCGGCCGCTGGGCGGCCGGCGTGGCGCGCGGCGAGTTCGGCGACTCGTGGGTCTCCGGCACCCCCGTGCTGCCCTCGGTGCTCTCCGGGCTCGGCGTCTCGCTCGCCCTGATGGGCGCGGCCCTGCTGGTGGCGCTGCTGCTGGCGGCCGCGCTGAGCGGGCCGGTCCTGGTCCGGGCCGCCCGGGGCGACGCCGAGCCCCGGACGGGCGGCGGACGGCTCGGCGCGATGCTGGTCGCGGTGCCCGAATTCCTGCTCGCCACCGCACTGTTGCTCGTCCTCGGGGTCTGGCTCCGACTGCTGCCCACCTCCGGGTGGCGCGGCCCCGAGTACCTGGTGCTGCCCGCGCTGGCGCTCGGCGTACCGGCCGGGGCGCTGCTCGGCCGACTGGTCGCGGACGCGCTGCCCGCCGTGCTCGGCGAGCGCTGGGTCGGCCTGTGGCGGGCGAGCGGCACCCGGCCCCGGCTGATCGGTCCGGCCCTGCTGCGTCGCGTACTGCCCTCCCTGGTACCGCAGTTCGGGCTGGTCGCGGTGGGCCTGGTCGGCGGTGCGGTCGCGGTGGAGGCGGTGTTCGCGGTGCCGGGCATCGGCCGGACCACGCTCGGCGCGGCCAAGTCGCAGGACCTCCCGCTGCTCCAGGGCGCGCTGCTGGCCATGCTGCTGCTCGGCCTGCTCGCCGGGGCCCTGGCCAGGCTCGCCGCCCGCGAGCTGACCGGCCCGGGCCTGCGTGACGCGGCCCTGGCGCTGCCGCCCCCGCCCCGCCCGGTCCGGTCCCGGCGGGTGACGGCGGCGGCCGCGCTGCTCGCCGCCCTGCTCGGCGCGGCCGTCGGCTGGGGGCTGCTGCGCGATCCGTACACCGTGGACACCGGCGCCCGGCTGGCGCCGCCGTCCCCGCGGTACCCGCTCGGCGCGGACGGCCTCGGGCGGGACGTGCTGGCCCGGCTCGGCCACGGTGCGGCGGCCACCCTCGGGGTGGCGCTGGCGGTCTGCCTGGTCAGCTACCTCGTCGCACTGCTCCTGGGCTTCCTGCCCGAGCTGACCGGCGGGCTCGTCGACGTCGCCAACGCGCTGCCGCCGGTGATCGTCGGCATCCTGGTCGCCGCCGCCCTCGGCCCCGGCACCGCCGGGGCCTCGATCGCGGTGGCCCTGGTCTCCTGGCCGCCGTTGGCCGCTCACGCCGCCTCCCTGGTCCAGGAGACCCGCGCCGCCGGGCACCTCACCGCCCAGCGGGCCGTCGGCGCCACCCCGTGGTGGATCCTCACCCGGCACGTCCTGCCCGCCGTGGCCGGACCCGTCGCCCGGCACGCCGTCCTCCGACTGCCGGGCATCGCCCTGGCCCTCGCCTCGCTCGGCTTCCTCGGCCTCGGCGCCCAGCCGCCCGCACCCGAGTGGGGCCTGCTGATCGACGAGTCCCGGCCCTACCTCGAACGCGCCCCCTGGGCGGCCCTCGCCCCGGCGGTCGCCCTCGCCCTGCTCAGTGCCCTGGCCACCACCCCGGCCGGACTGGCCCGACCCCGAGGACGCCGAACGTGACCACCTCGCCCCCTGGACACCCGGAACCGATGACTCTCCAACGCTCCTTCACCAAGCCGAACCCGCTCGGACCACTCCAGGACGGGAAGCGAGGCCCGCGAGCCGCCCACGCGACCGCACCCGCCACCGCCACCGAACCGCTGCTCGCCGTACGGGACTTGGCCGTGACCCTCGCCGACGGCCGGCGGACGCTCCCGGCCGTCCGAGGCGTCTCGTTCGAGCTCGCGCCGGGCGAGGCGCTGGCCCTGGTCGGCGAGTCCGGCGCCGGGAAGTCGCTGACCGCGCTGGCCCTGCTCGGCCTCGCCCCGGCGAGCGCCCGGGTCACCGGCAGCGCCCGGCTGGGCGGCGACGAACTGGTCGGCGCCCCCAGGGCGTTGTACCGCCGCCTGTGGGGCCGCCGGATCGCCCTCGTACCGCAGGACGCCCTCGCCGTGCTCAGCCCGGTGCACACCGTCGGCGACCAACTGGCCTTCGCCGTACGGTCGGTCCGGCGCGCCGGGCGGCGCGAGGCCGAGCGGTTGGCCGCCGCCGCGCTGGAGCAGGTCGGCATCCCGGCGGCCCGGGCGCGGGCGTACCCGCACGAGTTCTCCGGCGGTATGCGGCAGCGGGCGGCGATCGCGATGGCGATGGTCAACCGGCCCGAACTGGTCGTCGCGGACGAGCCGACCACCGCCCTCGACCCGCGCGCCCAGGCCCAAGTCCTGGGCACCCTCGCCGAGTTGCGCGAGTCGACCGGGGCGGCGCTGCTGCTGGTCACGCACGACCTCGGGATCGTCGCCGCCCACGCCGACCGGGTCGCCGTGCTGTACGCCGGACGGCTCGCCGAGAGCGGCCCGGCCGGGCAGGTCCTCGCCGACCCCCGCTCGCCGTACACCGCCGGCCTGCTCGCCGCCCTCCCGCCCGACCGCGCCACCGACCGCCGTCTGCACTCCATCGGCGGCGCCCCGCCCGCCCCCGACCGGCTGCCGCCCGGCTGCGCCTTCGCCCCGCGCTGCCCGCTCGCCACCGACCGCTGCCGCACCGAGGAGCCCCGAGCCGGCCGGCCGGCCCCCGGCCGCACCCTCGCCTGCCACCACCGGCACCGGCTGCCCGCCGACCTGTTCACCGCACCCGCCGCCGCCTGAGACCGCGAGCCCCGGCCCCACCCACCACCCCACCAGGCAGGACCAGTTGACCACCGAACCCCTCCTCTCCGTCCGCGACCTGCTCGTCGTGCACCCCGGACGGGGCCGCCGGGCCGCCCCCGTCCGCGCCGTGGACGGGGTCTCCTTCGACCTGGCCGCCGGTGAGACGCTGGCGCTGATCGGCGAGTCCGGCTGCGGGAAGTCGAGTACCGCGAGCGCCGTCCTCCAACTGCGCCGGCCCGACGCCGGCCGGGTGCGGTTCGACGGCCAGGAGCTGACCACGCTCGACGAACCGGCCCTGCGTCGCGTCCGCCCCCTGATCCAGCCGGTCTTCCAGGACCCGTACGGCTCGCTCAGCCCTCGCCTGCGGGTCCGCGACGCGATCGCCGAGCCACTGCGTGTGCACGGGAGCCGGGACCGCGCCGAGGACCGGCGCCGGGTCGCCGAGCTGCTCGACCTGGTCGGCCTGGACGCGGCGCTCGGCGACCGCCTGCCGCACGAGCTCTCCGGTGGCCAGTGCCAGCGGGTGGGCATCGCCAGGGCGCTGGTCGGCGGCCCCCGGCTGCTGGTGTTGGACGAGCCGGTGTCCGCCCTCGACCCGTCGGTCCGCTCCGGGGTGCTCAACCTGCTCACGGACCTCCAGGACCGCCTCGGCCTCGCCTACCTCCTGATCTGCCACGACCTGGCCCTGGTGCGGCACGTCGCGCACCGGATCGCGGTCATGCGCTCCGGCCGGATCGTGGAGAGCGGCCCGGCACGCGGGGTGTGCGAGGACCCCGCCGACCCGTACACCCGGGAGCTGCTGGCGTACGCGCGGACGGGGGATCGGCAGGCGCAGGCCGACCGCCGAGTCAAAGTTCGGTAATGATTTTCATATCGCAACTGGATCAGCTGGATATGAAAACCGTTGCCACCTAGTGTGTGGACGTCGCCCACCCCATCACCTGAGGAGCAGCTCCACCATGCGCATCACCGCCCCCACCCACACCGCCAGGATCGCCCTCGCCCTCGCCGTGGCAGCGCTCGCCGGCACCAGCGCCTGCTCCGCCGAACCCGCGAAGGGCTCCCCGGCCGGCGACGCCAAGAGCGGGGGCACGGTCGTCCAGGTGGCCGCCGCCGAGAGCTTCTGGGGGTCGATAGCCGGCCAGCTGGGCGGCGAGCACGTCAAGGTGACCAGCATCATCAGCAACCCGGACGCCGACCCGCACGACTACGAGCCCACCGCCGCCGACGGCCGCACCGTCGCCGGCGCCCGGTACGTCATCACCAACGGCGCCGGCTACGACGCCTGGTCGGACAAGCTGATCGCCGCCAACCCCGCCACCGGCCGCGGCGCGCTCAAGGTCGGCGACCTGGTCGGCGTCAAGGAGGGCGGCAACCCGCACCAGTGGTACTCCCCGGAGAGCGTCCACAAGGTGATCGAGCAGATCACCGCCGACCTCAAGAAGCTCGACCCCGCCGACGCCGCCTACTTCGACCAGCAGAAGGCCACCTACCTGGGCAGCACCCTGGCCCCCTACGACAAGCTGGTCGCCGACATCAAGGCCACCTACGCGGACACCCCGATCGGCGCCTCCGAGTCGATCGTCACCCCGCTCGCCGAGGGCCTTGGCCTCAAGCTGCTCACCCCCGAGTCCTTCCTCGACGCCACCAGCGAGGGCACCGACCCGACCGCCGCCGACAAGGCCGCCATCGACGCCCAGATCAAGGGCAAGCAGATCAAGGTCTACGTCTACAACACGCAGAACGACACCCCCGACATCAAGGCCCAGGTGGACGCCGCCAAGGCCCAGGGCATCCCGGTCGCCACCGTCACCGAGACCCCCACCCCGGCCGACGCCCCCTTCCAGGACTGGCAGATCACCGAACTCCAGGGCCTCGCCGCCGCGTTGAAGCAGGCGACCGGCAAGTGACCACCGCGCCGATCGAAGCCACCGTGATCCCCGCACAGCCCCCGGTACCGATCCCCGCACAGCCCCCGGCACCGGCCACCGCCGACCGCCGCCCGGTGCTGGAACTGCGCGGCGCGGCCGTCCGGGTGGGCGGCCGCACGCTCTGGTCGGACGTCGATCTCACCGTCGGGGCCGGGGAGTTCACCGCGATCCTCGGCCCCAACGGGGTCGGCAAGTCCACCCTGGTCAAACTGCTGCTCGGCGCCGTACCGGCCGCCGCCGGCCACGTCACGGCACCGGACCCCACGGACATCGGCTACCTGCCGCAGCGCCGCAGCTTCGACCCCGGCGTCCGGATCCGCGGCCTCGACGTCGTCCGCCTCGGCCTGGACGGCCACCGCTGGGGCGTCCCGCTGCCGGGCCTCGGCCGCGCCCGCCGGCGCGCCGAACGGCAGCGCGTCGACGAGGTGGTCGAACTCGTCGGCGCCACCGGCTACGCCCACCGCCCGATCGGCCAGTGCTCCGGCGGTGAGCAGCAACGGCTGCTGCTCGCCCAGGCATTGGTCACCCGGCCCCGGCTGCTGCTGCTCGACGAACCGCTCGACAGCCTCGACCTGCCCAACCAGAGCGCGATCGCCGCCCTGCTCGGCCGGATCTGCCACGAGGACGGCGTCTCGGTGGCCATGGTCGCCCACGACGTCAACCCGATCCTCCACCACCTCGACCAGGTCGTGTACCTCGCCCAGGGCCGCGCCGTGGCCGGCCCGCCCGCCGAGGTCATCACCTCCCGGACGCTCACCCGGCTCTACGGCGCCCCCGTCGAGGTGCTGCACACCGCCGGGGACCGGCTGGTCGTCGTCGGCGTCCCCGAGGACCGGGGGAGCTGCGGACCGTGCTGACAGCCGCATCCACCGCCCCGGTCTTCAGCTGGGACCTGCTCGCCGACCTGCGGGACATCTGGTCCTACGCCTTCATGGTCAACGCCTTCCGAGCCGCCGCCGTGGTCGCCGTCGTCGCCCCGGCCGTCGGCTGGTTCATGGTGCTGCGCCGCCAGACCTTCGCCGGCCACACCCTCTCGGTGGTTGCCTTCCCCGGCGCCGCCCTCGCCACCCTGCTCGGCGTCAGCACCACCGCCGGCTACCTCGGCGCCTGCCTGGCCACCGCGCTGGTCATCGCCCTGCTGCGGGACGGCGGACGGGCCGGCGGTGGGGCCGGCGGTGGGGCCGGAGGCATCCAGGAGTCCGCCGCCACCGGCACCCTCCAGGCCTTCGCGCTCGCCTGCGGATTCCTCTTCGTCACCCTCTACCGGGGCACCCTCGGCGGCCCGCAGGCCCTGCTCTTCGGCACCTTCCTCGGCATCACCGACGACCAGGTCCGGCTGCTCGCCGCCGTCGGCGCCGCCGTCCTCGCCGTGCTCGCGCTGATCGGCCGCCCGCTGCTGTTCGCCACCCTCGACCCCGAGGTCGCCGCCGCCCGCGGCGTACCCGTCCGGCTGCTGGGCGGCGGATTCCTGCTGCTGCTCGGCGCCGCGACGGCCGAGGCCGGCCAGATCACCGGCAGCCTGCTGGTCTTCGCCCTGCTGGTGATCCCCGCCGCCACCGCCCAGGTGCTCACCGCCCGCCCCCTGCTCGGACTGCTGCTCGCCGTCCTGCTCGGGCTGGCGGCGAGCTGGCTGGGCCTGATCGCCGCCTACTACCACCCCTACCCCCTCGGATTCTTCGTGACCACCTTCGCCTTCACCGGCTACCTCCTGGCCCACGCCGGCCGCGCGCTGCGTACGGCCGCCGGCCGGGCGCGCGGCCCGCTGCCCACCGGAGCCCCGGCATGACCACCACCCTCTCCCAGGCCTTCTTCCAGCACGCGCTGCTCGCCGGAACCGCGATCGCGCTCGCCGCGGGCCTGGTCGGGTACTTCCTGGTGCTGCGCGCCCAGGTCTTCACCGGCGACACCCTCAGCCATGTCGCGTTCACCGGCGCCATGGCCGCCCTGGCCGGCGGCTACGACCTGCGGATCGGGCTCTTCGCGGCGACCGTCGGGGCGGCCCTGCTGCTCGGCCTGCTGGGCCGCCGCGGCCGGCCCGACGACGTGGTCATCGGCGCCCTGTTCAGCTGGGTGCTGGGCCTCGGCGTCTTCTTCCTCACGCTCTACACGACCACCCGCAGCAGCAGCCAGGGCAACGCCGGGATCTCCGTCCTGTTCGGCTCCATCTACGGTCTGGACCGGGGGCGGACGCTGACCGCCGTACTGATCGCCGCCGGCATCGCGGTCGCCATGATCGTCCTGGCCCGCCCGCTGCTCTTCGCCACCCTGGACGAGGCCGTCGCCCGCGCCCGGGGCGTCCGGACCGGCGCGCTCGGGCTCGGCTTCCTCGCCCTGGTCGGCGCCTGCGCCGCCGAGGCCACCCAGGCGGTCGGCTCGCTGCTGCTGCTCGGCCTGCTGGCCGCGCCGGCCGGCACGGCCGTCCGGCTGACGGACCGTCCGTACCGGGCCCTGGCCCTGTCGGCCGGGCTCGCCGTCCTGGACGTCTGGGGCGGGCTCCTGCTCAGCGCGGCCGTCCCGGTGCTGCCGCCGAGCTTCGCCGTCATGGCGGTGGCCACCGCCTGCTACGCCGCCGCGCTTGCCGTCCGGCGCGTCCCCGCACCCGCGCCCGCGGCCCGTCCGGCCGCCCACGCGGCGGCCTGACCGAACGCGTCGGCGTCCGCAGCCCACCGCACCACCGACCCGTCAGAAGAGGACGACCTCCCGTGACCCTGCCCGTGACCGTGCTCTCCGGCTTCCTCGGCGCCGGAAAGACCACCCTGCTCAACCACGTCCTGCACAACCGTGCGGGGATGCGGGTCGCCGTCATCGTCAACGACATGAGCGAGGTCAACATCGATGCCGCCCTGGTCCGCGACGGCGGCGCGGCGCTGTCCCGCACCGAGGAGCGGCTGGTCGAGATGACCAACGGCTGCATCTGCTGCACCCTGCGCGACGACCTGCTGGAGGAGGTCGACCGGCTCGCCCGCGAGGGCCGCTTCGACTACCTGCTGATCGAGTCCAGCGGCATCTCCGAGCCCATGCCGGTGGCCGCCACCTTCTCCTTCGCCCGCGACGACGGCGCCACCCTGACCGACCTCGCCACCCTGGACACCATGGTCACGGTCGTGGACGCCGCCAACTTCCTGCCCGAGCTGGCGAGCGGCGACGAGCTCACCGCCCGTGGGCTGGACCAGTACGAGGACGACGAGCGGACCGTCAGCGATCTGCTGATCGACCAGGTCGAGTTCGCCGACGTGATCGTGGTCAACAAGCTCGACCTGGTGGGGGAGGAGGACGCGGTCCGGTTGCGCGCGGCCCTCACCCGGCTCAACCCGGCCGCCCGGATCGTGCCGGCCCGCTTCGGCGCCGTGGACCCGGCCGAGTTGCTGGGCACCGGCCGCTTCGACGTCGAACGGGCCCAGCAGGCCCCCGGATGGGTGGCCGAGCTCAACGGCGACCACATCCCCGAGACGGAGGAGTACGGCATCGCCAGTACCGTCTTCCGCGCCGACCGCCCCTTCCACCCCGGCCGGCTCTGGGCGTTCGTCACCGAGGAGTTGGACAGCGGTGCCTACGGCGGGATCCTCCGCTCCAAGGGCTTCTTCCACCTGGCCACCCGCCCGCAGGTCACCGGCCTCTGGTCGCAGGCCGGCGTGGTGGCCCGCTTCGAACCGGCCGGCGTCCACTCGGACGGGCAGGGCCAGGAACTGGTCTTCATCGGCACCGGCCTGAAGGTGGCCGACCTGCACGAACGGCTCGCCGCCTGCCTGCTGGCCGAGGGCGAGCCGGTGGATCCGGCGGCCGACCGCTTCCCGGAGTGGGAGACGCACGGCCTGGACGACGCCTGCGCACTGGAGGCATCGGCGGCTTGACGGAGGCGGAGCCCCGACTGTCCGAGAGGCGGTAGCCACCGGGAGAGCGGCTACCGCCCCTTCGTCGTCCCAACGCTCGGGGGCTGCGTCAGGACGCGATGTCGACCAGCACCTTGCCGACCGCGCCGCTCTCCACCGCTCGGTGGGCGTCGGCGGTGTGCTGCAGCGGGAAGCGGACCAGCGGCAGGCCGTGCTCCTCGCCGACCGGCAGCGCTCCGTCGCGCACCGCGGCGGCGACGTCCTCGACGGCCGCCGCGCGCGCCGCCGGACCGGCCGTGTAGAGCACCAGGAACTGCAAGCGCGCGTTCAGCACCATGCTCTGCGGCACGTTCAGCTCGACCGGCTTGCCGCCGTCGTTGGCGTAGGTCGCGATGGTGCCCCGCGTCTTCAGCACGGCCAGGTCCAGGGCGAGGTTCGCGCCGAGTGCCACCTCGGCGACGATGTCGACGCCGTCCGGGGCGATCCCGCGGATCTCGGCGGCCGGGTCGCCCGCGCGGTAGTTGACCACGTGGTGGGCGCCGGCGGCGGTGGCCAGGCGGGCCTTCTCGGGGCCGCTGACCGTGCTGATCACGGTGGCGCCGGCCCAGCGGGCGAGCTGGATCACCGCGTGCCCGACCGCCCCGGCCCCGCCCGCGGCGAGGACGACCCGGCCGTCCAGCGCCCCGGGCCGCAGGCGGTGCGGTCCGTCCTCGGCGACGGTGAGCGCGCGGTGCGCGGTGAGCGCGGGGACGCCCAGTGCGGCGCCGAGGTCGAAACCGGCCTCGTCGGGCAGCGGCACGGCCCGTTCGGCGGGCACCACGGTGTACTGGGCGGCGGTGCCGGTGGGCCGCCCGGCGGCGGCCATGTACAGCCAGACCCGTTCGCCGATCCGGCCGCGATCGACTCCATCGCCCACGGTGTCGATCACGCCCGCGCCGTCGAGGTGCGGGGTGGCCTCGGGGAAGGGCCTGGGGTGAGCGGCGCGGGAACGGGCCTGCCAGTCGGTCGGGTTGACCCCGGACACGGCGACCTTGACGCGGACCTCGCCGGGGCCCGGCAGGGGCAGGTCGCGGTCGACGAGCCGGAGCACGTCGGGGCCGCCGTGGTCGCGGTAGATGATGGCCTTCATGGGCTGTCCTTGGGAGCGTGATGGGTGCGGGCTTCCCGGGGCGGCCGGGAGCACGGCCGGACGACCGGACGACCGGACGCCGGTCCTTTGCCGGTCCTGTGGTTCCGCCTCAGCCGATCGGGACGTCAGCCGATCGGGACGTCGCCCGATCGGGACTCGACGGCGTCGAGGGTGGCGAGCTGCGCGGCGTCGAAGCCGACCCGACCGGCCGCGATGTTGGCTTCGAGGTGGGCGAGGTCGGCGGTGCCGGGGATGAGCAGCACGTTGGGGGAGTGGTGGAGCAGCCAGGCGAGGCCGACCTGGGAGGGTGTGACGCCCAGGGCCTCGGCCACGGCGTGCACCGCCGGCTCGTCGGTCGCCTTGGGCAGGCCCGGAAAGGTCCCGCCGAGCGGGAAGAACGGCACCCAGGCGATGCCCTCGGCCGCGCACAGCTCCAGCAGCTCCTCGTCGTCGCGGGAGACGAGGCTGTAGGCGTTCTGCACGCAGACGATGCCGGCCGGCAGGGCGCGGCGCAGGCCGTCGACGGTGACGCTGCTCAGCCCGATCGCGCCGATCTTCCCCTCGTCCCGCAGGGCGGTCATGACGGCGAGCTGGTCGTCGAGGTCGACCACCTGATCGCCGTCCGGGCGCAGGCCGGGGCCGGTGTCGAGGCGGCGGAGGTTGACCACCGGGAGCTGGTCGAGGCCGAGGGCACGCAGGTTGGACTCGACGCTGGCGCGCAGCTGTTCGGGGCGCTGCGCCAGCCGCAGCGGCAGCGGCCCGCCCGGGTCGGGGTCGGCGCCGACCTTGGTGACGACCAGGACGCCGTCCTGGGGGCGCAGCGTCTCGCGGATCACCTCGTTGGCGAAGCCGTAGCCGTAGAACTGGGCGGTGTCCACGTGGTCGACGCCCAGCTCGACCGCGCGGCGCAGCAGCGCGACGGCCTCGTCGCGGCGGTGGTGGAGGCGTTCGAGCTGGAGTGCGCCGTAACCGACCCGGAGGACGGTACGACCGGCTAAGGGCGCGGTCAGGGAGGTCATGACGAAGCTTCCTCGGTCGGTGAGTTCGGTGAGTTCGGTGAGTTCAGGGCGGTGAGCAGCAACTGGGCCAGGTAGAGGTCCTGCACCCGGTCGGCGATCGGGTGGGCGCGCTCCCGGGCCTCGGCCGGGGCGAGGCGCTCGACCTTGACCAGCCAGGCCGTGACGCAGTCGCGCACCATGGCGCGCATCCGGTCGATCATGTCGACGACGATGGCGTGGATGGCCGGGTTGGTGGTCGCCTCGCCCCAGGTCTGCACGCCGACGCGGGCCTCGGCGGGGTTGATCGCGGCGACCAGGCGGGCGAGCAGTTCGTCGGGGTCCGGCGGGGTGTCGCTCGCGGCGTAGTCGCCGAGGACCTCGGCGCGCTTGGCGAGCACCGCCTGGGCGGAGGCCTGGACCAGGTCGGCCTTGTTGCGGTAGTGGGCGTAGATCGATCCGGTCGAGAGGCCGGACTCGGCCGTGATGTCGGCGATCGAGGTCCGCTCCAGGCCGTTACGGCTGAAGCAGCGGACGGCGGCCTCGGTGATCTGGGCACGCCGGAGTTCCTTCCGGGCATCGGTGAGCCGCGGCACTGAACCCTCCTATAAAAGGAATGGTGGTTCTGTTTACGACCACCACTATACAGAAGGAAGATTCTTTTTGCGGCCGCTGTGCCGCGCCCCGCTCGGGTCCGGGGCGAGGTCCGGGTCGAGGTCCGGGTCGAGCGAGGTCGGGCATGACGCGGTGTCAGGGTGCGGGTGCGTGGCGAGTCCGATCAGGACGTCGAGCCTGCGGCCCGCGGCCTGCAGCTCGGCGGTCCTCGCTTCGATGCGGTCGCGCTCGTGGATCAGGCGGTCCAGCAGCTCCGGTCCCACGGAGTGGGCGTCGATGGCGGGCAGGAGCGCGGCGATGAGGCGGCTGCCGAGGCCGGCGGCGTAGAGCTCCTGGATGAGCTTCACCCGGTCGACGGCCGCCTCGGGGTAGCGGCGCTGGCCGCCGGAGGTGCGCCGGGGGTCGAGCAGGGACTGCTCCTCGTAGTAGCGCAGGGCCCGGGTGCTGACTCCGGCCCGGTCGGCCAGTTCGCCGATACGCATCGCGACTCCTTCTGTTCGTCCTGCCGCCGCCTGCCGACCGTCGACTTGCACTTCACGTCGACGTCAAGTTTTAGCGTAGGCGCCACGGAGCGGGGCGGACCGTACGCCCGCCCGCCCGAGAAAGGGAATGATCATGGACATAGCCGGTTCCACCGCACTCGTGACCGGGGCCAACCGAGGGATCGGTTGGCACTTCGTCGAGCACCTGCTGGAGCGCGGGGCCGAGAAGGTCTACGCGACCGCCCGCCGCCCGGAGTCGATCGGCGTCCTGGACCCGCGGGTCACGCCGCTCCACCTGGACCTGCTGGACGAGGAGTCGATCGCGGCGGCGGCCGCGGCGGCGCGGGACGTCACGCTGCTGGTCAACAACGCCGGCATCAGCGCCGGCGGACAGCTCCTGACCGACGACCTGGACCTGGTCCGGCAGGATCTGGAGACCCACCTCTTCGGCACCCTGAGGGTCATCCGCGCCTTCGCCCCGGCCCTGGCCTCCAACGGCGGGGGAGCGATCGTCAACATCCTCTCCGTGCTGTCGTGGGTGGCCACCGCCGAAGGGTCCGGCTCGTACTCGGTGGCCAAGGCCGCGGAGTGGAACATGACCAACGGCGTACGCGTCGAACTCGCCGGCCAGCAGACCCTCGTCCAGGGCGTCCACCTGGGGGCCGCGGACACCGACATGATGGCGGGGCGCGACGCACCCAAGATCGACCCCGCGGAGGTCGCACGCGCCGCCCTCGACGGCGTGGAGGCGGGCGCCATCGAGGTGCTGGTCGACGGCCCCAGCCGTTTCGTCAAGGCCGCCCTCGCCGGCGACCCGGCGCAGCTGTACGGCCGGCCGCCGGGCAACTGACCGTACGTGTGAAGGGCCACCCCGAACGGCGTCCGGGGTGGCCCTTCACGACACCCGCCCGCTCAGCGGGCGGGCCCGACGGCGCCCTGGTCCGCGCCGAAGGGCCGGTCGTAGACCTCCAGGTTGCGGATGGACGCGTACACGTTGGTCGGCAGCCCGGTGACGGTGACGCGCACGTACCGTGCCTGGGTGCGGAACTGGGCGAGCTGGACCTGGCTGGTGCTGGTCGTCGCGGTGAGGTCGGCCACCGTGGTCCACACGCTGTTGTCGGTGGACGCCTCGATCCTGTACCGGTAGTTGGTCCGGTCCAGCTCCCAGGCGATCCGGGTGCCGGTCAGCGAACGGGTCGAGCCGAGGTCGACCTTCAGCCAGTGGCCGGTGCCGCCGTCGTTCGCGCACCAGCGGGTGGCGGTGGCACCGTCGACCGCCTTGGCCGCCGTGTTGCCCCTGGACGTCTCCTCGCTGTCGGAGGTCGCGGTCCTGCCGACGGCGATGTCACCCGGCTGCACGCTCCGGTCGAGGACGACGCCGATGACGCTGTCCTGGGGGTGGGTGGTGCGGTCGATGCCGGTGACGGTGACCCGGCCGTCGGCGCTGACGCTGTAGGAGAGGCTGCCGCCGGACCGCACGTCGAAGACCCGGGTGACCTTCGCGTCGCCGACGGCCGGGGTGGTGAACGAGGTGCCGCCGTAGCCGGGCAGCAGGTGGACGTAGAAGGTGTCGTCCTTGGACGTGAAGCCGTACTGGCCGTCGACCGGGTTCCACGGACCGCCGCGGGTGCCGTAGACCGACTCGCCGTAGGTCGTCATGAAGGCGCCGACTTCCCGCAGCAGGTCGGCCTGGTCGTCCGGGACGGTACCGTGCCGGTCCGGGCCGACGTTGGCCATCACGGTCATGTCCCGCACCCAGCAGTTGACCAGGATCTCCATCACGTCGCCGTAGCTCATGACCGGGGCGTCGGAGTAGCCCCACGGGCCGCAGACACTGAAGACCTTCTCGACCAGCCGGCCCGTGCGGATCGCCCCGCTCGGGACAGCCGGGCCCTCGTCGCTGTCGTAGTCGCCCCTCCAGCCGGAGCGCGAGGTGGTGACGATGTCGGGCTGGTGCTTGCGGACGGTGCCCATCAGGCCCAGCGGCCTGCCGTCGGCGTCCGACTCGCCGTAGGAGGGGTCCACCTGCCACGTGTTGGCGGCGTCGCGGAACCGGCCGGGCTCCCAGAAGAACGCGCCGTCCGCGTCGGTGCCCTGCTCCGCGATCCAGCCGCCGTCCCACCACAGGTCGTCGATCACGCCGTACTGGGTGACCAGTTCCTTGACCGCCTGGTACACCTTGTCCTTCAGGATCCGCGCGTTCTCCTGGTGCGCGGGATCGGTGGTGTAACCCCAGGGGTTGGGCGCGCAGTCGGTGCCGGTCACGTCGTAGTAGCCGGGGTGGCGCCAGTCGAGCGGTGAGTAGTAGAAGCCGACCTTCAGACCGGCCGCCCGCACCGCCGCGACGTAGTCCTTGACGAAGTCGCGGTTGAGCGGCGCCTGCCCGGAGTGCCAGGCGTCGGGGTGGTTCAGCGGCCACAGCGCGAAGCCGTCGTGGTGGGCGGTGGTGAGCGTCGCGTACTTCGCCCCGAAGTCCTTCGCCAACTGGGCCCAGGCCGCCGGGTCGTAGGCGTCGGCGGTGAACTGCTCGCTGCTCGCGTCGTCGACGTACTTCCGGTAGTCCGCCGGGGTGACGGCGGCGCTGTGCATGTACCACTCGCCGCGGGCCGGGCCCGCGTACGGCCCCCAGTGGATGAACATGCCCAGCTTGGCGTCCTGCAGCCACTGGATCTTGGAGTCCGGCTGCTGTTCGAGGCCCAGGTCGGTCTCCGGGATCCGCAGGGGCGCCAGCGGCAGCGGCTCGGCGGCCGCCGCGGCGTACGCGGGCGTCGTCATGCCGACCGGGCCGACGGAGCCGACCGTGGCGGCGACCGTCCTGGCGGCCGTATCGGCGAGCACCGACCTGGGTGAGAGGGAATCCGGCACGGTGAGTCCTTACTGCTCGTTCTTGAACAATGGTGTCGACGTCTTCGACGTCGACGTCGGCGTCGGCGGCCCGGTACGCCGGTCGACGGCCGGGCCCGGCGCTGTCAGCGGGTCAGGACAGGGTCCAGTTCTGGCTGGCGGCACTGGCACGGTCGGAGTTCTCCTGGCGCACCGCCGCTCCCTGGGTGGTCGAGCCGCCGGTGCCGAGGATCAGGCCGCTGCCGACGTTGGCCAGCGCGTACTTGCTGCCGGTCAGGCTGCCGGTGAGGTCCAGCGCCCACTGCTGGTTGACGCCGCCGTTGCAGGTCCACTGCTGCAGCTGCACGCCGGTGCCGGTCGAGTGGCCGGGGACCTCCAGACAGAGTCCGCTGTTGACGCTGGTCAGGGTGTAGATGTTGTCCGCCACCCTGCTGAGCGTCCACTTCTGGTTGGCACCGCCGGTCGCCGGCCACTGGACGACCCCGGCGCCGTTGGCGGTGGAGGCGCCGGACACGTCGAGCAGCATCGAACTGGCCGCGTTGCGGAGGGTGTAGGTGCCGGGGGAGGGGATCCCGCTGCCGGCCGACCAGGTGCCCGCAGAGGTGTCGAGGGACCAGGCGGGGTACTGGCCGAGGTTCACCGTCGTCCCCCGGATGGTCAGCGGGAGCCAGATCAGCTGGGAGTTGCCCAGGTCGTCGGTGTTCCAGCGGTCACCCGCGTAGACGTACGTGGTACCCGCGGAGCCCTGGACGGTGATGATGTTGGCCGTCTGGCTGGCGTACGTGTTGGTGCCGGGCGCGGCCAGGTTCTTCCAGGCCGACCACGGTCCGCTCAGGGAGGTGGCGGTGGCGTAGACGTTGTCGTTGAGGTTCCAGCCCGTCAGGTGCGACCCCAACATGTAGTAGACGCCGCCGACCTTGACCATCGCCGGGGACTCGATGCTGCCGCCGCCCAGGAGCGCGACCGCGCTGTCCACCGAGAGGTAGTCGGCGGAGAGCCTGTCGATCCGCAGGCCGCCGTTGATGCGGTCCTCGGTCAGCAGGTAGCCGGTGCCGTCGGCCTCCTGGAACAGGCCCAGGTCACGGCTGACGTAGCCCAGCGGCCGGAAGCTGCCCCGGTAGGTGTACGGGCCGCAGGGGGTGCTGCTGGTGGCCACGCCGACCTTCGCGTCGGAGTAGTCGCTGCTGTCGATGTGCACGTACATCACGAACGTGCCGGTCGACGCGTTGTAGATGACCTTCGGCCGCTCGACGATCCGGTTCGGCCCCAGATCGCCGCTGCTCTGCCTGGCCAGTGCCACGCCCTGGTAGGTCCAGGTACCGAGGTCGGTGGAGGTGTAGCAGGGGATGCTCTGGAACGAGGTGTCCGCCTTGGTCGTGCCGGTCTTCTCCTCGCCGAAGCCGTACCAGGTGTTCCCCACCTTGACGATGCCCAGCCCGTGCAGTTGGAGCGTCTTGCCGTTCTGGTCGGTCCGGGTGGCTCCTGGAGTGAAGGAGACGGTGGCCGCCTGGGCCTCCACGGCGGGCAGCAGCACCGCCGCGAAGGCGCCGAGCAGGGCGAGAATCCCGGCGAGCGCGGTACGCCACCGGCCGACCGGCCGGCTGTCGGGTGAAGTTCGGTGGGACAACGGATTCTCCTGTGAGGGTGTGTGCCGGCGGGACACGGTCACGGCCGGGTGGCCGGTGGTGGAGTCCGTGAGGCCGGCGAACGGCGGGTGGAGCCGCACAGTGGTCCTTGGTCCTTGGGGGCGTTCATGACATGGGATGGATTAAGGCGGATAGGTCGGGTGCTTGTCCAGAGGTATGACGGCCTTCGGCGCTGAATCGCCGATATATAGGCGATTTGACCGGACCTGACAGAGTCAAACATGGGATGTGTCGCCTGTCTCTTGAGTGGCCGAGTTTCCCTGGGCGGTTGGCGGGATTGGCCGCGGTGGGGGGTGTGCCGGCAGTACGCTGCCGTGGTGGAGGCTGCGTCGATCGCGTCGGCGGCGGCATGCACGGCATCGAGCTGAGCAGGAGCCGACGATGACCCCACCCCGCTGGTCCTGGCGCGGCAAGCCCGGCACGCCCGGCGAGCCTGCGGGGACGCCGTCCTCGGTCCCCGCCGTCGGAGCGGGCAGCCACGTCGAGCGCACCGAAGTGAGCAACCGGATCGAGAACAGCCCCGTCCATGGCGGCGTCTACCAAGCCGAGAACCTGACGGTCAACCACACCCACAACCACCTCGAGCCGCCGCCCGGGCCGGTGACGTGGCCGGTACGCGTGGGGACGGTGCCGCCGTTGGCGTCCGCGTTCCAGCCCCGCCCAGGCCTGCGCGAGGAGATCGACCGGGCCCGGGAACGGCACACCACCGTGGTGCTCACCCAGGTCCTGTCCGGTGGCGGCGGCGTCGGCAAGTCGCAGTTGGCCGCCGCCTGCGCCGGGCGGGCTCACGCCGAGGGCGTGGACGTACTGGTGTGGGTGAACGCCGCCGAGACCGCGCAGATCATCGCCGCGTACGCGACGGCCGCGCAGCGGGTGGGTGCGTCCGGCGCGGACGGGCAGGACGCGGAGAGCGACGCGGGCGTGTTCCTGGACTGGCTGGCCGTCACCGACCGGAGCTGGCTGGTGGTCCTGGACGACCTCACCGATCTGGAGGGCGCCGGGCCGTGGTGGCCCCGTCCGCCGGCGACGGAGCGCGGCCGGGTGCTGGCCACTACTCGCCGTCGTGACGCCCTGGTCTCCGGCGGCGGCCGGGCCGTCGTCGACATCGGCACCTACAGCGAGGACGAGGCCCTCGGCTACCTGGGCGAGCGGTTCACCGCCGCCGGCGCCGCCCACCTCCTCGACGACCACGCCGGCGAACTCGTCGAGACGCTGGGCCTGTTGCCGCTGGCCCTCGCCCACGCCGCCGCCTACGTGATCAACGAGGGCGTGGACTGCGCTACCTATCTCGGCCTGTTCACCGACCGCGCCTCACGCCTGACCGCCCTGCTGCCGCCGGGCGCGGACACCGACGGCTACGGCCGCCAGGTCACCACCTCCCTGCTCCTGACCCTCGACGCCGCCGGCTGCCGTGAACCGGTGGGCCTCGCCGCGCCCGCGATCCGCCTCGCCGCCCACCTCGACCCCGCCGGCCACCCCGACACCCTCTGGGCCACCGAAGCCGTCACCCACTACCTCACCACCCACCGCACCCCCGCCCCGGACCCGGTCACACCCGACCAGGCCCGCGCCGCCCTACGCCTGCTCCACCACTACGCCCTCCTCACCCACGACACCCACGACAGCAACCGCGCGGTCCGCCTGCACGCCCTGACCGCCCGCGCCGCACGCGAAACCACCCCCCACACCGAGATTCCCGCCACCGTCCACGCCGCCGCCGACGCCCTCCGGGACATCTGGCCCGAACACGAGCACACCGCACGCGACCTGACCGCCGTCCTGCGCACCAACACCGACACCCTCGCCGCCCACGCCGGCGACCTCCTCTGGCAGCCCGACGGCCACCCGGTCCTGTTTGCGGCGGGCCACAGCCTCACTGCGGTCGGCCTGTTCGGCGGCGCCGTCGCCTACTGGCAGCGCCTCGCAGCCGATGCCGAGCGGCTGCTCGGCGGCGACCACCGCGACACCCTGCTCGCCTGCGGCAACCTCGCCGTCTCCTACTACCAGGCGGGTCGCACCAGTAAGGTGACCGGCCTGCTGGAGCGGGTGCTTG
>NZ_JBHSOF010000034.1:0-63419 GCF_042656005.1 Kitasatospora misakiensis | reverse complement strand
TGTTGCTGACTTCGAGCGGCTGCTCGGTGACGACCACCCCAATACCCTGCTCGCCCGCAGCAACCTTGCCGACTCCTATCGGCAGGCGGGTCGCGCCGGTGAGGCGATCGTCATCGAGGAGCGGGTGCTTGCTGACTTCGAGCGGCTGCTCGGTGACGACCACCCCCACACCCTGCTCGCCCGCGCCAACCTTGCCCACTCCTACCAGCAGGCGGGTCGCACCGGTGAGGCGATGGCTATCGAGGAGCGGGTGCTCGCCGACAGCGAGCGGCTGCTCGGAACGGACCACCCCGACACCCTGCTCGCTCGCGGCAACCTCGCCGCCTCCTACTACGACGCTGGTCGCACCGGTGAGGCGATGGCCATCGAGGAGCGGGTGCTCGCCGACCGTGAGCGGCTGCTCGGAACGGACCACCCCCACACCCTGCTTGCCCGCGGCAACCTCGCCGCCTCCTACTACGACGCTGGTCGCACCGGTGAGGCGACCGGACTTATGGAGCGGGTGCTCGCCGACAGCGAGCGGGTGCTCGGAACCGACCACCCCGACACCCGAGCGGCTGCGGACCAGCTCCGGAGCTGGCGCATGCTCCAAAGCCGCGACGACGGGGGGACACGACCTGACGTGGGTGGCAGACAGCCCCGCGACGTCGGGTAGACACGACCCCTGGAGTCAGGCCAGCGACGCCGCTTCGTGAGTCGTACCCCGGATCCCACCTCCCCACATACGTCAAGAACCAACCGGGGAAAGCCGGTCTCCACCGCCGACGGGCCGCCCGCCCCACCACGGGGCGGACGGGCCGTCGCCGTCCTCGGAGGGAACCGCCCTTACTGGGGCGTCACATACGCCCCCGAGATACCCCCGTCGACGAGGAACGTGTTGGCGGTCATGAAGGAGGAGTCGTCGGAGGCGAGGAAGGCCACCGCGGCGGCGATCTCCTCCGGCTCGGCGAAGCGGCCGAGCGGGATGTGGACCAGGCGGCGGGCGGCCCGCTCCGGGTCCTTGGCGAACAGTTCCTGCAGCAGCGGGGTGTTCACCGGGCCGGGGCAGAGGGCGTTGACCCGGATGCCCTCGCGGGCGAACTGCACGCCCAGCTCGCGCGACATCGCCAGCACGCCGCCCTTGGAGGCGCTGTAGGAGATCTGCGAGGTGGCCGCGCCCATCACGGCGACGAACGAGGCGGTGTTGATGATCGAGCCCTTGCCCTGGCGCTGCATGTGCGGGATCGCGTACTTGCAGCACAGGTAGACGCTGGTGAGGTTGACCTCCTGGACGCGCTTCCAGGCGTCCAGGCCGGTGGTGAGGATGGAGTCGTCGTCCGGCGGGGAGATGCCCGCGTTGTTGAAGGCGATGTCGAGCCGGCCGTACTCGTCGACGGTCCGCTGGAAGAGGTCCCGCACCGCCTCCTCGTCCGTGACGTCGGCCTGCAGGAACAGGCCGCCGACCTCGTTGGCCGCCTTGGCGCCGGTCTCCGCGTCCAGGTCGACGCAGACCACCTTGGCGCCTTCGGCGGCGAACCGGCGGGCGGTGGCCAGGCCGATGCCGCTGCCCGCGCCGGTGATGACGGCCACCCGGCCGTCGAGTCGCTGGGTCATGCTGATCATTCCTCCGTGGAGATGAAGACGTTCTTGGTCTGGGTGAAGGCGTCGAGGGCGTCCGGCCCGAGCTCGCGGCCGAGGCCGGACTGCTTGAAGCCGCCGAACGGCGTGGTGTAGCGCACCGAGGAGTGCGAGTTGACGGAGAGGTTGCCGGCCTCGACGCCGCGCGAGACCCGCAGGGCGCGCCCGAGGTCCCTGGTCCAGATCGAGCCGGACAGCCCGTACTCGGTGGCGTTGGCGATCCGCAGGGCGTCCTCCTCGTCGCGGAACGGCACGACCGTGACGACGGGGCCGAAGATCTCCTCGGTGAAGGCGCGGTCCTCGTGCCGTACGGGGGCGAGGACGGTCGGGGGGTACCAGAAGCCGGGGCCGTCGGGGGCGCTGCCGCGGAAGGCGACGGCCGCTTCGTCGGGGACGTAGGAGGCGACCCGGGCCCGGTGGGCGGCGGAGATCAGCGGGCCCATCTCGGTCTTCTCGTCGCTCGGGTCGCCGACCCGCACGCCGTGCACGGCCGGTTCCAGGAGCGCCAGGAACTCGTCGAAGGCGGAGGCCTCGACCAGGATCCGGGACCGGGCGCAGCAGTCCTGGCCGGCGTTGTCGAAGACGGCGTACGGCGCGGTCGCGGCGGCCTTGGCGAGGTCGGCGTCGGCGAAGACGATGTTGGCGCTCTTGCCGCCGAGTTCGAGGGTGGCGGGCTTCACCTGGGCGGCGCAGCCCGCCATGATCTCCTTGCCGACCCGGGTCGAGCCGGTGAAGACGACCTTGCGCACGTCGGGGTGGGTGACGAAGCGCTGTCCGACGACGGGGCCGCGGCCGGGCAGGATCTGCAGCACGCCTTCCGGGATCCCGGCCTCCAGCGCGAGTTCGCCGAGGCGCAGGGCGGTGAGCGGGGTGAGCTCGGCCGGTTTGACGATGACGGTGTTCCCGGCGGCCAGCGCCGGGGCCAGGGCCCAGGCGGCGATCGGCATCGGGAAGTTCCACGGCACGATGACGCCGACCACGCCGAGGGGTTCCTGGAAGGTGACGTCGATGCCGCCGGCGACGGGGATCTGTCGGCCGAACAGGCGCTCCGGGGCGGCGGCGTAGTACTCGATGACGTCGCGCGCGTTGCCCGCCTCCCAGCGGGCGTTGCCGATGGTGTGGCCGGCGTTGGCGACCTCCAGGGCGGCGAGGCGGTCGAGGTCGGCGTCGACGGCGGCGGCGAAGGCGCGCAGCAGGCGGGCCCGGTCGGCGGGGGCCACCCGGCGCCAGGTGTCGAAGGCGGCGCGGGCACGGGCGACGGCGGCGTCGGTCTCGGCGAGGCCGGCCAGTTCGACGGTGGTGATCACCTCCTCGGTGGCGGGGTTGACGACCTCGAAGAGGTCCGGTGCGGTCATGGGCGGTTCTCCCGGTGGGTGGAGTCGGTCGGGCTGGCGGTCATCAGAGGTGGTCAGTGCGTGAGGGCGCTCTGCCCGGCGGCTATCAGGGCATGGAAGACGCGCAGGTCGTCGGGGTCGGTCTCGGGGTGCCACTGGACGCCCAACGCGAAGCGGTGGCCGTCGAGTTCGACCGCCTCCACGGTGCCGTCGGCGCTGTGCGCGGTGGCCCGCAGCCCCGCGCCGAGCCGGTCGACGGCCTGGTGGTGGTAGCAGGAGACCTCGGCGTCCGGCCCCAGGAGGGCGGCGAGCCGGGTGCCGTCCACCACCTCGACCCGGTGGCGGACGAACCGGGCGGGGACCTTCTGGTGGCTCCCGTCGGGCAGGTGCTGCACGAGGGTGCCGCCGAGTTCGACGTTGAGCAGCTGCATGCCGCGGCAGACGCCGAGCACCGGGAGGTCCCGGGTGAGGGCGGAGTGCAGCAGCCTGCTCTCCCAGTCGTCCCGGGCCGGGTGGGGCGGGCCGGTGCGCGGGTCGGCGTCCGCCGCGTACCGCGCCGGGTCGACGTCCGGTCCGCCGGAGAGGACGAGCCCGTCCAGGGCGTCGAGCAGGTGCCCGGCGCCGCCGGGCTGCGGCGGCAGCAGGACCGGGGTGCCGCCCGCGCGGACGACGGCGTCCACGTAGGTCTGCGGCACCAGGGAGGCGCGCTGGTTCCAGACGGACCAGGCCACGTCGTCCTGGTAGCTGCTGATGCCGATCAGCGGCCGGCGGCGGTCGTCGTGGCGGCGGTCGTCGCGGTGGTGGTCGTCCCGGTGGCGGTCGTCGCGGTGGTGGCGGTCGAGGTTCACAGCCGCTCGAATCCGCGGCGCCGCTCCCAGTCGGTCACCGCGCGCTCGTAGGCCGCGAGTTCGGTGCGTCCGGTGTGGGTGTAGTGCCGGACCACGTCCTTGCCGAAGGCCTCGGTGGCGACGGCGCTGCGCTCGAAGGCGTCGACCGCGTCGCGCAGCGTGGCGGGCACCCGGGGGGCGTCGGAGGCGTACGCGTTCCCGATGAACTCCGGTTCGAGTTCCAGCTGTTGCTCGATGCCGTGGAGC
The DNA here is from genome assembly GCF_042656005.1 of Kitasatospora misakiensis. NCBI lineage: Bacteria > Bacillati > Actinomycetota > Actinomycetes > Kitasatosporales > Streptomycetaceae > Kitasatospora > Kitasatospora misakiensis. Next base: position 59,374 of record NZ_JBHSOF010000034.1, on the reverse strand, counting down.
CCGGCCGCGATCAGCGCGGCGACCGCGAGGTACGGGTTGACGTCGCCGCCGGGGACGCGGTTCTCGAAGCGCAGCGACGGGCCGTGGCCGACCACCCGCAGGGCGCAGGTGCGGTTGTCGCGGCCCCAGGCGATGGCGGTGGGCGCGAAGCTGCCGGGCACGTACCGCTTGTAGGAGTTGACGGTGGGGGCGAGCAGCAGGGCGAAGTCGGCGAGGCAGGCGAGCTGCCCGGCGAGGAAGTGCTCCATGGTGCGGGAGAAGCCGTGCGGCCGGTCACCGGCGAACACCGGTGCGCCCTGCTCGTCGCGCAGGCTGAGGTGGATGTGGCAGGAGTTGCCCTCGCGCTCGTCGTACTTCGCCATGAAGGTGAGGCTGCAGCCCTCCTGGGCGGCGATCTCCTTGGCGCCGGTCTTGTAGACGGAGTGGTTGTCGCAGGTGGTGAGGGCGTCCGCGTACTTGAAGGCGATCTCGTGCTGGCCGAGGTTGCACTCGCCCTTGGCGGACTCGACGGTGAGGCCGGCGCCGGCCATCTCCTTGCGGATCCGGCGCAGCAGGGGCTCGATCCGGCCGGTGCCGAGGACGGAGTAGTCCACGTTGTACTGGTTGGCCGGGGTGAGCCTGGCGTAGTCCTTCTCCCAGGCCTGTTCGTAGCTGTCCCGGAAGACGATGAACTCCAGCTCGGTGGCGGCCTGGGCGTGCCAGCCGTGGCCGGCCAGGCGGTCCAGCTGGCGTTGCAGGATCTGCCGGGGGGAGACGCTGACGGGCGTGTCGTCGTGGTGGACGACGTCGCACTGGACCATGGCGGTGCCGGGGTGCCAGGGCACGGTCCGCAGGGTGGTGAGGTCGGGGCGCAGCACGAGGTCACCGTAGCCGTTCTCCCAGGAGGAGATCTCGTACCCGTCGACGGTGTTCATGTCGACGTCGACGGCCAGCAGGTAGCCGCAGCCCTCGGCGGTGCCGGGCACCACGTCGGTGAGGAAGTGGTCGGCGGCGAGGCGTTTGCCCTGGAGGCGGCCCTGCATGTCGGTCATGGCGAGCACGACGGTGTCGACGGAGCCGTCGGCGACGCGGGCGCGCAGTTCGTCGAGGGTGAGCCGGGGGCTGGTCATCGGAGCTCCAGTTCGGTGTCGCGTGCGTCGGGTTCGGGCGGCGTGGTCGCCTGGACGTGGGGCCCGGTGAACCAGTGCCGGGCGGAGGCCAGCCACCACACACCGGCGAAGCCGACCACGACGGCCACGGCGACGGGGGTGTAGTTGAAGCTCTCGGCGGTGATCGGGGAGGCGGTGGGGAGCATGAAGAGGACGGTGATCACGGCCGTCCAGGCGACGGCGAGGATGCCGATCGGCCGGCTCCACCGCCCCAGGTGCCAGGGGCCGGGCGTGAAGTCCTCGCCCTGGCGCAGCCTCAGGTACACCGGGATGACGTAGGAGATGTACAGGCCGATGACGGAGATGGAGGTCACGGCGGTGTAGGCGGTGGTGTTCCAGAGCGCGGGCAGGCCGAGCAGCAGCGCGCCGCCGGTCGCCAGCCAGACGGCGTTGGTCGGGGTCTGGGTGCGCGGGTCGATGCGGTGCCACAGCCGGGAGCCGGGCAGTGCGCCGTCCCGGGAGAAGGCGTAGATCATGCGGGAGTTGGCGGTGACGGAGGCCATCCCGCAGAAGAACTGGGCGCCGATCACGATCAGCAGCAGGAACTGGGCGCCGCCGGAGCCGATCGCGTCGATGAAGATCTGGGCGGGCGGGACGCCGGTGTCGCTGTTGAGCGCGCCGTCGTAGTCGCGGATCGCGAAGGTGATGCCGAGCAGCAGGATCCAGCCCGCCGCCAGGGAGACGGTGATCGCGTTGACGATGCCGCGGGGGCCGGAGCGGGCGGCGTCGCGGGTCTCCTCGGTCATGTGCGCGGAGGCGTCGTACCCGGTGAGGGTGTACTGGGCCATCAGCAGGCCGATCATCGCGACGTAGAACTGGTTCTGGAAGCCGGTCCCGTTGACGAACTCGGTGAGCACGAAGGAGGCCGAGGCGTGCTGGTCCGGGAACACGGCGAGCGCGCCGACGATGACGGCGACCCCCGCCAGGTGCCACCACACGGAGACGCTGTTGAGGACGGCGACCAGGCGCACGCCGCGGGTGTTGAGCAGGCCGTGGACCAGCAGGATGACGGCGAAGATCTCGATGGTGTGCGCGGGGCTGGCCTCGAAGCCGAAGCGCAGGGTGAGGAAGGCGTTGGTGAAGAACGCGGCGCCGAAGTCGACCCCGGCGGTGACCGCGACCTGGCCGAGGAAGTTGAACCAGCCGGTGAACCAGCTCCACGCGGGGCCGCGGCTGCGGCTCAGCTTGGCCGCCCAGTAGTAGAGCCCGCCGGCCGTCGGGTAGCTGGAACAGATCTCGGCCATCGCCAGCCCGACGCAGAGGGTGAACAGGCCGACCACCGGCCAGCCCCAGATGATCAGGGCCGGACCTCCGGTCTTCATGCCCGTCCCGTACAGGGTCAGGCAGCCGGAGAGGATCGAGACGATGGAGAAGGAGACGGCGAAGTTGGAGAAGCCGGACATCGAGCGGGCCAGTTCCTGGGTGTAGCCCAGCTCGCGGAGCCGTTGTTCGTCGTCGGAAACGGGGAGGGCGTTCCCCGGAAACACGGCGGGGGAAGGCTGGTCGGGTGAGCGTGCGTCGGTCATGGGCACCCCTGGGGGTTGAGGGTGTGCCGGGGCGGGAACGGCCACGGCGGCGTGGCGCGCTCGGTCCGGCGGGTTCGACGGTCGGACGGCTCTTCAATGGTCTGGAAGCAGACCATTAGGTGGGTGAGCAGCATCGTTCCGGCTGGGCCGGGGCCGCGTCAAGAGCCGAGCGGGAGAACGGGGCGGAACGAGGCCGAACGAGTTCGATCGCCCGCCCGTAGGTACGATTCCGGCGTGGACCTGGACGAAGCACGTGAGCGGGCGCGGCTCGACTGGCAGGCCGGCGCGATCTTCCGCCCGGTCCGCACCGGCAACGCCTTCGAGGAGACCGTCGAGCGGCTCCTCCAGGCCATCAAGCTCGGCGTCTTCGGCTACGGCGACCGCCTCCCGGCCGAACGCGACCTCGCCGCCCGGCTCGGCGTCAGCCGGGAGACCCTGCGGGAGGCGCTGCGCACCCTGCAACAGGCCGGCTGCGTCGAACCCCGCCGCGGCCGCTACGGCGGCACCTTCGTCACCTACCGGATGCCCGCCCCCGACGTCGACGACCTCCGCCGGGCCGCCCGGGACCTCGGCGGCGCGCTGGAGGACGCGCTGACCTACCGCCAGGTCCTGGAGACCGGCGCCGCCGAGGCCGCCGCCCGCCGCGCCCTCAGCCCCGGCCAGCGCGCCCACCTGGAGAGCCGCCTCACCGACCTGGAGGACGCCCCGTCGGACCAGTACCGCCAGCTCGACTCGCGCTTCCACCTCGCCATCGGCGAACTCACCGGTTCCCCCACCCTCGCCGCCGCCATCGCCGAGGCCAGGATGCGCCTCAACGACCTGCTCAACGCCATCCCCATGCTCGACCGGAACATCGAACACGCCGCCGACCAGCACCGGGCCATGGTCCGGGCGATCCTCACCGGCGACCCCGACGCCGCCCGCCGCGCCACCGAGGAACACCTCGCCGCGACGGCCGCCCTCCTGCGCGGATTCCTGGCCTGAGCCCCGGGCCCGTCTGCCGCAAGCACCGCCACTTTCCGCCGGTAGCGATCGCCGGTCAGAGCGCTGTCCTGCTCCGGCAGGCGCTGGCATGGTGTTGGCCATGACTCTGGGATTCAGCGGTGACGTCGCCGGTTACTACGCGAAGTACCGCCGCGGCTACCCTCCCGCGGCCATCGACGCTCTGCAGTCGGCGTTCGGGCTGCACACCGATGATGTCGTGCTCGACCTCGGGTGCGGCACCGGTCAGCTGGCCCTGCCGCTGGCTCGCAGGGTGCGCTCGGTCATCGGCATGGATCCCGAGCCGGACATGCTCCGGCTCGCAGCAGAAGCAGCCGAGCGGCAGGGGATCGCCAACGCGACATGGGTACTCGGCGCCGACAGCGACGTCCCGGCCGTCGGAGCCCTGCTGGGGCAGCGGACCTTGGCGATGACGGTCATCGGCAACGCACTCCACTGGATGCGGCACGACGAGCTCTTCCGGACCCTCGTGCCGATGCTCCGACCCGGTGGCGGAATCGCCGTCGTGGCCAACGGCACCCCCCTGTGGCTGCAGGACAGCCCATGGTCCCGGGCGCTCCGGACCTGCTTGGAACACCACTTCGGCACCAGCCTGTCACCGTCCTGCGGCACCGGCCCCGAGGACCGGGATCGGTACGCGCAGGCGCTCGCCGCCGCCGGCTACGAACGGGTGCAGGAAATCGCGATCGAGTACGACGACGAACTGACCTTCGACCAGCTCATAGGTGGCATCTGTTCCGCCATCCCCGCGCACAAGCTGCCCGGCCCGAAGGACCGGCCGGCCTTCACCGAGTACGTTCGGCAGTCCCTGCCGGCCGGCCAATCCTCCTTCGCCGAACTCGTCAAGGTCTCCGCAGTCGTGGGCAAGGTCGGGTAGCACGGCGGCTTCGGACGCGGGTGCTCGGTGCTCAGCCGTTGAGTGCCGCGGCCGCGGCGTTGACCTGGGTCTGCAGAGCGGTCCTGATCTGCGCCATCGCGGCGGTGTTCTCGGCGATGGCCTGCTGCTCCGTCACGTCGAAGCCGCCACGGCGGGCCGAGCCGTCGCCCTGGACAACGACTACTTCTGGTCGATCCCGCCCGACGAGCTCTACGACGTTGTCAAGGAGCCGGGCAGCCTGACCATCGGGCAGCTCTCCGAATCCTGGCAGCACTTGCAGGATCTGCTCGCCGATGAGGATCGGGCGCTGGGACACCACCTGGTGTGGCTCGCCGACATCCTGAGGGCGATCGGCCAAGAACGTCCCGCGTAGCTGCCACGCGCACCATGCCAAGCGAGCCACCGCCGCAATGCCAAGGGCCACCACCGACACCCGGTCGGCCACCCCGCGCGGCTCTGACGGACACCGAGCGCGGTCGCCGTGCACGGCACAGGCCGGGCGTTGGCCGGGCGCGGCTGAGCGCTCTGCTGCCGCAGTGCGTTCCCGGCAGATATCGGCGAGCCTGCTCGCCTGACGCAACCACCCGAACAGGCCGATTGCCGGGCCGAGGCCGAGGGGAAGGGCTCTGTCGGCCGGGTGCCTCATCGCGCGGGAGAGCCCGCGCGACGGCTCGTCCCCCGGCTGATCGGAGATCGGGTGATGGTACGAAAGGCTCCCCGCAGGCGGCACGCCATCCGCGTCGCCTCGACGGCTGCGGCGGCGTTGCTCGTGGTGGCCGGGCCGAGCGCGACGGAGTTCTCCGCAGCGCCCGCCGCGTCCGGCACCACGAGCAGCGCCGCCGCACCCGACGTGGACACACCCTCCTACCTGCGACGGGACGCCGAGGCGGTCCAGCGGGTGGGGGCGGTCGGGGTTCTGGCGGAGCTACGGGACGGGGAGCGGCACGTACGCGCCCGGGCCGGTGAAGCGGAGTTGGGCAGCGGGCGGCCGGTGGCGTGGCGCTCCTCGATCCGGGTCGGCAGTGCGACCAAGGCGTTCACCGCGACGGTGGTGCTGCAACTGGTCGGCGAGGGGCGGCTCTCCCTGGACGACACCGTCGAGCGCTGGCTGCCCGGCCTGGTCGCCGGCAACGGCAACGACGGCCGGGCCATCACCGTCCGCCACCTGCTCCAGCACACCAGCGGACTCCCCACGGTCTCCGACCTGCCGGGCTGGGAGAGCGCGGAGCAGTTCGAGAAGCACCGCTACGACGCGCACGACCCCCGGTACGTCGTGAAGCTCGCCATGCGGCACCCGCCCAGCAGCGCCCCCGGCACCCGGTGGGAGTACTCCAACACCAACTACACGCTGGCCGGACTGGTCGTCGAAGCGGTGACGGGCCGCTCCTGGGACCACGAGGTCACCTCGCGCGTCATCGTCCCGCTGGAGCTGACCGGCACCTTCGTCCCCGGCCACCGCCCCCACCTGCCGCTCCCGCACCTGAACACCTACTACCAATTCGCCGAGGGCGAGCCGTGGTTCGACACCACGGTGCTCAACATGAAGGACGCGGACGCCGAGGGCTCCATCGTGAGCACCACGGAGGATCTGGGCCGGTTCCACGCGGCGCTGATCGGCGGCAGGCTGCTGGGGCGAGCCGAGCTCGCCGAGATGACGACCACCGTCCCGGTGCCCGAGTTCACGCGGTGGGGGATGCGCTACGGCCTCGGCCTGATGTGGTTCGACCTCAGCTGCGGAGGCGGCTACTGGACGCACTGGGGCGACACCCTCGGCGCCTCCACCCGTGGCGGGATCACCCCGGACGGGCAGCGCGGCATCGTGGTCTCCACCAGCGGAAACGGTGACCACCTGAAGCTCCCGATGGAGGACGAAGCGCTGCACCCACTGGTGGACCACGCACTCTGCCGAGGGCTGTCATGACCCTCCGCCGACGCACCGTCGTCACCGCCCTCGGCCTCACCGCCCTCGTCGGCGCGCTCCCGGCCACCACCCCCGCCGCGGCGGACGGTTGCCCGCCGGTGGGTGACGGCGGGCTCCAGGCCGACGTGGACGCGGTGGCCGCCACCGGTCCCGTGGGGGTGCTCGCGCAGGTCACGACCCCGCACGGCACCCGCACCGCCCGCGCCGGCACGGCCGTACTGGGCACCGCCCTCCCGGTGCCCTGGCCGTCGCGGGCGCGGATCGGCAGTACGACCAAGGCGTTCACCGCGACGGTGGCCCTGCAACTGGTGGGCGAGGGGCGGCTCTCCCTGGACGACACCGTCGAGCGCTGGCTGCCCGGCCTCATCACCGGCAACGGCAACGACGGCCGCGCCATCACCGTCCGCCACCTCCTCCAGCACACCAGCGGACTGTACGACTATCCCGAGGACGCGGCCGGGGTGCCTCAGCTGCGTACGGCGGAGGCGTTCCGTACGCACCGGTTCCGGACGTACTCCGCGGCGGAACTCATCGCCGTCGCGCTGCGCCATCCGCCGGGCTTCCCACCCGGCACCGCGTTCAACTACTCCACCACCGGCTACCAGGTGATCAGCCTGATCATCGAGAAGGCGACCGGCGAAAGCTGGGAACGGCACGTCACCCGGCGTATCCTCCGGCCCCTCGGCCTGCGCGGCACGACCGCCCCCGGCAGTGACCCGCTGATCCACGGCCCGCACCCGCGCGGCTACCGCTCCTTCCCCGACGAGCCGCACCCGGTCGACGTCACCGTCTGCAACCAGACCCTCGGCGGCGCGGGCGGCGCGCTGATCAGCACACCCGCCGAGGTGAACAGCTTCCTCGCCGCGTTGCAGCGCGGCGACCTGCTGCGCCCGGCCGAACAGGCCGAGCTGCACCGCAGCGTCGCGACAGCCGGAGACGTCGCGGAAGCGTGGCCGGGCTCCCGCTACGGCCTCGGCCTGATGTGGACGCCCTCCCCGCACGGCGGGTACTGGGGCCACCACGGTGACACCTTCGGCTTCCATACCCGGGCCGCGACCACGCCCGACGGGCGGCGCGGCTTCACCCTGGTCTGGACCGGCCCCGGCGACGAGGCGACCGAAGCCGCCGCCAACACCCTGGCCGCACACGCGCTCACGGCCGAAGGCGGCGGCGGACCGGAGGGCGGCTGCGGCAGTCGACCATGATCGTTCTCGCCGGGGCCCGACCCACCCGCAGCTCGGGCCCACGGCGGGGATTCCGGGTCGCGCGCAGGTGGACGCTTGCGCGTCGTACGTGTTGACACTCCGATCCAGGCGCTCCAGACTCCCGTATGGGAGCGCTCCCACAGGTCAACTGGCTCCACCCTACGGCGAGTTGAGGAGTTGCGCCGGAGGTCGGGGGCAAGGCCGGCGGGTTCTCCCAGCACGGTCCTTTCCACCCCCCACCCAAGGCCGCGGTGCTGCTGACGGTACGTGCCGAGAGCCCGCTCCGGGCGCTGCGGGCCGTACCGCCCGTGCCGCGGCCGCTGAGAAGGAGACCATGCGTACGACACGCAAGGCGGCCGCCCTGGCGGCAGCCGCGGTGTTGCTGGCAAGCGCCGGAGCCGGCGCCGGGGCCGCGCAGGCCGCCGGCACCGGCCCCGGGCGAGCGGTCCGCACGGCGGCCGCCACCGCGGGCCCGGCGATCACCGTGGACGCCACCAGCGGGCGGCACGCCATCGACCCCCACATCTACGGCATGAACTTCCCCGACGAGGCCCTGGCCAAGGAGCTGCGCCTGCCGATCGGCCGCTGGGGCGGCAACGCCACCACCCGCTACAACTACCAGCTCGACGCCTACAACGCCGGAGCCGACTGGTACTTCGAGGACCTGCACTACAACAACGACACCGCGGCGCTGCCCGCCGGATCGCAGGCCGACAGGTTCGTCGACCAGAACCGCAGGACCGGCACCGACACGCTGATGACCGTGCCGATGATCGGCTGGACGGCGGCCGGCCGCGACAACGGCTGCGGGTTCAGCGTCGCCAAGTACGGTCCCCAGCAGGAGACCGACGCGCAGTGGCGGCCGGACTGCGGCAACGGCAGGAAGCCCGACGGCACCCTGATCACGGGCAACGACCCGGCCGAGACCAGCACGCCCGCGGGCCCGGACTTCGTCAAGGGCTGGGTGAAGTACCTCGACAGCGCCCACGGCACCGCAGGCAGCGGCGGGGTGCGCTTCTACAACCTGGACAACGAACCGGACCTGTGGTTCGGCACGCACCGCGACGTCCATCCGACCGGGCCGGGCTACGACGAACTGCGCGACAGCACCTACGCCACCGCCGCGGCCGTCAAGGCCGCCGACCCGGCCGCGCAGACCCTCGGTCCGGTCGGCTGGGGCTTCAACTCGCTGATCTACTCCGGCCTGGACCAGCAGGTGTGCGGCGAGCAGGGCGGCAGTTGCTGGTCGAACCCGCCGGACGCCGCCGCGCACGGCGGCGTGCAGTTCGCCCCGTGGTACCTGCGGCAGATGAAGGAGTACGAGCAGGCGCACGGGCAGCGGATCCTGGACTACTTCGACGAGCACATCTACCCCCAGCAGTCCGGCGTGTCCGGCAGCGCGGACGACCCGGCGACGCAGGCCCTGCGACTGCGTTCCACCCGGCAGTTGTGGGATCCGTCCTACGTCGACGAGAGCTGGATCAACCAGCCGATCCAGTTCGTCCCCCGGCTGCGCTCGCTGGTCGACCAGAACTACCCGGGGACGAAGCTGGCCGTCTCGGAGTACAACTGGGGCGCCCTGGACCACATCGACGGCGGCCTGGCCGAGGCCGACGTGCTGGGGATCTTCGGCCGCGAGGGGCTGGACCTGGCCACCCTGTGGTCACCGCCGAAGGCGACCGACCCCGGAGCGTACGCCTTCCGCATGTTCCTGAACTACGACGGCCGGGGCGGGGCCTTCGGCGACACCTCCGTCCGGGCCGCGAGCGCCGACCAGGAGAAGCTGTCGGTGTACGCGGCCGAGCGGAGCAGCGACCACGCCACCACGGTCATGGTGATCAACAAGACCACCGGGGACCTGACCGCACCCGTCTCCGTCACCGGCAGCACCGCGCTCGCGGCGGCGGCGCAGGTCTACCGCTACGGCCAGGCCGACCCCACCGCGATCCAGCACCCGGCCGACCAGCCGCTGAGCGGCGGCTCCTTCACCGCGACCTTCCCGGCGTACTCCATCACGGAGTACGTGATCCCCGCCGGCTCGGCCCAGGCCACCCCGCCCTCGGCACCCGGCACTCCCACGGCCGCCGCCCCCGGCGCCGACCGCGTGACGCTGACCTGGCCGGCCGCCACACCCGGCACCTCCCCCCTGGCGGACTACCGCGTGTACGCCGGCGACCCGGCCACCACGGCGCCGCTGGCCACCGTCCCCGCGTCGACGACCACCGCCACCGTCACCGGCCTGACCCCGGCCACCGCCTACACGTTCCGCGTGGTGGCCACCGACACCGCGGGCCGCAGCTCACCCCCGTCGGCCCCGCTGCAGCTCACCACCGGTCCGGCCACGACGAGCGGCTGCACCGTCGCCTACCGGATCAGCAGCGACTGGGGCACCGGCTTCACCGCGGGCGTGACGATCACCAACCGGGCGGCGCCGGTCGACGGTTGGAACCTCGGATTCACCTTCGCCGGCGACCAGAAGGTCACTCAGGGCTGGAACGGCACCTGGTCGCAGACCGGCGCCGCGGTCACCGTCAAGGACGCCGGCTGGAACGCGTCCCTGCCCACCGGTGCCTCCACCACGATCGGCTTCAACGGCGCCTACTCCGGCGCCAACCCCGCACCCGGCACCTTCACCCTCAACGGCACCACCTGCACCACCGCGGGCACCACGGCCGCGGCCGCCCCCACCCCGGCCGTCGGCCACGCACCCGCCCGCGACGCGTCCCACTGACCCACCCCGCACCCCGCACCCCGCACCCCGGACCACGCGCCACGCATGGCCGACCCCGAACACCAGGGGTCGGCCATGCGCCGCTCCGGCAGGCGAGTGGACACGCGGCGTGCCCCCGACGGTGGTCGACCGTGGTCCGTACGCGCCCGAAAGACTGGTGCGCCGCTTGGCCAACGACGACGGGAGCAGCCGTGAGTGTGATCATCGGGACGTGGAATGTGGAGAACCTCTGCCGGCCGCTGCCGGCCGGCAGCCCGCCCGACCCCAGCAAGTGCGCCGCCAAAGACCAGGCCACCTACGACGCCAAGATCGAGGCGCTGGCCGCCGTCATCACCGAGATCGGTCCGGATCTGCTCGGGGTGCAGGAGGTGGGCAGCCAGGAGGCGCTGGACGACCTGGTGGCCAAGCTGCCGGGCACCTGGCACACCGCCCTGTCGGACCACCCGGATCCGCGCGGCATCCGGGTGGGATTCATCAGCCGCTTCCCGTTGCTCGACGTCAAGCAGACCAAGGACTTTCCGACCGGCCTCCACCCTGTCCAGGTCGAGGACGACGGTGTCCCGGGCAGCCCGACCGGAGAGATGGGCCGCGGCGGGCTGGCCGTACGCGTGGAACCGACCCCCGGCCGGAGCCTCCACGTGGCCGTCTGCCACCTCAAGTCGAAGCTGCTGACCTTCCCGAACAAGAAGCACTTCACCGACGACGAGCGCCTGCGCGCCCGCTACGAGGCCTACGCGCTCTTCCGCCGCGCCGCCGAGGCCGTCACCATGCGGGCCCTGGCCGACGACCTGCTCCAGGGTGACGGCCGGACTCACGACGTCATCGTGCTGGGCGACTTCAACGACGGGTGGCAGGCCGCCACCACCCAGATCCTGTACGGCCCGCCCGGCTCGCAGATGGGCACCGGCGGGTTCACCGACCCCGACGGGGGCGACGCCGAGCGCCTGTGGAACCTGGCTCCGAAGATCCTGGAGCAGGACGGCTTCTCGCGCGTCTTCGAGGGCCAGCGCGAGCTCATCGACCACATCCTGATCAGCCACGCGCTGCTGGCCAAATTCCAGGAGGTCTCCACCGGCACCGAGCAGTTGCCGAACGTCGTGGAGGCCCATCCGGCGGCGCCGCACGGCAAGCCGTCCGACCACTCGCCGGTCTTCGCGAAGTTCGACCTTTAGGGCTCGTCTGCGAGGTCGAGGATTCGGCACGGCGCCCGGTCCATCGCCGAAGACCTACGGCTCGCCGACCGGCCGTGGCCCGGCCGGCGAGCCGGGAAGAGGCGACTCAGCGGGCCAACAGGTCCTGGATCGCCGCCGCGATCTCGTCGGGCGCCTCCTCGGCCATGAAGTGGCCTGCCCGGGTCAGCCGGTGGTCCAGGTCCGGCGCCCACGCCTTCCACACCGCGGCGGCGTCGAAGCCCAACCTCGCGCCCCAGTCCTGCTGGACGACCGTCACCGGCATGGCCAGCTGCGACCCGGCGTCCAGGTCCGCCTGGTCGTGCGTGACGTCGATGCCCGCCGAGGCCCGGTAGTCCGCGACGATCGACGTCACCGCCGCGGCGCTCGCCCGCAGGTACTCGGCACGCACCTCCTCCGGCAGGGCGGTCGGGTCGTCGGCCCAGGCGTCGAGGAACGAGCCGAAGAACGCGTCCGCGCTGCCTGCGATCATCGCCTCCGGCAGGCCCGGCGGCTGCGCCATGAGGAAGAGGTGGTAGCCGACCGCCGCCGAGACGCCGCGCAGGACGTGCCACATGTCGAGCGTCGGCACGGCGTCGAGGATGCCCAGGTGGGTGATGGTCTCCAGGTGGTCCAGCCCCGCCCGGAAGGCGACCAGGGCGCCCCGGTCGTGGCCGACGAGGGCGAAGCGCTCGTGGCCGAGCGCCGCCGCCAGGGACACGACGTCGGCGGCCATGGTGCGCTTGGCGTACACCTCGGGGTCGGTGGCCGTCGGCTTGTCGCTGGCGCCGTAGCCCCGCAGGTCAGGGCAGATCACCGTGTGCCCGTCGGCGAGCCGCTCGGCGACGTGTCGCCACATCAGGTGGGTCTGGGGGAAGCCGTGCAGCAGCACGACGGGGCTGCCGCTGCCGCCGACAGCGGCAGCCAGCTCCACACCGTCCGCACCGTCCGCACCGTCCGCGCCGTCCGCGCCGGGCAGGCGGAGGTGATCGAAGCCGGGAATGGTGAGCGCCATGAAAGGCCGTCCTCTCGGGTCGGGACTTGACCGGATCAGCCTGCGCGACGGCGATCAGCAACCGATCAGTACGGTTGGGCGCGGCCGACCCTCGGCGCGGAGGATGGGGGCATGCGAATCGACGTGCTCGGTGCCGTGCGGGCCTTCCGCGACGACGGCGGCCCGGTTGACCTGGGCGGCCCTCGCCATCGCGAGGTACTCGCCCGGCTCGTCGCCGCCGAGGGGCGGATGGTCACCACCGACACCCTGGTCGATGACCTGTGGACCTCTCCGCCGGCCCGCGCCGTGGGCGCTCTGCGGACGTTCGTCGCCGCGCTGCGCCGTGCCCTCGAACCCGACCGGCCGCCCCGCGATCCGCCGCGCATCATCGTCACCGAGGGCTCCGGCTACGCGCTGTCCCTGCCGCGCGAGGACGTGGACGTCCACCGGTTCCAGGACACCCTGGCCCGCGCCCGCCGCAGCCCCGAGGCGGTGACCGACCTCGGCACGGTACTCGCGGCCTGGCGCGGACCGGCCTACGCCGATGTGCCCGACTCCGGATGGGCGCGGCGCGAGCGGGCCCGGCTGGAGGAGCTGAGGTTGGAGGGGGTGGAACTGCGCGCCCGGATCCTCCTCGACGCCGGGGGAGGGGCCGACCTCGTCGCCGAACTGGGTGCCCATGTCGCCGAACACCCGTGGCGCGAGCCGGCCTGGGGGCTGCTCGCCCGGGCGCTCCACCGCGCGGGCCGCCAGGCCGACGCGCTGGCCACCCTCCGCCGTGCCCGCGCGATGCTCGTCGACCGGCTCGGGCTCGACCCCGGTGCCGAGCTTCAGCGCCTGGAGACGGACATCCTCACCGGGGCCGTTCCCCCCGACGGCGCACGTACCGCGTGGACCGGCGCCGGTGTCCGGCTCGGCCCGCGCACCACCGTGGAGCTGGCCCGCACCCTCGCACTGGCGGGTGGCGACGCCCTCGTCCAGTCGCGGCGTGACCGCCTCGCCGCCGTCCAGGCGGCGGAACGTACCGGAGACCTCGCCCTGACCGCCCGGATCATCGGCGCCTACGACGTGCCCGCCCTCTGGAGCCGGGCCGACGACCCCGAACAGTCCCGCGCCGTCGTCGAGGCGGCCGAGCGCACGCTCACCGGGCTCGGCCCGGACGGCCCCGCCGACCTGCGCGCCCGGCTCTTGTCCGTGGTCGCCGTCGAGAGCCGCAGCGCCGATCTGTCCGGGACCGAGCCGAAGCGCGCGCAGTTGGCGGCACGGCAGGCCGAGGCCCTGGCACGGGAGCTGGCCGATCCAGCCCTGCTGGCCTTCGCCCTCAACGGGGTGTTCCTGCAGTCCTTCACCCGTCCCGGGCTCGCGGCGGTACGGGACCGGATCGGTGCCGAGATCCTCGACCTCGCGACCCGGCACGAGCTGCCGAACTTCGCCGTACTCGGCCGACTCGTCCGCCTGCAGTCCGCCTCGGCCCTCGGCGACCTCGACACGGCGACCGCGCACGCCGAGGCGGCCGAACAGCTCGCCGCCACCACCGAGGCGCCCCTCGTCCCCGTCCTCACCGGGTGGTTCCGGGCCCGGGCCATGGCCGCCCGCAGCGCCGAACCCGGCGGACCGACCGCCGCCACGGCCGCGGCGCACTACCGCGCCGCCGAGGACGCCCTCCGGACGGCCGGAATGCCGGGGCTGCACCGGGGTCTGTTCCCGCTCGCCCTGCTGGGGCTGCGCCTGCTGCACGACCGTCCGGCGCCCACCGACCCGCGCCTCGACTGGGGCCCGTACCGCCCCTGGGCGCGACCGCTCGTGCTGCTCGCCCAGGCCCGGGAGGCCCGTACCGGGGAGGCCCGTGCCGCCCTCGCCGCGGTGCCCGAACCACCGCGTGACCACCTGCAGGAGGCCATGTGGTGCCTGACCGCCCGCGCCGCCGTCCGCCTCGGCGAGCGCGGAATCGCCGCGCGCGCCGCGGCCGCCCTGCGCGATGCCCGCGCCGAACACGCCGGCGCCGCTTGCGGAATGCTGACCCTGGGCCCGGTGGCGCGCTACCTGGCCGAGGCGGAGGCATGTGCCGGAGCGGGGTGAGCGACCGGGAGACGCGAACCCCGGGCCGCCGGCGGGTCAAGATTGGGTAACGGGGGATCAGGTCTCTTGCCCCGCCGAATTGTGAGCGTTAACAATCACAGGGCGAAACAGCAGTGTCATGCCCAGTTCACATAAACGACCCGGACGTGGTGCCGCCGGAACCGCGCCGGAGAGGGCCGCGCACGGCCCCACCACCCCACGCCCCCCGTCGCCCCGGTGGCACGTGCAGAACGACAGGAGATCCCCATGTCCGCGCTTCGCGCACGGCTGTCGGCGGTAGTGCTCGCCGCCTGCCTCCTCTTCACCGGCCTGGCGGTGGCCGCACCCCAGCGGGCCGCCGCCGCCGTCCCGGGCTACCTGATGGTGCACTTCACCGGGGAGGGGGCGACCAATCAGCAGACGTACCTCTCGCACAGCACGGACGGTGTGCACTGGAACGACCTCAACGGCGGTGGCATGGTCCTGCGTTCCACGGTCGGCACGAAGGGCGTCCGCGACCAGGCACTGGTGCGCTCTCCCGACGGGAGCCGGTACTGGATCCTCGCGACCGACCTGTGCATCGGCTGCGGACAGTCCTGGGAGGACGCCCAGAACAACGCCAGCCGCAACCTCGTGGTGTGGGAGTCCACGGACCTGGTCACCTGGTCGCAGCCGTGGCTGCTCAACGTCGCCGGCGCGATCCCCGACGGCCGCAACGCGTGGGCGCCCGAGGCGATCTGGGACCCGGCGACCAACAGCTACGTCCTGTACTGGGCGACGAACGCGACGCTCAACGGCGTGCTGAAGCACCGCATCTACTACGCCCGCACGAGCGACTTCCGCACCACCACCGCCCCGCAGCTCTA
Organism: Kitasatospora misakiensis; assembly: GCF_042656005.1. Lineage (NCBI taxonomy): Bacteria > Bacillati > Actinomycetota > Actinomycetes > Kitasatosporales > Streptomycetaceae > Kitasatospora > Kitasatospora misakiensis. Next base: position 43,877 of record NZ_JBHSOF010000034.1, on the reverse strand, counting down.
CATCGACCGCCCCGGCACCCAGGGCATCATCGACACCCAGATCGTCGAAGTACCGTCCGGCGTCGGCAACTACCGGTACGTGCGGGCCTCCGGCGACGGCCAGATCACCCTTGAGGGAAGCAACTCGATCCTCGGGACGTGGACCAACCTCGGCAACCTCTCCGGGATCGGCCTCACCGGCTCGCAGGTCGAAGGCCCGATGTGGATGAAGTCCAACAGCGGCAACCAGTGGGCCCTCTACCTCGACCAGTACGCCACGTCCGGCGGCTACATGCCGGTCCTGACGACCGACCCGTCCAACCCCGCCGCCTACAAGAAGCAGGCCTCGGGCAGCTACAACATGGGCGGCACGAAGAAGCGCCACGGCTGGATCCTGAACCTGACGGCCGCCGAGGAGAGCCGCGTGCTCGCCCGCTGGGCCAACACCCCGGCCCAGCGGCTCCAGTCGTTCAACTTCCAGGACCGGTACGTCCGGCACGCCAACTTCGACGCGCGCATCGACCCGAACGTCAACCCCGCCGAGGACTCCCGGTTCCGCCCGCGGCCGGGCCTGGCGGGCACCGGCACCGTCTCCTTCGAGTCGGTGAACTACCCCGGGTACTTCCTGCGGCACTTCAACTACGACTTCCAGCTGGCCTACAACGACGGCAGCGGCCAGTTCGCCCAGGACGCCACCTTCCGCCAGGTCGCCGGGCTCGCCGACCCGAGCTGGTCGTCCTTCCAGTCGTACAACCACCCGGACCGCTACATCCGGCACTACGCGTACGAGTTGCGGCTCGACCCGATCACCACCGCGACGGAACGCGGCGACGCCACCTTCCGCGTGACCGGCTGACCGAGCCGTCGCGTGGCCGTCAGCCCCGTGATCCGGAAGATCCGGCGCGGGGCTGACGGCCACATCGGTTCAGGTCCAGGCGGCCCGGCTGAGGGCTGCCCCGCAATGACCGGTCCCGACTCCGGACGCGGCTGGATGCGGTCCAGGATCAGGTGGATCGGCCGTCCGGCAGCAGCGTGATCCCGAGGGCGAGGGCGCCCAGCTGTTCCTTCTCCGGCGGGTAGATGCCGCGCAGGGCCGCCAGGACGGCGTCCGGATCGGCGGTCGCAGGGGTGATCGTGGCCGGGTCCTCGTGTGCGAGGAGGGCGGCGAAGTCCGGGTAGCGGTCGACGCGGGTCACCTCGCACTCGACGCGGCGGCCGTGATCGGAGTGGAAGGTGATCGTGTCACCAGGGCGGATCGCCGCCTTGGCCGGTGTGGCGACACGTACCTCGACCGCCTTGACGCCGGAGGCGACGAGTTCGAAGTACTCGGGGAGCAGGTGAAGGCGGTGCTCGTTCATCGTCGAACTCTCCTCGGGTCCGGTTCAATCACTGTGTACCTTCGCCAGTGTCGTCGAGACACCGCCTCGCGTGCCTGCACGGGGTACCCCCGGCGGCCGGGAGCCCGGCGGTCATGGAGCGGGTAGCATCCGGCGGATGGACGTGGTGATGGGGGCGCTGCCTCGTGGGCTCGCGCTGGTGGAACGGGTGGTTCGTGGGGAGCTCGACCCGCGTGGGGGGCCCGGTGTGATCCGGCTGGCCGAGGATGCCCGGTTGGACAAGGGGCAGGCCTCGCGGTTGTTGCGGGATCTCGTCGACTCCGGTGTGTTGGCCCGGGACGGGCACGAGTTCCGGGCCGGGGCGGGGCTGTTGGGCGTGGCGGCGCAGGTGGGGCCGTGGGGGGTGGAGAGCCGGGCGCTGCTTCGGGAGCTGGTGGTCCGGTTCGGGGCGTGCGCGTACGTGGATGTCCTGTGCGGGGCGATGGTGCTCTCGGTGCGGGCCGAGCTGGCGGCCTGGGCCGAGTTCTCCTGGGCGCGGGCGGGCCGGCTGACGCCGGTCTGGTGCACGGGGGCGGGGCGGGCGCTGCTGTTCGACCACGCGCGGGAGGAGGTCGCCGAACTGCTCGGCGGCGAGGACTTCATCGGGGCGGGCGGGCCGTACGCGCCGCGGTCGGTGGACGAGTTGGTGGCCCGGGTCGGCGCCGACGCCGAGCGCGGGGTCGCGGTGTGCGAGAGCGAGTACGACGAGGACGTGCTGGAGGTGGCCGCGCCGGTGCGGGGCCCGCGCGGGGACGTCGTGGCGTCGGTCAGTGTCGTCGTGCCGCATGCGGCGGTCAGGGACGACCGGGACGAGCTGGTGGCCGCCGTCGGTGACGCGGCGGCGAGGTTGGCGGCGCTGCTCGGCTGAGGCCGACCCCCGATCGGCCGGTGGCGGTCAGTCAGGGTCCGCGGAACGCAGCGCGGCGCTCAGCCACGCGCTCCAGCGGACCACCGACTCGGCGCAGGCCGGCGTCGCGGGCTCCAGGCGGCGGCGCGGTCCGACGACCTGGACGGCGGCGACGATCTCGCCGCGGAAGTCCCTGACCGGGGCGGCGAGCGAGTACAGGCCCGGCTCGGCCTCCTGGTCGACGATCGTGTACCCCCGCTGCCGCGCCGCGTCGAGGCGGGCCAGGAAGTCGTCCAGGCCGGTCGGCGTGTTGGGGCCGTGCCGGACGAAGGCCGTGCGGGCGAAGACCGCCTCGATCTCGGCGCGGTCGGCGTCGAACAGCAGCGCCTGGCCGGCGTCGCTGCAGTAGGCGGGGTAGCCGCGGCCCACCCAGGACACGAACGAGGCGAGGGTCGGCGGCATCGCCTCAAGGATCGTCACCGAGCTGGCGCCTCGCAGGACGCCCAGGTAGGCGCACTCGCCGGTGTCGGCCGCGACGCCCTCCAGCGCGGTGCGGCCGTCCCGCCGCAGCCGGGCCTCGGTCACCTGCTGGGCCCGCGCGTACAGCTCCCAGGCGACGGCGTAGCGCAGTGACGCGCGGTCGCGGTGCAGGAACCGGGCGGCTTCGAGGCTGCGCAGGATGCGGGAGACCTGGGTGCGTTCGCGGCCGAGCAGGGCGGCGACCTCCGCGGCGGTGTGTCCGCGCGGGTCCTGCGGGGGGTGCTCGGCGAAGAGGCGGAGGACGGCCAGGCCGCGCTTCAGAGTGCTGTCGGTGGTGGTGGTCATCGCGGGCCGAGCATAGCGCCGACGCGCGGGCCGGCGGCGCGTCCCCGAGGCCGACGGCGCAGCCCGCAGCACGGCTCACAGCGCGGTTCGTTGCGGCGGCATTGCAGCAACATTGCCTTGCCGTGCGGAATACGCAACTTGACTTGCTTATTCCGCATCCGGCGATAGCCTCTGTTCCCATCCACCGAAAACACGCCCATCCGGGAGTTCCCTTGTCCGCTGTACGCCGCCCGCTCGTGCTCCTCGGCTCCGCGATGCTGCTCCTGGCGGGCTGCGCCGACCCGTCCACGCCGTCCACCGGGCCGGCCGCCGCACCGTCCGGCGCAGCCTCCTCCGCCGCGGCGGTCGCGCAGGACGCGGCCCTCGCCGCCAAGGTTCCGGCCGGGCTGAAGGCGAGCGGGATCACCGTCGCCAGCGACGTCAGCTACCCCCCGATGGACTTCTTCGCCGCCGACAACCAGACGGTGACCGGCGCCGAGGCCGACCTCGGCAACGCGCTCGGCGCGGTCCTCGGCGTCAAGGTCACCTTCGTCAACGTGCCCTTCGACTCGATCATCCCGGGGCTGCAGGCGGGCAAGTACCAGCTCGGCATCTCCTCCTTCACGGACACGGCCGAGCGGGAGAAGGTCGTCGACTTCGTCACCTACTTCAACGCCGGCACGTCCCTGCTGGTCCCGACCGGCAACCCCACGGGGCTCAAGCCCGAGGGCGACTCGCTGTGCGGGCGGACCGTCGCCGTCGCCAAGGGGTCCACGCAGGCGTTGGTGGACCTGCCGGCCCGGGAGAGCACCTGCAAGACGCCGATCAAGGTCAGCACCTTCCCGGACGGCACCGGTGTGAACCTCGCCGTCACCAGCGGCCGCGCCGAAGCCGCCCTGGCGGACTCCCCGGTGGCCGCGTACGCCGCCAAGCAGTCCGGCGGCAAGCTGGAGGTCGCCGGGTCCTCCTACGACAACGCGCCCTTCGGCATCGCGGTGCCGAAGAACAGCGAGCTGACCCCGCTGCTGCAGTCGGCCCTGACGGCCCTGAAGGCCGGCGGTGGCTACCAGCGCATCCTCGCCGCCTGGGGCCTGGAGTCCGGCGCGCTCGGCGAGTTCAAGATCAACGCAGCCTCGTGACGGACCGTAAGGCAGACACCGTGACGGACCCGGTGACGGACGATTCGACCGACCCCGCGACGGACGCGTCGCTGCCGATTCACCGGCGGCGCAAGCCGGGCCAGTGGGTGCTGACCGTCGTGGCCGTGCTCCTCGGCTCGGCCCTGCTCCAGTCGGTGATCACCAACCCGCGCTTCGGCTGGAGCACGGTCGGCGCCTGGCTGTTCAGCCGGACCGTCATGACCGGCCTGCTGGCCACCCTGGAACTGACCGCCGCGGCGATGGCGATCGGGCTGGTGCTGGGCATCGGGCTGGCGCTCATGCGCTTGTCGGACAACCCCGTGGCCCGCCTGATCAGCCAGTTCTACATCTGGCTCTTCCGGGGCACGCCGCTGCTGGTCCAACTGCTGTTCTGGGGCTTCATCTCCGCGCTCTACCCGACCCTGTCCCTGCACCTGCCGTTCCTGCCGGCCATCGGCGCCGTCTCCGCGAACTCCGTCATCACCACCTACGCGGCGGCCCTGCTCGGCCTCGGCCTCAACGAGGCCGCCTACCTCGCCGAGATCATCCGGGCCGGCATCGTCTCCGTCGACCCCGGGCAGACCGAGGCGGCGGAGTCGCTGGGACTGTCCCAGGCCAGGACGCTGCGCCGAATCATCCTGCCCCAGGCGATGCGGGTGATCATCCCGCCGGTCGGCAACGAGACCATCTCCATGCTCAAGACGACCTCGCTGGTGAGCGTGCTGGCCTACGCCGAACTCCTGTACTCCGTGCAGATCGTCTACGCCCGCACCTACCAGACCATCCCGCTGCTGATCGTCGCCAGCATCTGGTACCTGGCCGTCACCACCCTGCTCAACATCGGCCAGCACTACCTCGAACGTCACTTCGCGAAAGGCAGCCGCCGATGACGGCCCAGACGGCCCAGCCGGCTCAGCCGGCCCAGACGGTCCAGATGGTGCAGGCCACCGGGGTCCGCAAGGCGTTCGGCGGACAGGAGGTGCTGCGCGGCGTCGACCTGTCCGTTCCGCGGGGGAGCGTCACCTGCGTGATCGGTCCCTCCGGCTCCGGCAAGTCCACCTTCCTGCGCTGCGTCAACCACCTGGAGCGGCCCGACGGCGGCCGGATCCTGGTGGACGGTTCGCCGGTCGGCTACGAGCCGTACCGGCGCGGGCTGCGCGAACTGCGCCGTCGCGACGTGGCCCGGCAACGCCGCCAGATCGGGATGGTCTTCCAGCGCTTCCACCTGTTCCCGCACCTGACGGCACTCGACAACGTCGTCGAGGGACCGGTCGGCGCCGGCCGCCCCCGGGCGGAGGCCACCGAGGAGGCGATGGCGCTGCTGGCGCGGGTCGGCCTCGCCGACCGGCGCGACGCCTACCCGGCCCAGCTGTCCGGCGGCCAGCAGCAGCGCGTGGCCATCGCCCGCGCCCTCGCGATGCGGCCGAAGCTCATGCTGTTCGACGAGCCGACCTCGGCCCTCGACCCGGAACTCGTCGGCGAGGTGCTGGACGTCATGCGCGACCTCGCCGCCGACGGTATGACGATGCTCGTGGTCACCCACGAACTGGCGTTCGCCCGCGAGGTCGCCGACGAGATCGCCTTCTTCCACGACGGCCGCGTGCTGGAATCCGGCCCGCCCGACCGGCTGCTCACCGCCCCGGACCACCCCCGAACCCGCGACTTCGTGACGAGAGTCCTGTGACGAGTAACGCTGTAACGAGTAGTGCCGTACCGCGCAGTGCCGTACCACGTAGTGCCGAAACGAGTGCCGTGAGGAGTGCCGTGACCACCTTCCGTGACGCCCTGGCCGCCGGGCCGCTCGTCCTGGACGGCGGCATGTCCAACGAGCTGGAGGCCCAGGGACACGACCTGAGCGGCGTGCTCTGGTCCGCCCGGCTGCTGCGCGACGCCCCCGACGCGATCACGGCGGTCCACCGCGCCTACTTCGAGGCGGGCGCGCAGATCGCCATCACCGCCAGCTACCAGGCCACCTACGACGGCTTCGCCCGGCTGGGCATCTCCCGCGCCGAGACCACGACGCTGCTGCAGCGCAGCGTGAGCCTGGCCCGCGAGGCCGCCGCCGGGAGCGGCTGGGTCGCGGCGTCGGTGGGACCGTACGGCGCCATGCTGGCCGACGGCTCCGAATACCGGGGTGACTACGGGCTGACGGTGGCCGAACTCACCCGTTTCCACCGTCCCCGGCTGGAGGCCCTGGCCGAGGCGGGCCCCGACGTCTTCGCCGTCGAGACCATCCCCGACGTGCGGGAGGCCGAGGCCGTGCTGACCGCCCTCGACGGCCTCGGCATCCCGGCCTGGCTCTCCTACAGCATCCGCGGGGCGACCACGAGCGCGGGCCAGCCCCTGGCCGAGGCCTTCGCCCTGGCCCGGAGCAGCGCGGACGTGGTCGCCACGGGCGTCAACTGCGCCCCCGCCGACCAGGTCGCCCAGGCCCTGACCCTCGCCCGGGCCGCCGGCCTGCCCGGCGTCGCGTATCCGAACGGCGGCGGCGTCTGGGACCCGGAGGCACGGCGCTGGCAGGGCCAGGAGGGCGAGATCGCGGATCTGGCCGGTGACTGGCTCGCCGCCGGCGCGGGCATCGTCGGCGGCTGCTGCCGGGTCGGCCCCGACGGGATCCGTGAGCTGGCCGCGCGCCTGGGCTCCGCCGCGGGCGCCGACGGCGCAAGCACCTCCTGAGAGCGGCCGCCCATGCCTGCCGCGCCGGCGTCGGCCTCGGTGGCAGTGTCGGAGCCCGCCACGACCTACCTGACGCCTCTGCTGGTCTCCCGCCGCCATGTCGACCTGCACCGCGTCACCACCACGTCCTGTCGCGCCGAGGAGGCCCCGCCGATCCGCCCGCCCTCGTAACCGAATCGCTTCCCAGGAACGCCATCGATGTCGCAGCCCACCGCCATACCCGTGATCGACCTGTCCGCCCCCGACCGTGCCGCGCTTCACCGCGCGGCCCGCGACGTCGGCTTCTTCCACCTCGTCGGCCACGGTGTCACCTCCGCCGAACAGGCCCGGCTGCTGGACGCGGCCCGTACGTTCTTCGCCCTGCCGCAGGCCGACCGCGACGCGATCGACAACCTCAACTCCCCGCACTTCCGCGGCTACACGCGGATCGGCAACGAGCGGACCCAGGGCCGCCGGGACTGGCGTGACCAGCTCGACGTCAGCAACGAGCTGCCCGCCCGAGTGCCCGGCCGCGGCGAGCCGCCGTACTGGTGGCTGGAGGGCCCGAACCAGTGGCCCGTCGCGCTGCCCGAGCTGCGCGAGAGCGCGCTCAGCTGGATGGAGCACCTCAGCACGGTCGCCCACCGGCTGCTGCACGAACTGCTCGCCGCGATCGGCGGCCCCGAGGACTTCTACGACGACGCCTTCGCGGGCAGCCCGCGCAACCACCTGAAGCTGGTGCGCTACCCGGGACGCGCCCCGGACGGGGAGGACCAGGGGGTGGGCGTGCACAAGGACTACGGCTTCCTCACCCTGCTGCTGACCGACGGCGTCCCCGGCCTGCAGGTCGAGGCGCCCGGCGGAGCCGGCTTCATCGACGTGCCCCAGCTGCCCGGGGCCTTCGTGGTGAACCTGGGCGAGCTGCTGGAGGTGGCCACCAACGGCTACCTCAAGGCCACCAACCACCGCGTGGTCTCCCCACCCGGCGCGCGCGAGCGCTTCTCCGCACCCTTCTTCTACAACCCCCGCCTGGACGCCCGGATCGCCCCGCTCCCGTTCCCGGGCGCGGCGCAGGCGACGGGCGTCACCCAGGATCCCGCGAACCCGCTGTTCGCGGAGTTCGGCTTCAACGAACTCAAGGGCTGGGCCCGCGCCCACCCCGAGGTCGTCCGGAGGCACCACCCCGAACTGCTTCTCGGGTAGCCGCAGGAGCGGGCAGTCGTGGGCCCGAGCACACCTCTCCGGGCGGTCGACCACGGTCGACCGCCCGGAGAGGTGTGCTCGTTGTTCGTCCTTCTCACAGCTGGGTGAGTGCGACCTCGTCGCGGTAGCCGTCGCCGGAGGATCGTCCTTGCCGGACGGCCCCGCGTGGTGGCGACGTCGCTCCGGCCTGGTGGAGCCGTGCGAACCGGTCGGCCGCCTCGGTCGGCCGAGGTGGCCGAGCGAGGCGGCCGACCGGTCGCGGGTGGGGGCTTTCAGGACCGGCGGGTCACTTGATGCTGCCGGCGGCCAGGCCGCTCCTCCAGTAGCGCTGGAGCAGCAGGAACGCCGCGACCAGCGGGGCGACGGACACCAGGGCGCCGCTGATGACCACCATGTGGAGGCTGGGGTCGTGGATGGTCTGCGAGTCCCAGACGGCCAGGCCCAGGGTGACCGGGTACAGGTCGTGGTGGGAGAGCATGATCAGCGGCAGCATGTAGTTGTTCCAGATGCCCGCGAACTGGAACAGGAAGATCGTGATCAGCGCGGGCTTGAGCAGCCGCAGCGACACGGTGAAGAAGATCCGGAACTCGCTCGCGCCGTCCAGGCGTCCCGCCTCGAGCAGCTCGTCGGGGACGGACGCGGCCGCGTAGATGCGTGCCAGGTAGACGCCGAACGGGCTGACGGCGCTGGGCAGCAGCACGGACCAGTAGGTGTCGGCCAGGCCGAGGCGGCTCATCAGCAGGAAGACCGGCAGGGTGAGCGCGGTCGCGGGGACGAGGATGCTGGCGAGGATGGTGGAGAAGACGGCCTGCCGGCCGCGGAACTCGTACTTGGCGAGGGCGTATCCGGCCATGGTGGACAGCAGGGTCGCGAGGGTCGCGCCGCCGCCCGCGTAGATGGCGCTGTTGAGCAGCCAGCGGAGGTAGATGTGGCCGTCGCGCTCGAAGAGGTTGCTGAGGTTGGTGCCGAGGTCGATCTGGGAGAACCACAGGCCCGGGTGGCTGATGAGGTCGGCCGCGCTCTTCGTCGAGGCGACCACCAGCCACCACAGCGGCAGCAGGAAGTAGGCCGCGGCCAGGAGCATGAACGCAGTCGGCGGAAGGGAGCCGGTCCACGCGCGGATACGAGGGCTGCTGCTCATGCGTTGGTCCTCCGCTGAGTCGTCTTCATGAGGACGTAGGACAGGATCGCCGTGGTCAGTGCGAGGATCACCGAAAGCGTGGCGGCGTAGGAGTAGTTGTTCCCCGAGGCCTGGTTGAACGCCATGATCGTCGGCGTGAACGAGCTGGACACCGAGGACGAGATGCCGTGGAGCACCTCCGGTTCGGTGAACAGCTGGAGCGTTCCGATGATCGAGAACAGGGTGGTCAGGGCCAGGGCCGGACGCAGGATCGGCACCTTGATGTGCCAGGCGACCTGCCAACCGGTGGCGCCGTCCATCCGGGCGGCCTCGTACAGGGCCGGGTCGATCGCCCGCAGCGCCGAGTACAGGATGATCACGTTGTAGCCGGTGTAGGTCCAGGTCACGATGTTCGCGATGGACCACAGGATCCAGTCGGGGCCGAGCAGGTCGGGGCTGAGCCCGAGGCGGCTCAGAGCGCCGAGGACGGGGCTGAGCCCGGGGGAGTACAGGTAGCCCCACACGATCGCCCCGATGACCGCCGGTACGGCGTACGGGAGGAACACGGCGATCCGGAAGAAGCGCTTGAGGCGCAGCACCCCGGAGTCCAGCAGCAGCGCGATCAGCAGCGCGAGGGCCAGCATCAGCGGGACCTGGACGATGCCGAACAGCAGCACCCGCCCGACGCTGTGCAGGAAGTCCGCGTCGCTCAGGGCTGCGGTGTAGTTGGCGAGGCCGGCGAAGACCTCCGACGCCTGGCCGAAGGCGCCCTCGCGGTGGATCTGGTAGAAGCTGCGGTCGATCGCGTACCCGATGGGCACCAGGTAGAAGGCGATGAACAGCAGACCGAACGGCGCGATGAAGGCGAGTGCCGTCGTCCGGGCGCGCGCCCGTTGCGGGGACTTCGCCGCGGTTCTCGCGCTGCTCGGGTTTCGGCTCGGCTGCCGGGCCGCGCCGCTGTGCTGGGGGTGCATGGTTCTCCTCGACTGGCCGCGGGCCGCACCGGTCGGTCGGGTACCGGCGCGGCCCACGCGGAACAGGGCTACTGCTGGACCTTCAGGCCCTGCTGCTTCATGGCGTCCACGGTCTTGCGCTGCGCCGCGTCCAGGCCCGCGGACAGGGAGCCCGTGCCGTTGACGGAGGCGTTCACCGCGTCGCCGAGCGCGCCGTAGGTGTTGGTCATGACCGGTCCCCACTGGAAGCCGGTGTTGACCTCGCCGGACGCCTTGGCGAAGACGTCGTAGACCTTCTGGTCGCCGTAGAAGGGGTCGGGCTGCTGGAGCTCGGGCAGGGCCGCCCCGGCCTTGGCTGCCGGGTAGAGCCCGCCGTTGGTGATCTCCAGGGCGAGGGCCTGCGGGTCGGTGCTCAGCCAGAGGGCGAACTGGGCGGCCTCGTAGGGGTGCTTGGAGTTCTTGAAGACCGCGGTGGAGGAGCCGCCCCAGTTGCCGTTGGCCGCCTCGCCGGCGTTCCACTGGGGGAGGGGGGCGACGCCCCACTTGCCGGCCGTCTTCGGGGCGTCGGTCTTGACCAGCGGGACGGCCCAGACCGGGGCGGCCCAGGTGAGCAGCTTGTCCTCGTTGAGGCCCTGGTTGAACTGGTCGCTGAAGTCGATGGCGTTGGAGAGCAGGCCCTCGGAGCGCAGCCGCTGCCAGTACTCGGCGGTCTCCTGGGTGGCCTTGTCGTTCACGGACGCCTTCCAGGCGTCCTTGTCGAGGGAGAACCAGCTCGCGCCGTGCTGCCAGGCCATCGACGCGAACCAGGCACCGCCCGTGGCGCCGTTGCTGAGGTAGACGGACGGGTCGGCCTGGTGGACCTGCTTGGCCGCCGCCTCGAAGTCCGCCCAGGTCTGGGGGACGGCGATGCCGTACTTCGCGAACAGGTCGGTGCGGTAGTACAGGGCCATCGGGCCGGTGTCCTGCGGGATGGCGTAGGCGGCGTTCTCGCCGAAGGAGACCTGGCGCCACGTCCAGTCCTGGAAGTCGCCCTGGTGCGAGGCGACGCCGCAGCCGGCGACGTCACGCAGGCCGCCCTGGAGGCGGTACTCGGGCAGGTGGTCGTACTCCATCGTGCTCAGGTCGGGGGTGCTGCCGGCCTTCACGGCGTTCGACAGCTTCTGGTAGGTGCCCTTGTCGCCCGAGGGGACGTTCTCCAGGGAGACCTGGACGTCGGGGTGGGAGGAGTTCCACAGCGCGACGACCTTGTCCATGCCCGGGACCCAGGACCAGTAGGTCAGAGTCACCTTGCCCGAGGACTTCTGGCAGTCCCCGCCGCCTGCGGCGGCGGGTGAGGAGGAGGAGGAGCCGCAGGCGGCGAGCGAGGCGGTCAGCGCGGCGGCCAGGCCGGCGGCCAGCAGGCTGTGACGGACTCTGTCTCTGGAGGGGGTCTTGTTCATCGCGGACGTTCCTTGTCGGTACAGGGCCAGGCGGTGCGGGGCGCGTCACCCGCGGGCAGTGGGGGATTGCCAGTCAGGGAAGGGTGCAAGGCGCCGTGGTCGAGGAGAGACCAGCCGGGCGATCGAGGGTGCCGGGGCCGTGTTCACGTGAACGCGGCCAGCTGTTTCGACAGTGTGTCGATGGCCACCATGGGTGTCAAGAGGCCGTTACGCGCCCGTTGCCAAGAGGCGATTTGTCCCTCCTCTCCTATTTATTCATGGGATTGACGTCCACTCCTTGACTTCGAGCCGTGTTCACGTGACCATCGCCTCATCGGCCCGACGCGGAGTGGAAGGATGCAGGCATGGCTACCGAAGAGACGAACCCGGTCGCGAAGAGCGGCCGCAAGCGCGCCGCGACCAGGGCCGACGTCGCAGCGTTGGCGGGCGTCTCCGCGCAGACCGTCTCCCGCGTGGTCAACAACCGCACCAACGTCGACCCGAACACCCGGGCCGAAGTCCTCGCGGCGATGAGCGTCCTCGGCTACCGGCCCAACACGGCCGCTCGGGCCCTGGTCACCGGACAGTTCCGCATGATCGGTGTGATCAGCTTCGATCTGAGCGCCTACGGCAACGCCCGCACCCTCGAATCGATCTCCACCGCCGCCCGCCGGGCCGGCTACAGCATCAACCTGATGGGTGTGGAGGCCTCCACCGAGAAAGCCGTGCAGGAGGCGTTCCACGAACTGACCGTCCAAGCCGTGGACGGCATCGTCGTGGTCCAGGCCCAACTGCTCGACACACCGACCCTGCGCCTGCCCTACGGCGTGCCGGTCGTGATCATCGCCGGCGACGAGCACCAGCGGTACCCGGTTGTCGACACCAACCAGGCCGAAGGCGCCCGGCTCGCCGTCGCCCACCTGCTCGACCTCGGCCACCGCACGGTCTGGCACGTCGCCGGCCCGCAGGACTCCCCCTCGGCCCGGCAGCGAGCCGAGACCTGGCACGCCACCCTCAAGGCCGCCGGCGCACCGGTGCCGCCGGTCTCCTACGGCGACTGGACGGCCGCCAGCGGCTACCAGGTCGGGCTGCGCCTGGCCGACGAAGCCGAGCTCACGGCCGTCTTCGCCGCCAACGACCAGATGGCGCTCGGCGTGATCCGCGCCCTGCACGAACGCGGCCGCCAGGTGCCCCACGACGTCAGCGTGGTCGGCTTCGACGACATCCCCGACTCCGACTCCTTCCTGCCCCCGCTGACCACGGTCCACCAGGAGTTCGAGCAGGTCGGCCAGGAGTGCATCGCCTCCCTGCTCCACCAGATCAACCACGACCAGCAGACCCCGCCCCGCGCCGAGGTCCAGCCCCGGCTCGTGGTGCGCGACAGCACCGCCACACCGCGCGCCTGACCCACCACTGCCACGCCGCTCGTCCGACCCGCGACCGCCCCACCGCGCGCCTCACCCACCACCGCGACACCGCACGCCCGACTCACCACCGCACCCCGAGAGGAGCACCGGTCCCGCACGCCCGCCCGTGCGGTGCCGTACACAGCCATGCCTGAAAACACCACCGACCGCACCACCGACCGCACCGCGGGCCTGCGCAGGCGCCTGGGCGGCCTCGCCTTCGGCGGCGACTGGAACCCCGAGCAGTGGTCGGCCGCCGTGCGCGCCGAGGACTACGAGCTGATGGCCGAGGCCGGGGTCAACCTGGTCACCGTCGGCGTGTTCGCCTGGTCCAAGGTGGAGCCCGAGCGCGACCGCTTCGACTTCTCCTTCTACGACCGGCTGCTCGACGAGCTCGCCGACCGCGGCATCACCGCCGACCTCGCCACCATGACCGCCTCCCCGCCGCCGTGGCTCACCGAGGAGCACCCCGAGATACTCCCGGTCACCGCCGACGGCCTCCGGCTGTCCCCCGGCGCCCGCCAGCAGTACTGCCCCTCCAGCCCCGTCTACCGCGACCGCGCGACGCGCCTGGTCGAACAGCTGGCCACCCGCTACGCCGGCCACCCGGCGCTCGGCCTGTGGCACATCAACAACGAGTACGGCTGCCACGTCGCCGCATGCTACTGCGACGTCTCCGCGGCGGACTTCCGCAACTGGCTGCGCGGCCGCTACGACGACATCGACGCCCTCAACGACGCCTGGACCACCGAGGTGTGGGCCCAGCGCTACACCCGGTTCGAGCAGATACTCCCGCCACGCACCACCCCTTACGTCGCCAACCCCGCCCAGCAGCTCGACTACCAGCGCTTCAGCGACCAGGCGATGCTCACCTGCTACGAGCTGGAGCGGGAGGTCCTGCGCCGGCACTCCCCGGACATCCCGGTGACCACCAACTTCATGGCCGGCTTCAAGCCGGTCGACCAGCACGCCTGGGGCCCCCGCACGGACATCGCCAGCATCGACGCCTACCCCGACCCGCACGACCCGCGCGCCCACATCGCCGCCGGCCTCGCCTACGACGTCCTGCGCGGAGCACGCGGCGGAGACCCGTGGATGCTGATGGAGCAGGCCGCCGGAGCCGTCAGCTGGCGCCCCGCCAACGGCGTGAAGCAGCCGGGCCGGATGAGGCTGTGGAGCTGGCAGGCGGTCGCCCACGGCGCGGACGCCGTGCTGTTCTTCCAGTGGCGCCAGTCCCGCGGCGGCTCCGAGAAGTTCCACTCCGCGATGGTCCCGCACGCCGGACCCGACACCCGCGTCTTCCGCGAGATCACCGAGCTGGGACGCGAACTGGCCGCCGCACCGGACCTGGCGGGATCGCGCGTCCACAACCGGGCGGCCGTCCTGCTGGACTGGGACAGCTGGTGGGCCCTCGAACTCGATTCGCACCCCGTGGACAACCTTCGCCAGCTCGACCGCCTGCTCGACTGCTACGCGCCGCTGTTCGAACTCGGCATCCCGGTCGACGTCGTCCGGCCGGACGCCGACCTCTCCGGCTACCGCCTCCTGGTCGCCCCCTCCCTCTACCTCCTCAGCGAGGAGGACGGCGCCCGGCTCACCGAGTGGACCGCCGCCGGCGGCCACCTGCTCGCCACCTTCTTCACCGGCATCGTCGACGACTTCGACCGCGTCCACCTCGGCGGCTACCCGGGCCCGCTGCGCGAGGCCCTCGGCATCCGCGTGGAGGAGTTCCAGGCGCAGGCCGAAGGCGAGACCAGCAGCCTGTCCGTCTCCGGCACCGCCGACCTCTGGCGCGAGGACCTGCGCCTGGAGGGCGCCACCGCCGAACTCGCCTTCGCCGACGGCTCTCCCGCCGCCACCCTCCACCACCACGGCAGCGGCACCGCCCGCTACGTCGCCACCCGCCTCGACCCGGCCACCATGCGCGACCTCATCGCCCGGGCCGCCGCCGAGGCCGACGTCCACCCCGTCCTGCCCGACCTGCCGCACGGCGTCCAGGCCGCGCTCCGCCACGGCGACGACCAGCGGTACCTGATCCTGCTCAACCACACGGACCAGCCGCAGCACATCACCCTCCCCAAGGACACCTGGCAGGAGCACCTGCTCCTCGCCCAGACCCACGCCGACACCCTCGAACTCCCCGCCCACGGCGTCGCCGTCCTCCGCACACCGGCCGAACCCGAGCACTGAGAACGCCCCGCACACCCTCGTGTGCCTGCCGCCCGACGGCAGGCACACGAGGGCACGCGACACTGACACCGCTGCGGCCGGCCGGGCGGTTCGTCGGGCTGCCCCGGCTGCTGCTCGGCCTGCCGGCCGGTGTCCGGATCGGCCGGTTACCCCGGCGGGCCTGTTCGCGTGGCCGGCTGGCTGGGTGTGCTGACCATGGCCCAACTGCTCCTGGTCGCGCTACTCACCGGCACCGCGGCGGTCACCTTCGCCGCCGCCTACCAGGCGTACCTGCCGGAACTCCTCCACCGGGACGACCTGGTCGAGGGCAACGCCACGCCCTTCGGCCTGCTGCTGCCGGCGGCCGGCCCTGCACGCGATCGGCGCGGCCGTCATGGTGGCCGGGGCGGTCCTCTGCAACGTCGTCCTCGGCAGCTTTCGCCAGACGTACGCCCCGCGCGCGTTGCTCACCCGGGTGGTGGCCACCTCGATGTTCGCCAACCAGGCCACCATCCCACTCGGCGCCGTCGCGGGCGGCGGTCTTGGCGCGGCCCTCGGGCTCCGGACCACGATGTGGATCATGACCTGCCCTCGGGCCCGGCGCCCGCCGACCGGATCTGATGGTCGGGGCACCGCCGGGCACACCCCTGAGGACGCTGTGGTGGCCCGTCTCCCGGCTGGTCAGGCGTCCGGGGTGCCCGCGGCCAGGGGTCGGTGTCGGTGTGTTCGATTTCAAGGTCCTGCCGGAGATCAGGGAGCGTCCTTGGTGTGGCTTCGGGCGAAGTGCCATGGGGCGGGCGTGTTGGCGGCCTCGTACTCGTCTGCGATGCCGAAGACACTCCCGCATCCTGGGCATTCCGCCCGGCCGAAAAGGTGCGTCAGGCCCCAGGCGAGTCTTTGCTGGCCATCCCGTACGGCCGACTCATGCAGCATCCGCGCGGTGCCGGCCAGCTCGTGCGGGGTGGCCGGCCGGAGCGGGACCTGGTGGACGTCCCCCAGATTCCAGTCCCGGATCGAGGAGTAGCAGCCGTAGTCGCCGACCGCGATCGTCACCGGTGCGTCGCAGTGGGGGCAGCCGACGGTGACGAAGGAGTCTCTGAAGTCGTCCAGGCTCTCGAACCACAGGGGCCGGCCGTCGAACGCGAGCATGTCCCGCAGCCGGCCTAGGTAGGTCTTCCGGTCCAGGCCAGGCCTCAGCCGGGCGGCGGCCGTGGCCCGCAGCTGGGCGAGGGTGGGTGCACAGCGGGCGACTTCTTCGTCGCCGCCGTGGGGTTGGAGGAGTCCACCCGCTATGGCGCCGGCCAGGTCGAGCGCCCAGTCCCCGGTGTCCTCGGCCTTCGCGATCTCCGCCGGCCGCGGCAATGCGGCGATGCTCGCGGGGGTGATCGCCCCCTGGTGGCACAAGCGTGTCCAGAGCAGGTCGATCGCCTCCTGGTCACGATCGACGGCCCGGTCCAGCAGCCCGGGTATCGCGTGTGCCGGGCCGTAGGCGTCGTAGAGTGTGGACCAGTCGATCATCCGGTGATTCAAGCATGCTGCCGAGCGGCCTCCACGGGTCGGTGAGTCGCAAGCGAGACACCTACGCCACCGCCAGTGCTGAGGCCTGCGGCGCCGGGAACGCGGCGTGTTCCCGCCCGACGAAGGGAGTTGGGTTGTGCTGACCACTACGCACCCGCCGTAGGTACCTCTGGAGAGCCCAGAGGGCCTTACGGAGGCTCTCGATGTCCCGAACTGTCCGCACGACTCCAAGGCAGCTCCGCGTCCGAGAGGGCGCGTCGGAGTCCATGTTCCTGCATGACCTGCGCTACGCGAACGCTGAACTGGCCCAAGCAGCCCGTGAAGGCCGTCGCCCTGCCCCGGTGAAGACGCTGCGCCGGATCACCTCTTGGCAGTGGATGGTGCTCTACTGCAGGAAGGGTTCGTTCTCCGCCGAGATCGCTTCGGCTGAGGGCCGCGCCCGGCTCCAGGGACGACTCGACGCCCAGCGGATCCGCGGGCTGCACCACGCTGGCCACGACCTTGACGGCGCAGATGTACCGCCGGTCCGCCACCGTCATGGTGTGCTCTGGAATGCCTGGTAGAGGCGAAGCACCCAGGATTGATCGGCACTCGCGAGTGCAGGAAGTGCGTACCGGTGTCGGCTCTCCGCGTCGGAGGGCTCGCCTTGGCCGGCGTGTGCCGGCCGGTTGCGCCCGTGCGCCCTTGACGGTTCGTCAGTCGAGCGAAACGGTGAGGGGTGCAAGGATCCGCAACCGGCTTGGGTCTGGGACCGCGCCGTCCCGCACGGGCAGTACACCGTCCGACCAAGCCGTCCACCACCACCCGCCGGGCAGCCAGCACCATGTTCGTCCCCGTCGTCCCCGTCGTCCAGTGTCACCGAGGCCCGCAAGGCCCTCGCCGCCCGCCTGGTCGGCCTGCGCAAGGACGCAGGCCTGACCGGCGACGAGCTGTCCGCCC
Organism: Kitasatospora misakiensis; assembly: GCF_042656005.1. Taxonomy (NCBI): domain Bacteria; kingdom Bacillati; phylum Actinomycetota; class Actinomycetes; order Kitasatosporales; family Streptomycetaceae; genus Kitasatospora; species Kitasatospora misakiensis. The sequence goes on along the minus strand of NZ_JBHSOF010000034.1, from coordinate 26,351 downwards.
GCTGCGGATGGCACCCCGCCAAGACCTCCCGCATCCAGAGCGGCAAGTCCGCCCCTTCCGAGGACGACCTGCGCGCCTGGTGCACCGCCTGCGACGCCGACGACCAGGCCGCGGACCTCATCGCCGCCACCCGCGCGGTCGACTCCATGTACACCGAGTGGCGCCGCATGGAACGCAGCGGGCTGCGCGCCGCCCAGGAGTCCGTGGCCGCCCTCTACCGGCGCACCGACCTGTTCCGCGTCTACGCCAGCCGCGTCATGCCCGGCATGGTCCAGACTCCCGAGTACACCACCGCCGTCCTGCGTTCGATCCAGCGCGCCCGCGTCGAAGTCGACGACGTCGCCGATGCCGTGGAGGCCCGCCTGGAGCGCCAGCGGATGCTGTTCTCCGGCCGGCACCGCTTCGGCCTGCTCATCGAGGAGTGGGTGCTGCGCGCCGCGGTGTGCGACCCGGAGACGATGGCGGCCCAGCTCGGCCACCTGCTCGTCGTCTCCTGCAGTCCGTTCGTCAGCGTCGGCGTCATCCCGACCGGGTCCGACCGGCCGCACCTGCCAGTGGAGGACTTCTACATGTTCGACGAGGCCGAGGTGGCCGTCGAGTTGACCTCCGGCTACCTGCGGATCACCCAGCCGCGTGAGGTCGCCGACTACGTGCGCACCTTCACCGACCTGGCGTCCATGGCCGTCCACGGGGCCGGTGCCCGTCGGCTGATCACGGCGGCGATAGCCACTCTCGGGTGACTTCGCGCAAGATGGCGCAACCTCGTTGAGTGTCCGGCCGCTCACTCCCTACCGTCGACCTCGTCGCCCACCGTGATGGACCGGACACCCGATCCCCGGCGGGTGAGCAGGGGCGCCCCTCTACTCCTCCCGGGCCCCGGGAGGGCACCATCACAGCGACGACGAGGAGGTCGGTATGGACATCGACGGAGGCCACAGCAGCGGTGGCGGGGATGGGGGAGACGGGCACCCCGGCACGCCGTGGACGCCGCCGTCCGACCCGCCGTCCCCGGACGGCAGCACTCCGCCCGGGGACGGGGGACACCGCAAGTGACGCTCGCACCTGAGCAGGAGGACCGCCCCGCGCCGGGGCGGTCCTTCCCCGTCGCCGACGCGTGGGCGCCGGCCTTCGACGCCGTCCCGCGCTCGCTGTTCCTGCCGGACCTGATCTGGGCGCACGACATGGCCACCGGGAAGAGCCGGCCCCTGGCGCGGACCGGGGACGAGCCGGGCTGGCTGGCGGCGGCCGCCGCCGACATCCCGATCGTCACCCAGTGGGACGACGGCGAGCACCAGGGCGCCGAGCCCGGCACGGTGCCCACCAGCTCCACCTCGATGCCGTCGCTGGTCGCCTCCATGCTGGACGCCCTCCGGCTCGAGCCCGGGATGCGGGTACTGGAGCAGGGAACCGGCACCGGCTGGAACGCCGCCCTGCTCGCCCACCGGCTCGGCGACGCGAACGTCACCACCGTCGAGATCGACGCCGCCGTGTCCGCCCAGGCCCGCGCCGCACTCAAACGGGCCGGCTACCGCCCGACCGTCGTCTGCGCGGACGGCGCGCTCGGCTGGAGGGACGGCGCTCCGTACGACCGGATCACCGCGACGTACGGGCTGCGGGAGATCCCGCGGGCGTGGATCGAGCAGACCCGCCCCGGCGGGCTGATCCTGGCGCCCTTCGGCACCCACTACTCCAACGCCGACGCCCTGGTCCGCCTCACCGTGACCGGCGACGGCACCGCGAGCGGGCCGTTCCTCCAGCCGGTGGAGTTCATGAAGATGCGCTCCCAGCGCCTGCGCCGGCCGCAGAACCCGCCCAGCGGCGGCACCGTCGCCGACCACACCACCACCGCCGTCCTGCCACCGCACGGCAGGTTCGACCCGTTCCCCCTCGCCGCCGGTCTGCGCCTGCGCGATGTCGTCCACGCGATCCAGCCGCACGACGACGGAGCCCGCACCCTGTGGCTCTACTCCCTGACCACCCCGGCCTGGTCCGCCGCGACCTTCCGGGACGGCGAGGACGCGCACCCGGTCCGCCAGTACGGCGGGCGCCGCCTGTGGGAGGACTTCGAACAGACCCTCACCTGGTGGCGCCAAGCGGGCGAGCCCGGCGTCGAGCGTCTCGGACTGACCGTCACCCCGGACGGCTGGCACGCCTGGCTGGATCACCCGGCCCAGCCGATCTGACCCGTCCCGCCCACCCCGCCCATGCGAGTCCGGCCCGCGCGTCTCCCGTCGGTGGCCGGAATAGGCGGTGTCGCGGTGCTGTTGGCCACCGGTGATCGCTGACGATCACCGAATCGAGGGGGCCGCCATGAGTGGACCGATCACCGCTGTCGCCAGGCTGAAGGCCGCACCGGGGCAGGAGGAGCGCGTGCGGGCGCAGGCCCTGTCGCTGGTCGGGCCGACGCTCGCCGAGCCGGGGTGTCTGTTCTACCGCCCCTACCAGGACCCGCTCGACCCCGGCTCCTGGGTGGTCGTCGAGCAGTGGGCGAGCCGGGCGGAGTTCGACGCCCACCTGGCCGCGCCGCACATGGCCGAGGCCTTCGCCGCCGGCGCCACCTTGCTGGCCGGTCCTCCGGAGCTCCAACTCCTCGCCGATCTGGACTGACCGCCGCCCGCCCGGAGCGTGGTCGCCTGCCCGGAGTCCTTCCCGTCCCCACGCTCTTCTGCGGCTGGGCTTCACAGCGGCGACGTCTGGCGAAGCCCAGCCTCTCACGTGGTCTCGGCACGCCCGCAGGAGGAAGAGCGAGAGGTTCCCTATGTCGACATGTCGGCCAAGCCCGGGTTCACAGCCACCGCTTGGCCGCTTCGACGCTGTCGCCTCCGCTGGTGTTGAACGCGATCGCGGCCTTTGGCGCATGCCGCCGGACCAGATTCACGACCTGCTCGAACAGCGGCAGAAGCGGTTCCGGCTTGCGAATTCCGCCGCCGATGACGACGACGTCCCACTCGCGCTCGGACAGTGCGGTGACCATCGTGGACTCGGCCGACTCGTCCAACGCGATGAGCACCATGGACGCGTCGACGGCGTGTTCGCCAAACCGTGTCAGCTCCTGGTCGAGGGCCGCGCGGATGGGGGCGGGCTTCGGTCGGGATCGCCCGGTGTACCCGCCGTGTGGTCGGGATTCACCTCGGGCCGGTGTCGGTGAGGGTGGTGGACGTCGCCAGGTCGGCCGGGGGACGTGAAAGGGGCTCAGGCGCCGTCTCGGAGTGCTCCGTCGGCTGACCGGTACTGTTCGCGGGCGAGGTCGATCACGGTGCGTCCGATCTCGTGCAGCAGCGCGGAGACCTCCGTGGCGTCGAGGTAGATGTCCTCCGCGGCGAGGGAGAGGGTGAGTCTGTCCTCGTGGCTGGTCAGGTGCATCGCCATCTTGATCCGGTGCGGGCCGGAGTCGACGGTGTTCGGGTCGTGGTGGATCAGGGGCATCGCGGGCGGCTCGTCGTCGGGGTGCAGGAACGCGTCGGCGAGGTCGGGGCGCGGGGTGTGCGGGGCGGGGTCGGTGGCGAGGGCGCGCAGGTCGTTGAAGAAGATCGAGGTGTCGGCGCCGGCCTCCTCGATCAACGCCTGGACGGCGTCCGGGTCGTGGGGGCAGTGGCGTGCCGCGGTGCGGATCGCCCGGTCCACGGCGCGGATCTCGGCCGCGGTGTCCCCGGTGTCGCCCGCCGCCGCGATGTAGATGGGTTGGGCGCGGTGGCCGATGTAGGAGCGGGTGGTGGGTGACCAGCGGTTGGCGCATTCGACCTTGAACACCGTGCGCCCCACGCCCAGGACCCGGTGGATGGCGGTGGCGGCGGCGACGAGTGTGATCGCGCCGGAGGCGAAGAGGGCGAGTTTGCGTGCCAGGTATTCGTGGGCTGATTGGAAGGGGTCGGTGCTCAGGGATGCGGCCTGGGCCATCGGGGTGGCGGGTGAGTGGCGTGCGGTGCGCAGCGGGTTGTCGGCGGCGGCCTGGATGGCCGGGCGCATCAGTTCCAGTGCCCGCCGGCTGCGTTCGCGCCCGCTCGCGCCGCTCTCCTCGGCCGCGGCGGCGAGCGGGTCGAACACGACCGGCTCCGGCGTGCGCCCGGCGATGATCCGGTGCAGGTCCTCCACGACTGCCACGGTGCCGGCCCCGTCCAGGTTCACGTGCGGGGCGACGATCCCGATCAGGTGCGCGCCCGCGCCGCACACGCCCAGGGCGATCCGCACCGGCGTGTCCCATTCGAGGTCGAAGGGTTGGCTGGTCCAGGCGTTCAGGTGTGCCGAGAGCGCCTCTTCGCACCGGTCGGGATCGGCTTCGGCGATGATGTCCACGCCGATCCGCCCGCCCGCGTCGACGATCTGCTCCGCGACGCCGCCGAGGGGATCCAGCCGGAACCGGGTGCGCAGGGCGACGTGGCGTTCGATCAGGGTGCGCACGATCGCGAGCGCGTGGTCCACCGTCACCGGTCCGTCCTCGCCGGGGGGCAGGTAGCAGCGAAACTGCCGGTTCCATTCGTCGGCTGGGGCGACGCGTTGGATCTCGGCTCTGATGTAGCGCTGACCCCAGGTGGTGGTGAAGGTACCGCCGTTGTCCGCGTGGAAGGCGAGTTCGCGTCGCGCGGGGGCGGGTCCCGGGTTCATGCGCCTGCCTCTCGTTGGTCGGTGGACGGCGCAGGGGCGCGGACGGCGGCTCTCACCGCAACCGGGCCAGGACGCGCAGGTGGTCGAGGTCGCGCACGTCCGGCAGCTGCAGGTAGAAGCAGCCCACGCCGGCCGCCTCGATCCCGGCCAGCTTTGCGCGGACCTGCTCCACCGTGCCGATCTGTCCCCCCAGGTCCAGTGAGAGGTCCAGCCCGGCCCGCGCGGCCCGCCCGGCCAGGTCCGCCTCGTCCGCTCCGACGCAGGCCAGGTGCGCCGCGGAGATCGCGAGCGTGTCGGGATCGCGGCCTTGTGCGGCGCACTCGGCCCGCACCCGTCCCACCACCTGCTCGATGACGCCGGGGCGGGGGAACTCGATGTTGAACTCGTCGGCCCAGCGGGCGGCCAGGCGCAGGCCGCGCGGTTTGCCGTGGCCGCCGAGGATGATGCGCGGGGTGGGGGCGGTGGCCTGCGCCCCGGCGGGGCAGTCCTGGAGGCGGTAGTGCGGGCCGTCGTGGTCCAGGCGCGTGCCGGGTTCGGCGCGCCAGTAGCGGGTGAGGATCTCCAGCTGCTCCTCAAGGCGGTCGAAGCGGGTCACCACGTCCGGGAACGGCAGGCCGAAGGCCCGGTGTTCGGCCTCGTACCAGCCCGCGCCCAGCCCCACCTCCGTCCGGCCGCCGGACATCGCGTTGACCTGCGCGACGATCACCCCCAGCGGGCCCGGTGCCCGCAGCGTCGCGGGGGTGACCAGGGTGCCGAGGGCGATGGTGGAGGTCTCCCGGGCCAGGGCGGCCAGGGTGGTCCAGGCGTCCAGCGGGGGGACGAGGGCGGGGCGGCCGTGCAGGGGCAGGTAGTGGTCGGTGGTGAAGAAGCCGTCGAAGCCGAGCTGTTCGGCCAGGACGGCGGCCTCGCGCAGGTCGTCGTAGGAGGCGCCGTCCTGGGCCTCGGCCAGGATCCGCAGGCGCATCATCGGCCGCCTTCCGTCGCACCGGCACCGGCACCGGCACCGGCGCCGGCCGGTACGGGCCGGCGCAGCGCGGCGCGCAGCCTGGCGGCGATGCCCTCGGCGTCCAGGCCGGCCGCGCCGATCGCGTCCTCCCAGCCGCCGTAGCCGGACACGAACCGCGTGGGCAGGCCCATCCGGATCACCCTCGGCATGCGCGGGGCGGCCTCGACGGCCCGGCCGCCGCCCACCCCGTCAGAGTCGTCAGCGCCGTCAGAGTCGTCAGCCCCGACCGCGTCGTCGGCGTCGGCGTCGGAGAGGTGGTGCAGCAGTTCGGTGCCCAGGCCCCCGTCGCGCAGGTGCTCCTCGACCGTGACGACCACCGGGCTGCGCCGGACCCGCTCGATCAGCGCGGCATCCAGGGGGCGCACCGTGTGCACGTGCTCGACCGCGACCGACAGCCCCTCCTCGGCCAGGGCTTCGGCCGCCGCCAGGGCGTTGGGGGTGAGCGAGCCGAGCGCGACGATCGTCGCGTGCGCGCCGTCGCGGATCCGCGACGCCCGGCCGATCACCGGCGGCTCCAGGCCCGCGGCGATCGGGGCCGGTTCGTAGCGTGGGACCCGGAGGTAGGCGAAGATTCCGCCGCGGACGGCCTGGTCGGTCAGGGCCGCGGCCTCGGCCATCGAGGCGGGGGAGAGCAGGGTCAGGCCGGGGACGGTGCGTAGCAGTGCGAGATCGTCGACGGCGCAGTGGGTGGGGCCGAAGTGGTGGTAGGCCACGCCCGGGCCGGTGCCGAGCAGGACGACCGGCAGTTCGTGCAGGGCGACGTCGATCAGCACCTGTTCGAAGCAGCGGCGGGTGAGGAACGTGGCGATGGTGGAGACGACCGGGCGGGCGCCGGCGAGTGCCATTCCGGCGGCCATGCCGATCACGTTCTGTTCCTGGATGCCCTCCATGAAGAACTGGTCGGGCAGTTCGGTGCGCATGTCGGCGAGCAGGGTGGGGTTCAGGTCGGAGCCGATGAACACCACCCGCCGATCGTCGCGCGCCGCGTGGTGGACCGCGTCCCAGACCGTGGGCGTGCTCATGTGTCGGCTCCCTGTCGCCGCGTGTCGGTGTCGGCGTCGAGTGATCGCCACAGCGACTCCAGTTCCGTCTCGGTGAATCCGATGCGGTAGTGCCAGGTCGGTACGTTCTCGGCGAGGTCCAGGCCCCGGCCCTTGACGGTGTGGCAGATCACCGCGAGCGGGCGTTGCGGGGCGGGGCGGGGGGCCTGCAGGGCGGCGGCGATGGCTTGGGGGTCGTGGCCGTCGACTTCGGCGGTGTTCCAGCCGAACGCGGCGAAGCGGGCGGCGGGGGAGCCCGGGTCCAGGATCTGCGCGGTCGGGCCGGCCGATTGCAGGGTGTTGCAGTCGACCAGCGCGTGCAGGTGTGCCAGTTTGTGGTGGCTCGCGGACATCGCGGCCTCCCAGACGGAACCCTCGCCGAGTTCGCCGTCGCCGAGGACGACGAACACCCGGCCGCCGGAGCCCTGGCGGCGCAGTTCGAGGGCGATGCCGAGGCCGACGGACAGGCCGTGGCCGAGGGCGCCGGTGGAGCACTCGATGCCCGGGACCAGGGCGCGTTCGGGGTGGCCGCCGAGGCGGGAGCCGCGTTTGCCGATGGTGGCGAGTTCGGCCGGGTCGAGGTAGCCGTGTTCGGCCAGCAGGGTGTACTGGGCCAGGCAGGCGTGGCCCTTGCTCAGGATCACGCGGTCGCGCCCGGGGGCGTCCGGATCCTGCGGATCGTGCACGGCGACGGTGTCGTAGAGCGCGCGCATGATCTCCATGACGGAGAACGACCCGCCGACGTGTCCGCCGCCGGTGGCCACCAGCGAGGCCAGGGCGGTGCGGCGCAGGGCGAGGGATCGTTCGTCCAACGGTGCCCGGTTCACGGCGCTCCTTCCACGATGCGGTCGATTTCCTCGGCGAAGCCCTCCAGCAGCCGTGCGGCCGCCGCGGCCGGGATCATCCCGTCCCGGTAGCTCAGGCCGAGCGAGAAGCCGGACGGGAGGGAGGTGACGGAGGCGTCGAGGGTGTAGCCGCGCCGGTCGCGGCGGCCGTAGCCGTCGGCCGCCGCCACGTGCAGGCCCGCGAACCGAAGCGGCTCGCGTGCCCCGGACGGCTCGGGTGTTTGGGTGTCCTCGTTGACGTGCAGGACGAGGAAGGGCTCGTCGTCCGGCATCAGCCACTGCGTGGTGTGTTGGCGGGCGATCCGTTCGATGGGGTGGAACGCGTACGCCATCGAGTCCGCGACGGTGCGCGCGACCGCGCGGATCTCGGCCTCGCCGCGCCCGTGCGGTACCGGTGCCACCCGTGCCATGGTCAGGCCCGCGAGGGAGCCGACGGTGGTCGCGACGCCGGGGAGGTTGCGGTTGGCGGTGTACCAGTAGACGGTCACGTCGCGGGTCGCCGCGGCGCGTGCCGCGGCGCGGGTCAGGGCGAAGACGACGAGGGCGTGCAGCGTGGTGCCGTACTGGGCGGCCCGCTCCCGCAGCGCGCGGCCGGTGGCGGCCGGGCGGGTGCGTACCAGCAGGACGTCGCCGGCGGCCCGGTCCTGGCCGGGGCCGGCGAGGTCGGGGTGGGCGTAGGGTCGCCAGATCGGTCCGTCGCCGATCTGGCGGCGCCAGTGTTCCTCGGCGGCGCGGCCCTGCGCGTCCTGGCACAGGGCGTTCTCCAGGCGGGCGAAGTCGTGGCCCTCGATGTCGCCGCTCGGCGCGGGCGCGGGTACGGGCGTGGGCGCGGGCGCGGGTGCGGGCTCGGCGGTGCCGGTCGCGCGTCGGGAGTACTCGTCGGCGAGGGCGTTGTTCAGGACGTGGCAGGAGACGCCGTCGCTGACGATGTGTTCCACCGTCACCCACAGCTGGTGGTGGTCTTCGCCGAAGTCGGCGAGCAGGAAGCGGGCGAGGCGTCCGGAGCGCAGGTCCAGGGGCCGCCAGGCCAGGTCCAGTACCTCGGCGGGGTGCAGGTGCCGGGCGTCCACCGGTTCGAGGCCGTAGGAGGCGGGTTCGACCTGCTGGGCGTAGCCCTCGTCGGAGATCCGGAAGCGGGTGCGCAGGGCGCTGTGGCGGGTGACGACCGCGTGCACGGCCGCGTCGAGGGCGTCGACGTCGAGCGGGCCGCGCAGGTCGAAGCCGGCGAGGAGCAGCTCGGCGTGGGCGCGGAAGGCGGGCCGCCCGGACTGTTCGGCCAGGCGCAGCCGTTCCAGCCGCGAGGCCTGGTTCTCGCTGACCGGCCGCCACCGCGTCGACGCCTCCGCCTCCGCCGTGCCTGTCGTGTCCGCCCCGTCCGCCCGGGTGGTCAAGGCGTCGGCGAGGTCCTGCGGGCTCGGGTGTCGGAAGATATCGGTGAAGGTGATCGTCCGGCCGGTCGCGGCCGAGGCCGTGCGGGCGTAGATCTCGGCGTGCAGCGACGTTCCGCCGGCCGAGAAGAACGATGTCTCGGGGGTGGCCCCGGATACGCCGAGTACCGCTTCGAGGGTCTCGACCAGCACGGAGGTGAGGTCGGCCACGGTCATCCGCTCCTTCGTTCGAGCCAGGCCGCGCGGATCGCGGCGACCTGGACCTTGCCGCTGGTGGTCACCGGCAGCGACCCGGCGTCGACGGTCTCGACATGCGCCACGATGACGCCGAGCCGCTCCAGGACGCGGGCGCGGACCGAGGCGGTGAGCGCCGCCCGGTCCTGGACGCCGGGCACCGTGAGGCCGGGCACGGTCTCGGCGACCACGACCACCTCCTGCCGGTCCGCCACCCGGTCGTCGACGAACGCCGCCGCGCGGCCCGGCCGCAGTCCCGCCACGCTCGCGCAGGCGGCGACCAGGTCGTGCTGGAAGAGGTTGACGCCGTTGAGCACCATCGCGTCGTCGGCCCGGCCGAGGACGAACACCTCGCCGCCGTGCAGGAAGCCGAGGTCGCCGGTGGGCAGGGCCCGGCCCGGCTCCCGCTTCGCGCCGTGCAGGTAGCCGCGCATCACCTGGGGGCCGTGGACCTCCAGCTCGCCGACGACGCCCTCGCGTCCGCCCGCGCCCGCCACGGTCACCGAGGTGTCGGGCACCGGCGGCCCGCTGGAGAGCAGTTCCCGGCCGCCCGGATCAGGCGCGACCACCTCGCCGGGCCGCAGGGTGGCGGGGCTGACCCGCAGCCGGCGCGGGCGCGTGCCGGGCGTGCTCGCGGTGACGGTGAGCGTGGCCTCGGCCATGCCGTAGGAGGGGCAGAAGGCCTCGGGCCGAAAGCCCGCAGGGGCCGCGAACGCGGTGAAGGCGTCCATCGTCTCGGGCCGTACGACCTCGCCGGCGCTGCGCGCGATCCGCCAGCGGCTCAGGTCCAGGCCGTCGAGGTCGGCCGGCGCGATCCTGCGCACGCAGTGCGCGTAGGCGAAGTCCGGGGCGCTGGAGAGGGTGGCCCGGTGCGTGTGGACGGCGCGCAGCCAGCGGATCGGCTCCGCGATGAAGTCGCCGGGGCGCAGCAGTACCGAGGGGTGGCCGGAGAACAGCGGCCGGATGACGGCGGTGATCAGCCCCATGTCGTGGTAGAGCGGGACCCAGCTGACCGCGACGTCGTCCTCGTGGTCGCCGTAGACCGCGCGCGCCTGCCGGCAGTTCGCCTCCAGCATCGCCGTGCTCAGCACCACGCCGCGGGGGCGCTTCGTCGATCCGGAGGTGTACTGCAAAATCACCGGCGCGTCGGCGTCCCTGGTCGCGGCCGGGGAGTGCACGGGCTCGGCGGCGGCCAGTTCGGCCGGGTCCACGGACGCGACGGCGGCCAGGCCCTCGATGCCCTCGATCGCGGTGCGCCGCAGCGTCTCGGCGGGGGTCTCGATCAGCGCGCTGGGCGCGCAGTCGGCCCACACCCCGGCCAGCCGGTCGGCGTAGGCGCCGTCGCGACGTCCGCGCGGGGTGGGCAGCACCACGGCGACGCACCCCTCCGCAGCCACCGCGAGCAGCGCGGCCACCAGGTCCGGCCCGCCGGGCAGGGACAGCGCGATCCGCTCCCCGGCGGCCGTGCGCCGGGCCCGCAGCCCGCCGCGCATCGCCGCGACCCGCCGGGCGAGTTGGTCCCAGGTCACGGCGACGGATCCGTCGGGGTCCTCGGCGACGAAGGCCGGCGCGTCAGGCCGCCGGGTGGCGGCGGTTCGGAGCCAGCCGTGAAGGGAGTTCACCGAGGATCCTCGGTCCGGTCGGAGCCACCGGCGGCGTGTCCGCCCCTTTCCCGCACGATCTCCTGGACCCTTCGGGGTGTGCCGGCGTCGAGCAGGTCCCACAGTTCCAGTTCGACCCCGTACTCCTCGGCGATCCGGGCCAGGAGCGTGGTCGCCCGCAGCGAGTCGACGCCCGCCGCCACCAGGTCGTCGTCCGGGCCGATCGGGGTCTGCAGCACCGACGCCCACAACCGCAGGTATTCGCTCTCGGGTTCGGTGAGCGTGGAGAACATGTAGCTGGCGTGGCCCGCGTAGTCGAAGCCGGAGTCGTGGGGGCCTTTGAGGCCGTGCATCACCAGCGACCAGGTGGCCTCGAAGAACCGGACCGTCCATTTCGCCGATTCCAGCTCCGCTACGGCCTGCGCGCCGTCGAGCCCGTGGGCGTCGAGTCCGTAGGCGTCGAGCAGCAGGGCGTCCGCGCGTGCGTCGAGGCCGCCGGCCATCGAGAGTGTGGCCAGGTCGTAGAGGCCGTCGCCGAGTCCGGCGAACTCCCAGTCCACCAGGTAGAGCTGCTTCCCGGCGGCCAGGATGTTGTTCTCCCACAGGTCGTTGTGGCTGAGCGCCACCACGGCGCGCTCGGCGCTCGCCGCTTCGACGTCCGCGAGGCGCCGCAGCGCGTCGCCCGTCCACGGCGGAAGCTCCAGGCCGCTGCGCCGGGCGTCGTCCACCAGGTGCCTGATGCGGCGGAAGACCGCGCCGCCCGGCCGGTCCGGCAGTCCCGGCAGTGCGCTGATGGAGTGCAGTCGGCGGACCAGTTCGCCCAGGCGGCGCAGCATGGCGGGGTCGTTGAGCTCCGCCCGCTCGGGGGCGCGCGCGTCCTCGATCCAGGGCGTCACCATGGTGCCGGTCGAGGCGTCGTGGTACAGCAGTTCGGGGGAGAGGCCCGCCGAGGCGGCGGCCCGGGCTGCCGCGGCCTCCTCCACCCGGTCGATGCCCAGGTGCGCCGCGCTCGCCGGATCGGCCAGCCGCACGGCGTAGCGCTGCGCGGATCCGCCGGTGCTGACCACCCAGATGCTGTTGTTGAGGCTCCGCACCCCGGTCTGCGCCTCGACTTTCAGGCCGTGGGCGTCGGCGAACAGGGGGATGGAGGCGATGGCCTCGTGGATCGCCGTGCTCATGGGTGCCCTTCCGGGGTGTCGGTGAGTGGGGCTGTGGGGGTCGACGCGGTGTAGGCGACGAGGGTGGCGTCGCGGTCCTCCAGGCAGGCCCACGGCCCGACCGAGGCGCGCAGCCGTACGGCGGCCTCCAGCACCGTGGTCGAGGGGGTGCCGGTGAGTCCGGCGTACGACTCGATCGCGCCGGTCAGGCAGGTCGCGAGCAGGTCCAGGGAGTGCTCGCCGCAGCGGGCGGTGTGCTCGGCCACGGTGAAGCGCAGGCCCTGCGGGTCGCGGTCGATGTGGAGGACTGTCGTCGGCGAGGTGGGCGGTGCGGCCGGGGCCGGGGCGGGCGGCAGGGGGCTGTGGTCGCGGATGTCCAGCCGGTAGTGCGGCCGCTGGCGCCCGATCGGGTCGGGCCCGAGGGCGGCCGGGTCCACGGGCAGGTGGCCCAGTGCCTCGCGGTAGGTACGGTCCAGGGCGCGCGCCCAGTCGTCGGCGGCGAGATCGCGGGCCGAAGTGAGGTCGAGGACGAGCGGCACCGTGACCGAGAGCGGCCCGACCAGGCGCCGCCGCTCCTCGTCGTCGCGCTGCGGGTGGGCCTCGGCCGCCACGATCTCCCCGTGGGCCCAGACCGCTTCCTCGGCGCGGAAGAAGGCCGCGCGCAGCAGGTTGGGCCAGGAGACGCCGATGGCAGTCGCGTGGGCGAGGAACGCGCGGGCCGTCGCGGCGTCCACCGCGCCGCCGGCCCGGGCCCACCGGTGGTGCGCGCCCGCTCGCGGCACGACGGGCCGGCCGGTGAACGGCTGGTCGAGCAGGCCGCGGAAGTACTGGGCGTTGGCCCGCAGCCGCGCGCGGGTGCGGGGGTCGTCCTCGCGCGTGGCGACCGCGGCGAGGGAGGGTGCCGGACGCCACGCCGGGGGGCGGCCGGTGCGGGTCGCGGCGACGGCCGCGGCCAGGTCCCGGGCGAGGATCTCCAGCCCCGGCCGGTCGCTCAGCGACGGGCAGACCCGCAGGACCAGGCGCCGGGCGGGCGCGTCGTGGAGGGCGAACCAGCGCGGCCGCTCCTCGGGCCACGACGCGGGCGCCTCCGCGCGGAACTCCACCTCGGGGGCGTCGAGGACGAACTGGAAGTCGCCGGCGGCGGGCGCGCAGACCGTGCGCAGCGCCTCGTGGCGGCCTACCACGGCCGCGAGCGCGTCCCGTGCCTGACCCAGCGTCAGGTCATCGGTGTCGACGGCGACTTCGCCCCACTGGGGCGGCGTCGAGAGGTGGGTGCGCTGGCCCGCGAGCAGCGGGATGCGGTGCGCCAGGGTTGCCGTCATCGGCTGTCGGCCTCCTCGCCGGTGTAGCGCAGGACGAACAGCGGCCCGTCCTCGGCGTGGACGCGGTCGGTGTCCGGCAGGGCGACCACGGCGTGGCCGCCCTCGATCCGCCAGGTCAGTGCGTGCGGGTGGCCGAGCAGCTCGAAGCGGCCGCCCTCGCGCACGGTCGCGCCGGTCGGCAGGCGCAGTTCGGTTGCCGGTCCGGGGGGCGCGGCGACGTGCAGGGAACCGTCCGCGCCGACGGTGAACCTCAGTGCTCCGGCAGCCGGAATCTCCCAGGTGCTGCTGCCGTACACGGCCTCGCCGTTGACGGCCAGCCAGCGGCCGATGGCGCGCAGCCGTTCGGCCTGGGCCGGCGGGATGGTGCCGTCCGCCCGCGGCCCGACGTTGAGCAGCAGGTTGCCCCCGTGCGCGACGGTGTCCACGAGGGTGGCGATCAGCTCGGCCGCGCTCGCCAGGTGGGCCTCGTTCTCCTGGTCGTTGTGGCCGAAGGAGATGCCGATCGCGCAGCAGGCCTCGTAGGGCGCCTGGGGCCCGCCGGCGGCGTGTCCGTGCCCGTACTCGAAGCTGCGGAAGTCGCCGTGCGCGGCGGATCCGGCGCGGTCGTTGACGGCCACGCCTTCGGGCGCGGTGGTCGCCGAGGCGTTGTAGAAGTCCGCGATGACCTGGTTCGAGCGGAAGTAGGCGTCGTCGCCGGGCAGGTCGAACCAGAGGATGGAGGGCCGGTAGCGTTCGACCAGTTCGGTGATCTGCGGGATCACGTGGTCGGTGGCGTAGTCCCCGATGGGCCGGTAGCCGCGGTAGGGCACGGGCGCGCCGGTGAAGGCGTTGCGGGCCTCGCGCCGGTGGTTGAAGGCGAGGTCGAACAGCGGCTCGTCCGCGTCGGCCGCCCGACCCGGGCGGGGGGCCGGGTTGAACCATTCGGCCATCGCGTAGAACAGGCCCGTGCGCAGCGGGGATCCGGCCGCCGCCGCGGTCAGCTCGCCGACGATGTCCCGGCGTGGGCCGAGCGCGCCGGTGTGCCGGTCGGTGGTGGCGCTCGGCCACAGGGCCACGCCGTCGTGGTGTTTGGCGACCAGGACCAGGTAGCGGGCCCCGGCCTCGCCGAACAGCTCGATCCACGCCTTGGGGTCCCAGGCCTCGGCCCGCCACCGGTCGATCAGGTCGTCGTAGGTGACGTGCTCGCCGAACTCGCGGCGGTGGTGCTCCAGGTGCGGGTGGCCGGACTGGGCGGCGAAGCCGGGGATGTGGCGCCGCAGTTCCTCGGGCGTCACCTGCTGGTAGAACCAGTACCACTCGGCGAAGCCGTAGAAGGAGTGCTCCGGGCAGGCGAAGGCGGGCACCGAGTACGGCCCCCAGGTGACCATGATCCCGAACTTGGCCTCGCGCCACCACGGCGGGGCGGTGTGCTCGGCGAGCGAGGCGGCCGTCGGCAGGTACCCGGGCGTTGGCTCGGTCGTGGGCTGGTCCCCGGACGCCCGTCCGGCCGTGGGCGGGTCCCCGGGCGTCGGCCCGGTCGGCGTCACCACGGCAGCGGCCCGTCGAGTTCGAAGAAGCCCCCGGACGGCCCGTCGTCCCCGAGCGTGGCCAGCTGCGCGATGACGCGCGCGCCCTCGGCCGGCGGCTGCCCCTGGAAGCCGCTCACGTGCGTGGCCGAGGTGCCGGGGGAGGCCGCGTTGACCTTGATGTGCCGCAGGTGCGGATCCGCGCGCAGCATCAGGTCCGTCTGCACCGTGATCATGTTGAGGGCGGTCTTGGACGCCGCGTAGGCCAGGATCGGCAGTGCGGGCAGGCCGGATCCGGCGAAGGCCGAGGCCCGGGCGAGCGAGCCGCCACCGCTGGAGACGTTCACGATGCGCGCGCTGCTGGATTTCCGCAGCAGCGGCAGCGCCGCCTTGGTGACCAGCGCCGGGCCGAACGCGTTCACCTGGAAGATCCGCTCCAACTGGTCGCGGGTGACCTCGGCCGCCGAGGCCGTGTCGGTGATCCCGGCGTTGTTCACCAGGACGTCCAACGCCGCGTGGCGCTCGGCGACTTGGATGAAGGCCTCGTCGATACTGCGATCGTCGCGCACGTCCAGGCGCACCGAGTGGACGGCGCCGAACGGGGCGAGTTCACCGAGGGCCCGCTCGCCCTCCGCCACGTCGAACACCCCCAGTACGACGGCGAATCCGCGTCCGAGCAGGGCCCGCGCGGTCTCCAGACCGAGACCGCGCTCCGCGCCGGTCACCAGGGCGGTTCGCAATGAGATTCCCCCCTCCGGGATTGAACGCTGAATGAGCATCAGTCATCGGATGTATCGGCACTTTAGTCGAAGCTGTGAACGACCTGTCAAGGGCACAATGCCGCGTCTCACTCCCCGGGTTGAGGCTTGACAGGGGTCTGGTGGCACCTCATGGTTGGTAATAAGTCCGCAGCCTCATTGATTCATCCGATGTCTTTCGAGGAGGGTCATGTCCATCACCGTCTCGCGCGACCGACATCACCGGTATTCGGTGGTGGCCAGCGGCGAGGCGCTCGCGCCGACGGGCCCACTGCGGAGGGTGCTTCAGGAACACACGGGCGAACAGCTCGTGGTGGTGGACGAGGCGCTCTGGCCCACGTACGGGCCCGCGATCGAAGCCCTGCTGGCCGAGAGCGCGCACCGGATCCTGCGCCTGCCCGCCGGCGAACAGAACAAGACCCTCGACGCCACGCTGCGCGTGGTCGAGGCGATGGACGCCTGCCGGATACCGCGCCGCTCCAGCCCCGTCCTGGCCATCGGCGGCGGTGTCCTGTGCGACCTGGTCGGCTTCGCCGCGAGTATCTACCGCCGTGGTGTGCCCTACATCCGTGTGCCCACCACGTTATTGGCGCAGGTGGACGTCTCGGCCGCGATCAAGACCGGTGTCGACCACAACGGTTTCCGTAACCGGCTCGGGACGTTCTGGCCCGCCGCGTTGACCGTCGTGGACCACGGCTTCCTGGCCACCCAGACGTCCGAACAGATCTCCCAGGGTCTCGGTGAGGTGTTCAAACTCGCCCTCATCGCCTCCGAGGACCTCTTCGCTCGACTCGCCCGGCTGCCCGCGGACTGGAGTCCGCAGTGGTTCGCCACCAGCGCCGACGCCGCCGCGTTGATGCGTCAGGCCCTGGAGCTGATGGTCGCCGAGCTCAGCGACGACCTGTGGGAGGACAACCTCGCCCGCCGCGTCGACTTCGGCCACAGTTTCAGCCCTCTGATCGAGATGCGTACCGGCCTGCACCACGGTCACGCCGTCGCTCTGGATTGTCTGCTCGGTGCGAGTATCGCTGCCGGGCGAGGTCTGCTGGCCACCGAGACCCTCCCGCACATCGCCGCCGTGATGCGGCGCTGTGCGCTGCCGGTGCGCCATCGAGCGTTCGAGGACGTCGACGAACTCTGGACGGCGCTCGCCGAGGTGGTGCATCACCGTGACGGTGCCCAGCACTTGCCGGTCCCGATCGACCTGGGCAAACACGCCTTCCTGGAAGACCTCACCAGGGCCGAACTGGCTGCCGCTGTTCGCCGGCTGCGACGGGCTGTGTGAGCGTGCGCCCCTTCGTGCGTGTCTTGGGTCGTTATGGGGAGTTGTTGGTGGTTGCGGGTTGGCGTCGTTTGGCGGTTTTGGTTGGTGTTCATGTGGTGCAGGCGGTGTTTCCGGTGTTTTTGGTGGGTGCTTTCGCGGGTGTTTTCGATGCGGTGGATCGTCCGGGTGGTTCGGGGCGTTCTGGTGTGGTGTTGTCTGCGTTGCTTCTGCTCGGTGTTCTGCTTGCTGTTCAGCGGGTGTTGGAACTCGCTGTCGATCCGGTGCAGTCGTGGTTGGTGCGTGGTATCGATGTGGCGTTCCGTGATCGTGTGATTCGGGCGTTGTATCGGCCGGCGACGATCGAGCACGGTGAGACGTCGACGATGCGTGGCAATCTGGCGGTCCTTGGTGATGATCAGCGTGGACACACTCCCGCGAACGCGCTCGCGGCCGCTGTGTCGCTCACGGCCAAGGCGTTTGCTTGTTGTTGGTGTCTGGTGATCGTGGCGGAGCGTTCCGTGTGGGCGGCTTTGGTGGCGGCGGTGACGTTGGTGTTGCGTCGTCGGTTGCAGCAGCGTTCTTTCGGTTACCTCTACGAGTCCTGGGGTTTGGTCGGGGTGCCCGCGCGTTGGTACGAGTATTGGCGGCAGTTCCACATCGATCCGGCCGCGGCGAAGGAGTTGCGGGTGTTCGGTCTCGCGGACTGGTCGCTGGGTCGTTTCCTGGACGCGGCCGCGGCGCGTTTCGAGCCGGTGACCCGGGGTCGGCGTCGGGCCAGTCGTACCAGTTGGCTTCCCTTCACGATCGGTGCCGCGGGTATGTTCGCCGCGTTGGCGCTGGTGGTGACGCGTCACGACCTGTCGGGCGCCGCGCCGGTGTCGGCGTTGGCGGCGATTCTTACGGCTTGGCGTTTGGCGGAGCCCGGGGGTGAGAACCTCGCGATCGAACACGCCCGGCCGTTTCACCGCGCGGCGACGGAGGTCCTTGAGGTCAGTACGCGTCGTGCCGAGGCCGAACGCGTTCGCCGGCAGGGCGCACCCGTTGTGGCGGTCGTTTCCGCTGCCCCGCCGCGGCTGCGTTTCGAGGATGTCGGTTTCCACTATCCCGGTACCGACGCCGGCGTTCTGTACGGCGTGGACCTCGATATCGCGCCCGGCTCGACGCTCGCTCTGGTGGGCCCGAACGGTGCGGGTAAGTCCACGGTCACCAAGCTCCTCACCCGCCTGTACGAGCCCACTACCGGGCGGGTCACGGTCGACGGCGCCGACCTGCGCCACGTCGACGCCACCGCTTGGCGTGGGCGTGTCGCGGTCATGCTGCAGAACTTCGTCCGCTACGAACTGTCGCTGCGGGCGAACGTCGTGCTCGGCGCACCGGAACGCCGCCACGATCGGGAGTTCATCGACGCCGTCCTGCCGGAACTCGGCCTGGAGGACCTGCTCGCCAGACTGCCCGACGGTTGGGACACCCGCCTCGGCACGGGCGGTGACGGCGGCGTGCAGCTCTCCGGCGGCGAGTGGCAGCGTGTCGGCCTGGCCCGCGCCGCGTTCGCCGTCCACGCCGGACGCGACATCATCGTCCTCGACGAACCCACCGCCCACCTCGACGCCGAAGCCGAGGCACTCGTCCTCGGCCAACTCGCCCGACTCACCGCGTCCGCCACCGTGATCATCGTCTCGCACCGCCTCGCCACCACCCGCCGAGCCGACCGGATCGTCCTGCTGAGCTCCGGCACCGTCGCCGAATCCGGCACCCATGACCAGCTGATCGCCCTCGACGGCGGCTACGCCCGCATGTACGCCGCGCAGGCCGAGCACTACCGCGCCGACGAAGACCCCACCGGCGCGCCCGCGGACGCGGACGCGCACGCGGACACACCGGAGAACGCGAGCACACCCGAGGACGCACGCGGGAACGCGCACGCACCTATGGACGCGGGCGTGGGCGCATCCCAGGTCAAGAACGCACCCGGGAACGCGGACGCACCCGGGAACGCGGACACACCGGAGAACGCGAGCACACCCGAGGACGCACGCGGGAACGCGCACGCACCTATGGACGCGGGCGTGGGCGCATCCCAGGTCAAGAACGCACCCGGGAACGCGGACGCACCCGGGAACGCGGACGCACCCGGGAACGTGGACACACCGGAGAACGCGAGCACACCCGAGGACGCGGACGCACCCGCCCCCGCGCACGTACCCGGGAACGCACCCGTGCTGCCGGTCAGGGACCGCCCGTGAAGACGATCCGCCGTAATCTGGTCCTGCTTCGTGAGACGGCCCGGATTCTGTGGGCCATCCGGCGTCGTGAGTTCCAGTTCCTGATCCTGTGTTGGGTGGGCCTCGCGCTCTGCCAGCCGTTGCTGGCCTGGTTCCTGCGTGATCTGATCATCGCCGTCACCGACGGGCACACCGCCGAGGCCCTCGGCTATGCCGCCGCCGCCACGTGCGCTCTGGCGCTGTCGGCGCAGGCTTTGTTCCAGAGTTACCTGTTGCGTATCGAGATCCTTGAACAGGCCGGCCTGGGTCTGGCTACCCGCCTGTTGCGGGCGGTGGCGGAGCGGTTGGGTGTGGACCATCTCGAGGATCCCGACACGCTGGACCGGATCCGGATCGGGCTCAACGGCTGGGTGGTGGTGTCGGCGTTCACCGGCGGTGCCCAGCTTCTGGTCGTCGCCGCCGGCCTGGCGTTGACGTTGCCCGCGATCGGTACCGGGCCGGGCCTGTCGATGCTGCTGGTGCCGCTGTGTCTGCCGCTGGTCTACGCTTCGGCCCGCGCGTTGGAGCATTCGGCGCGGGCCGAGGACGGGGCCTCGCGGTGGGAGCGGACGGCGCACAGTCTGCTCGCGACGGTCGTGGACCCGGCGGCGGGTAGCGAACTGCGGGTCAGCGGTGCGATGCCGGCGGTGTTGGAGGAGTACCACCGTCATGCCGACCGCGGCGCGTCGATCCGTCTGCGCGGCCAGGTGGCGGCGGGGCGCGCGCTCGCGGTGGCCTGGCTGGTGCTGAGCGCCGGTTTCATCGCGATCCTCTACGTCGGTATCGGGCGCGCCGCGATGCCGGCGGCGGACACCGTTCCTCTGATCACGGTCTGTCTGCAGTTCCAGGGCATCGCGGTGGCGATGGTCAACGGCACCGCCGAGGTCGTGCGGGGCGGCCGGGTGGCGCGCATCCACGAGTCGATCGTGGACGAGGTGCGCCGTGGTGACTCCGCCGCCGGTGCGGCCGGCGACCTGCCGGTCCGGTTGGCCGGCGGGATCTCGCTGCGGGGGGTGGGCCTGCGCTATCCGCGCGCCGCACGCGACGCCCTGAGCGGCCTCGATCTGGATCTGCCGGCCGGGTCCCTGGTGGCGGTGGTCGGCGCCCACGGGTCCGGGAAGTCCAGCCTCGTCAAGGTCCTGACGGGCATGTACGAGCCCACTGCCGGCAGTGTCACGGTGGAGGGCCGGGACCTGGCCTCCTGGGGGGTGCGGGCCTGGCGCACCCGCACCAGCGCGTGTTTCCAGGACTACGTCCGCCTGCCCACCACCATCCGCGAGGCGGTCGGCATCGGCGACCTGAGCGCGCTGGACGACGACGCCAGGATCCTCGCGGCCGTCGGACTCGGCGGCGCCGACGAGGTGCTCGCCCGCCACCGGGGCGGGCTGGAGACCCGGCTCGGCGGCGCCGGGGAGGGCACGGACCTGTCCGGCGGACAGTGGCAGCGCCTGGCGCTGGCCCGCTCGTGCATGCGCCCGGACCCGCTCCTCGTGGTCCTCGACGAGCCCACCGCCTCGCTCGACCCGATCGCCGAGCACCGGATCTTCGAGCAGAACGCCGCCCTGGCCCGGCGACGCGCGGCGGCCCACGGCACGATCACGCTGGCCATCACGCACCGCTACTCCACCGTCCGTTCGGCCGACCTGATCGTGGTGCTGCGCGAGGGCCGCCTCCACGAGGCGGGCACGCACGAGGAGCTCATGGCGCGTGGTGACGTGTACGCGCGGATGTACATCCGCCAGCGCGACGCCCTCCTCGATCCCACGCCCGACCCTCCGACCGACACCTCGACCGACCCCCCGCCCGACCCGACGTCCGACTTCACGACCGACCCCGCGCCCCGCACGCCTGCCCCTATGACCCGCGCACCTGCCCCGCCCGCCGGGGCGGGCAGCGCATGAGCACCCCGGGAGAGACCTTGGAACCGACCCCCACGCCCGTGCCCACGCCCGCCGCCCCTGTGCCTGCGCCCGTGCCCGCCGTGCCTGAGTCCGCCGCGCCCGCGGCTGAGGCCGCCGTGCCCGAGGGCGCCGTTCCTGCGTCTGCCGCGGGGGAGTTGTCGCGCACGGTGTTGGACGCCGCCGCCGAGGCGCTCGAGGTCTTCGGCGACTACGACACCGGCCGTTTCGCCCTGACCCTGAGCGGCTCGATCAGCAAGGGCACCTCGGATGCCCTCTCCGACGTCGATTTCCGTTTCTACTCGGACAAGCCGCGCCCGGACGCGGGCCCCGGCTGGGAGGCCCGGTGGCAGGCGCTGCGTCGGCGGTGGGACGAGCGCGGCGTGGTCCTGGACGAGCCGTGGTTTCGGACCGTCGGGGAGGTCGACGCGTGTGTGGACTCCTGGCTGGCCGGTCACGGTGTGCCCGACGATCTGATCTGGACGGTGTGGGGCTACCATCCGCTGGCCGACCTGGCCCGGCAGGTGCCGATCTATGACGCGCACGATCTGGTCGGCCGGTGGCGTTCGCTGCTGGTGCCGTATCCGGACGCGGTCCGGCTGGCGACGATCCGCCGTCACCTGCCGGCGTTGTTGTACTGGCGGGGCGACTACCACTACCGCAACAAGGCGCGGCGCGGGGACCTGGTCTTCCTCGCCGGGCTGACCACGAAGCTGGTGCACCACGTCGTCCAGGTCCTGGCCGCGCTGAACCGCGCGTACTACCCCGGTGACGGCAACAACCTGCGCCTGCTCTCCACACTTTCGATCCTCCCGTCGAAGGCCGAGGAACGGATCACGCGGATCCTCTACCCGGCGCAGGCGGCCGCGGACCTGGTCGGCCAGCGCGAGCAGCTGATCGCCCTGATCGACGAGACGGCGGCCCTGGTGACGGCCGAGTTCCCGGACCAGGACTGGTGGGGCCATGACCACTGAGACACCCACCACTGAGCCGGCCGATGAGGCATCCACCGACGAGACGCCCGCCACGGTGACACCCACCGGTGAGACGCCCGCGGGGCGTTGGATCCCCTGTGAGGAGGACGCGTCGGGCCACAGTTTCGGCTCCGAGGAGCTGGCCGCGGTGACCGAGGTCCTGACCTCCGGGCGGTTGCTGTCCGATTCCGGGGGCTTCGTCGGCCGGCTGGAGGAGGCGTTCGCCGCCCGTTACGGCGCCGCGGGCGCGGTGGCCTGCTCTTCCGCGACCTCCGGCATCCAGGCCGCGCTCGTCGCTCTCGGCCTGCCCCGGGGCGCGGAGGTGATCACGACTCCGCTCACCGACATCGGTGGTGTGGCGCCGATCGTGGCGGCCGGCCTGGTGCCGGTCTTCGCGGACGTCGACCCGGTCACCGGCAACCTGGACCCCGCCTCCGTCGAGGCCGCGGTCGGCCCGCGTACCGAGGCGATCGTCGTCACCCACCTGGTCGGCAAACCGTGCGACATGACCGCCCTGGCCGCGATCGCCGAACGCCACCGCCTGCTGATCGTCGAGGACTGCGCGCAGGCCTACGACGCCCGCCACGCCGGCGTCCCCGTCGGTACCTTCGGCGCGATCGCCTGCTACAGCACCCAGCAGACCAAGCACATCTCCGCCGGCGAGGGCGGGCTGATGCTGGTGAACGACCCGGGCCTGATCGCCCCCGTCCGCTCGTGGATCAACAAGGGTGTCGAGGGCGGCGTCCGCTCCCGCACCGAGGACCACCCGATCGTGGGCGCCAACGCCCGCATGACGGAGCTCCAAGCCGCCGTGCTGTGCGCGCAGTTGGACAAGCTCACCGGCTTCGTCACCGCCCGCATCACCCGCGCGCGGGAACTGTCCGCCGCCCTCGCCGACATCCCCGCACTCACCACGCCGAGCAGCGGCGTCGGCGAGGTGCAGACGTACTGGAAGTACCTGCTGAGCGTCGACCCGCACCGCCTGCCGGGTGTACGGGAGCGCCTGGACGCCGAACTCGACGCGCGACGGGCCGTCGTCCAGCCCTGCTACCTGCACCTGCCGCTGTTCACCAAGAGCCTGTTCGACCGCCACGCCGTACGGCTGGTCGGCGAGAGCGCCGCGGCCACCGGCCGGCGCCCCGCCACGGCGGAGGGCTTCGACGGCATGCGCGGGTTCACCGACCGGGCCGTGGTGCTGTGGTGGAACGAGCGGATCGGCGCGGCCGATGTCGCGCGGATCGCGGACCTGGTCCACACGGTCGTGGCGAAGGGCTGAGGGGCGATGGCCTTGATCGGACTCGACCAGCGGCTGCGCGACCTCGCCCGCGACCGTCCCGCCCGCGCCGCGCTCATCACCGTGGACCACCTCGGCGCCGAGGAGACGCTGACCTGGCGCGCCCTGGACGAGGCCAGCGCGCGGGCGGCCGGCCGGCTGCCCGCGCGCGGCACGGCGGCGGTGCTGGTGCCCGCCCCGACCGGCGCCCGGGCCCTGGTCGACCTGCTCGCGGTGCTGCGGGCGGGGCTGACCGCGCTGGTCACCGAACCGGCCCTGCCGCGTGCGGCCGTCGAGGACGCCGCCCGCGCGATCGCCGAACGTACCGGCCAAGCCGTGACCGGCCTCGACGCCACCGTCCTGGCCCCCGCACCCCGCCGGGGTGTCGCCTTCGGGCCGGGCGGCGGGGGTGGTGCGGTGCTGCTGACCGGCGGCACCTCCGGCACCCCCAAACCGGTGCTGCGCCCCGGCGCACCCGCCTGGGACGGGGCCAGGGGCGCGCCGCTGCTCTACCAGCAGACCGGATGGCGCCCCGGCCAGGCCCACCTGGTGGCCGGCGCCTGGTCGCACGCCGCCCCCTATACCCACCTGGTCGAGGCGGTCCTCAGCGGCAACACGATCCTCGCCCCGCGCCTGTTCGACCCGGCCGTCGTCCTCGCCGCGATGGCCCGCCACCGCCCCGCGTGGACCCAGCTGACACCCACCCACATGCACCTGCTCGCCCCCCTGCTGGCCGGCGCCCCGCACGCGCTCGGCGCGCTGCGCGGCGTCCTGCACACGGCCGGACCCTGCCCGCCGCGTACCCGCCACGCCTGGATCGACGCGATCGGCGCCGAGCGCCTCTTCGAGATGTACGCCTCCACCGAGGGCATCGGCGTCACCCTGTGCCGGGCCGACGAATGGCTGCGCCGCCCCGGCACGGTCGGGCGCGGCTTCTTCACCCGCGTCCGGATCCTCGACGAGCCCAGCGGCGAGGTGCTTCCCGCCGGCGAACTCGGCACGGTGTACATGCGTACCTCGGCGCCCCCGACGCTCACCCTCACCGCCGGCCCGTCCGACCGGGACGGTTTCCGCACCGTCCACGACCTCGGCCGCCTGGATGGGGACGGCTACCTCTACCTCGAAGGCCGCGCCGACGACATGGTCGTCATCGGCGGCGAGAACGTGCACACCGACCGCGCCACGACCGCCCTGCGCGACCACCCCGCCGTCGCCGACGCCGCCGTCGTCCCCGTCCCCGACGACACCCTCGGCACCCGCCTGATCGCCCTCGTCGTCCCCCGACACCCCGACACCGGCCACCCCACCCCCCTCGACCTGACGACCCACTGCCTCACCCGCCTCTCCCCCCGCGAAACCCCCGGCGAGTTCCGCCTCGTCCCCACCCTGGCCCGCACACCCGCCGGCAAACTCCACAAGGACACCCTGCGCCACCTGATCGCACCACCCCGATAACACCGCCGCGGGGACGAGACGCTCACGGCTTCCCCGGAGCAAGCTGGACCTCCTCAACCCGCCGACTCCTCCCCGCCGTTGAGCCGGGAGGCCCGCGGGCAGCTCCAGCGCACCACCATCCCCACCGAGGAGAACCACGCCCATGAGCGCCACCGAAGCGAGACGCCCGAGCCGTTCAGCAGGATCAAGGTCCGCGTCACCGGCCTGGTCTTCTGCGGCACGGATGTCGCGCTGCTGCGACGGGACCGGGCCGACTCCGTGCACTACACCACCATCGGCGGCAACGTCCACGACGGCGAGGACTACCGCGAGGCCGTCCTGCGCGAGCTCGAGGAGGAACTCGGCCTCGGCCCGCGACCTGGCCTCCACCGCCCCGGAGCTGATCTGGATGGCGGACGCCCGGATCACCCGCCCCGGCCCGACCCCGCCGCCCCGCAAGTTCCACCTGATCTACCGCCTCCACGTCACCCCTGAGGTCCGCGCCCGCCTCGCCACCCAGGAGTTCGACGAACTCCCCGACGGCAGACACGAACTCGGCACCGTCGAGTGGCACGACTACCGCACGGTCGACGCCCTCCCGCTCTTCCCGCCCATCGGCAGGCAGATCGCCCAGCTCGACACGCCGACCGCCCCGGTGCACAGGTTCGAGCTCGAGCCGATCACGGACGAGAACTACACCTGGATCTGACCCGCACCACCCCGGCGCTCCGGCCGACCCGAGAACCTCACGGAGCCGTTCGAGGAGCGGCGACTCCAGGGGGGCGCGCGAGCCCCGACGGTGCACGAGCCGACCCGCATCGCACCAAGGCCGCTGCGCCGCGCCACGAGGGTGCGGGCGTCCGGAATCGTGAGTGATGTGCGGACCTGGGGCAACGAATCCCGGGGAATCGTCATAAGATTATGAATCCCTATCGGCCGCCCGGTTCGTCCGGGTGGCCTATAGGGGGACCGTGCGCTTGAGGCTGCCTGGGAAGCTGCCCGCGTTGGATGCCCGCCTTTTGGGATCGGAGTTTGGGTTTGGAAATTAGTATCCCCAGGCTCGAGGCCGTCGCGCTTGTCGAGGCCCTGCTGATGGAAAGGCAACAGGCCGGGAAAGAGCTGGCGGTCATCGGGGTCCGTGAGACCCCTGTGGGGTGGATCGTCGCCTGGCATTCTGCCCGATTCAAAAATAATCCCACGCCCGACGGTGAAGACGGAAGAATCTATCAAATCCCGGGAGAAACTTTTCGAACCGAAGACTGGCAGGCGATGTTCCGTGAGCAATTCAAGGGGATCCGGCGACCGGACGAACTTGTCGAGTCCACGCGTGCGGCGCTCCAGGAAGGTGGGCAGATCGCGGCGGTCCGCCACCTGAGAAGATGTGCACCTGCGCTCAACCTGTCCCAGGCAAGAGAGTATGCTCTGGCAGTTCAGCGGGAGGGGTATCCGCCAGACGACCTTCTGTCTCTGACCCGAGAACCTGAAATCTGCCCGCGGTTCCCCATTCTGAGGGTCGCTGGGCCTGCAATCTGAGACCGCGCCCTGCGCGGTGAGGCCGAGCGGACGTCCGCGGCGGCAAAGGGATTACGGTAGTGCGAGCGCGGGCCGTGACGGCGGTGGGCCTTGTCATGCCGGGACCCTGGGCCCGCACCCCAAACGCGGTGGTGGGCAAACCGGGATCTGTGCACCCGCGGGCGTTACGGGGCCGGTGCCGCGGCGGCTGGCCGGGTGCTCGCTCACCTGCTGGTGGCCTCGGAAGGCCGGCCGGTGATCGTCCCGGGCGGCGTGG